>NZ_FQVU01000002.1:345815-691630 GCF_900129455.1 Jatrophihabitans endophyticus
CGCGACGGTGATCCTCGCCGCCGGTGGGGCCACAGGCACCCTCAAGTGGCTCGTCGACAACGACCAGTTCGGCGCTGACGTCCCGGTCACGGTGACGAGCACCGGACGTTCGTTCACGCTCGACGTCCCGCGCCTCGCCGCCGGCTCACATCTCGTCCGGGCGGCGTTCATCCCGGACGACACCACCCGGTACGCCGTGTCGTCCGGCGGGGCCAGCCTCTTCGTGCGCCCGGCCGCCACGACCACGCGGGTGGCGATCACCAGCAGCGCGTTGAGCGCCGCTGTCACGGCCGTCGCGCCGGGTTCCGGGACCCCGGGCGGCTCGGTCACGTTCTCGGTGGGCGGGACGTCCGTCGGCACCGCGCCGATCGTGGCCGGCACGGCCCGCCTCGCCCATCGCGTCCCGACCGGGAAGGCCAGTCAGGTCTCCGCGGTCTACGCGGGCGACGTCGACTTCGCCGGGTCGTCGGACTCGACCAGCCGTTCCGACCCGAAGATCACCGCCACGGTGACCGGGAGGCCGGCGCGCACGAAGCACGGCTGGTACCGCGGCACCGTCCGGATCGCGTTCACCTGCACCACGAACAGCGCACCGCTGGCTCGCCCGTGCCCGAGTCCGCTCGTATTCACCGGCGACGGCGCCGCGCGAACGGTGACCCGCACGATCGTCGCGAAGGACGGCGGGACGGCGACGGTGGTCGTCGGTGTGGACATCGACCACACGGCACCGTCCGTCGGGATCGGCGGAGCACGCAATCGCGGCGTCTACCGCGGCACCGCTCCGTCGGTGCGCTGCGTCGGCTCGGATGCGCTCTCCGGCATCACGTCCTGCCGGCTGTCGACGTGGTCGAGCGCAATCGCCGCCGGACGCACGGTGCACTACCGAGCCACCGCGACCGACAGGGCCGGCAACACCCGGACGGCGTCGGGCTCCTACACCGTCCTGACGCGCTACCTGGACGGCGCCACTTACGACCACGGCCGATTCGAGGTGAAGGCCGGCAGGGTGTACACGCTGGTGGTGACGTCGAGCGGCGCACGTCCGGTGTATTACGACGCGACCGTGGCACCCGGCCGACCGCGGGTGCGCGACCACGCGCTGCGCCGCGGCGGTCACCACCGGTGGACGCTCGGCGTGCTGATGCAGCCCGGGTTGCGCAGCCATCGCCACTGGAACATCGGTGTACGGATCGGCTCGACGCTGCGCGTCCTAGAGCTGCGGATCACGAACGCTCGCTGACGCCTTCCCGACGTCCCGGGGTTGGCCGCCCCGGGACGTCGGGTTAGCCTGGACACACCATGACGCGCGCGCTGCTTCTTCGCGGCCGCGGCGAGGCCCGGTAACACTCTCCGGTCGGCCCCTCGTCGCGGGCCGCTCCGCTGCGCCGACCGCTCCACCGTCCTTTCTCCAGGAGCAGTCATGAGTCCCGCCGGATCCACCGTCCCCCGGCCGCAGCAGCCCTCGGGCATGCCGTGCCACCGTTACCGACCCTTCCCGGCCGTCGACCTGCCCGACCGGCAGTGGCCGACGCGCAGCATCACCATCGCCCCGCGCTGGCTGTCGACCGATCTGCGCGACGGCAACCAGGCGCTGATCGACCCGATGAACAACGCCCGCAAGAACGCGATGTTCGACCTGCTCGTGCGCATGGGCTACAAGGAGATCGAGGTCGGTTTCCCGGCCGCGAGCCAGACCGACTTCGACTTCGTCCGCAGCCTGATCGAGGGCGACCGCATCCCCGACGACGTCCGGATCTCGGTGCTGACGCAGGCGCGCGAGGAGCTCATCGAGCGCACCGTGCGCTCCCTCGTCGGCGCGCGCAACGCGACCGTGCACATGTACAACGCGGCCGCCCCCGTCTTCCGCAAGGTGGTCTTCGGCTTCGAGGGAGACGGCCGCGCGCAGACCCGCGCGGTCGCCGTCGACGGCGTGCAGGCGATCATGAAGTACGCGGACGTCCACCTGCCCGACACCGCGTTCGGCCTGGAGTACTCGCCCGAGATCTTCATGGACACCGAGCTCGACTTCTCGCTGGAGATCTGCGAGGGCGTCATGGACGTCTGGCAGCCCGACCACGAGCGCGAGATCGTCATCAACCTCCCCTGCACCGTCGAGCGTTCGACGCCGAACGTCTACGCCGACCAGATCGAGTGGATGAGCCGGCACTTCTCGCGCCGCGAGCACGTCTGCCTGTCCGTCCACACCCACAACGACCGGGGGACGGCGACCGCCGACGCCGAGCTCGCTGTGCTGGCCGGTGCGCAGCGCATCGAGGGGTGCCTGTTCGGCAACGGCGAGCGCAGCGGGAACGTCGATCTCGTGACGCTGGGGCTGAACCTCTACAGCCAGGGCATCGACCCGATGATCGACTTCAGCGACATCGACGAGATCCGCCGCACCGCCGAGTACTGCAATCGCATCGGCGTCCACGAGCGGCACCCCTACGCCGGCGACCTCGTCTACACCTCGTTCTCCGGCTCGCACCAGGACGCGATCAAGAAGGGCTTCGACGACCTCGCCCGACAGGCGGCCGAGACGGGCCGCCCGGTCGAGGAGCTGCCCTGGCACATTCCCTACCTGCCGATCGACCCGAAGGACGTCGGCCGGTCCTACGAGGCCGTGATCCGGGTGAACTCGCAGTCGGGCAAGGGCGGCGTCGCCTACATCATGAAGAGCGACCACAGGCTCGACCTGCCTCGCCGGCTGCAGATCGAGTTCAGCCACGTCATCCAGCAGCACGCCGACGGCGAGGGCGGCGAGGTCGGCGGCGCGCTCATGTGGCAGATCTTCTCGGCCGAGTACCTGAGCGGCACCGGACCGGTGGAGCTGATCGACACGCAGTCGACGACCGAGGGTGGCACCGAGCGGCTGACCGCCCGCGTCCGCGTCAACGGCGTCGAGCACGAGATCGGCGGGATCGGCAACGGCCCGGTGTCGGCGTTCTGCGACGCGCTGTCCGACGTCGACCTCGGCTACGGCGGGCTGTCGGTGCGGGTGCTCGACTACGCCGAGCACGCGCTCACCGCCGGCCGCGAGGCCGAGGCGGCCGCCTACCTCGAGATCGAGATCGGCAGCGACGAGGTGCTCTGGGGCGTCGGCATCAGCGAGTCGACGACCCAGGCGTCGCTGCGCGCCGTCCTCAGTGCGGTGAACCGCTCGGCGGCGCGGCGCAACGGCTGACCTCCGCACGGGGGCGGGTGGTCAGTCCGACCAGTCCGTCGCGCTCGGGGCGGGCCACGGCCGCGGGCCGGCGGCGGGCGCCGCCGCCGGCCGGGTCCGACGACGCCTCCCGAGCACCGCCAGGACGAGTAGGGCGACGAGACCGACGGCGGCCGCGACGGCACCGAGGACGACCTCCCGGTCCACCCGCGACACCGACCCCACCTCGGCCCGCCCCGAGCCCGGCGCCCCGGTCACGGGCACGGGCGGGCGGACCGACGCCGGATGGTCGAGCGCCGCCGCGCGCCGCACGAACGGGGTGGCCGAGTCGTAGACCGGGTTGGCCGCGTCGGCGGGGACGTCGGCGGTGACGGCACGCCGCGCGTCCAGTCGGCCGTAGCCGTACTCCTCGCTGTGCCCGCGTACCCCGCGGGTGTCCAGGGTGGCGAGCAGCCGGGTGACGATCGCGCGGGCCGTCAGCGTCGGATGGCGCGACCACACGAGCGCCGCCACCGCCGACGCCACCGCCGTCGCCTGGCTCGTGCCGTCCCCGGAATACGCGGTCGCGGCCACCCGGCCGAGCGACGGGATCCGCACGCCCGGCGCCACCAGCGTCAGGTAGGGCTGCCGCGACGAGAAGTCGGCGACGTCACCGGCAGCGTCGACGGCACCCACCGACACCACGCCGAGGCAGACCCCGGGCTCCTCGATGGCGTTGCGCTTCGGCCCGCTGTTGCCCACCGACGCGAGGACGACGGCGCCCTTGCTCAGCGCGTGGAAGACCGCGGCCTGCTCCTCGTCGGGGCACGACTCGGTGTCCGAGCCCTCGCTGCGCTTGCCACCGAGCGACATGCTGATGACCTTGGCGTCGTGGTCGGCGCCGTAGCGGATCGCGTCGGCCAGCCGGTCGGGCTTGGCCGCGTCGGTCGTCCCGTTGAGGGGGACGGCGATCGGCAGGATCCGCGCGTCGGGCGCGATGCCGGTAATGCCGAGCAGGCCGGGCCGCGCGACCATGATCGACGCCATCGCGGTGCCGTGGCCGAACGCGCTGACCTCCCGGTCCACGCGCCCGTCGCCGCGCCGGCCGAGGTCGGTGCCGCGCACCACGCGTCCGCGCAGCTCGGCGAGGTCGGCGTTCACGCCGGTGTCGATCTCGGCGATCGTGACGCCCTGCCCGCGCGCGCCGGCGTCCCACAGGTCGTAGAGGTTCCAGTCGTCGAAGTAGTACTCCGGCGCGCCGGACGGGCCGGGGGCGGCCGCCGCGGGCGGTGCCGCCAGCAGGGTCGCGGCGACCACGGCTCCGACCGCGGCGAGCGTGCGCAGCCGGGTCACGTCGGCCGGTCCCACTGCAGCCGCAACGGCGGCACCGCGTAGGCGTGCGCGGCCACCGCCATCCGGAAGGTGGTGCCGCTGCGCTTCGTCACGGTGTTGTCGAACTCGAGGCGCGAGAACCCGCCCCGCACCGCGACCGTGGTCTTGATCTCGAGCATCCCGGCGTCGCTCGCGGCCACGTCGACGTCGGTGCCGGACAGGCCGCTGCTGACCGTTCCGCGCAGGCTGCCCGGCACGTAGCGCTCGGTCGGCAACGGGCAGCGCAGGTCGGCGCCCGCGCGCAGGCAGCGCGCCAGCGCCGCACGCAGGGCGGCGACCGCGGCCGTGCGGCCCGCGGCGGTGACGTCGACAAGCACCTGCGTGGTCGCTCCGGCGTCGACGGGCACGTCGTCGTTCGCGGGGTCGGCCCGCAGGTAGGGCGTGTCGAAGGCGACGGGCACGGCGCCGGGGAACAGCAGCGTGGTGCCGGCCGGCACCGCGACCCCGGCGAGCGTCGCCCGCTCCCCGGCCTGGACCAGCTGCACCTGGGTGGCCACGGCGACGTGATCCAGCCGCCAGCCGTCCCCGGTGCGGTGGACGCCGACGGTGGCCGTGACGGGCAGCGGATGCCGCGCGAACGCCAGCGTGTAGGCGACCCGCACGCGCGCGCGGTCGCCGGTCTGCTCGCTCGAGCGGACGTCGACGTCCTCGATCGCCGCGGTGCGCTGCGCGGCCCGCAGCGCGTCGCCGGTGAGGAACGTCCGTGGTCCGGCCGGGATGTCGCCGTAGGCGAGCGCGGCGGCGGCGTCGGCCCGGCTCAGGGCGTCGAAGTACCCGCGGACGGCACCGGCCGGGCCGTCGGTGGCCACCCAGCCGTGCACCGCGACCGCCACCCCCGCCGCCGTCAGGGCGGTGGCGGCCAGCACGGCCGCCCAGAACCCGCGGCGGCGTCGCGGCGGCGCGGTCGGCACCGGGGCCGCCGCCGGGTCACTCGCCGGTTCACTCGCCGGGTCACTCGCCGTCACGCGCGGTCACTCGATCCGGCGCCGACCGGAGAACGCCCGCCCCAGCGTGACCTCGTCGGCGTACTCGAGGTCACCGCCGACGGGCAGTCCGCTGGCCAGCCGCGTGACCGTGAGTCCCATCGGCGCCAGCATGCGGGCGAGGTAGGTCGCCGTCGCCTCGCCCTCGAGGTTGGGGTCGGTGGCGATGATCAGCTCGGTGACGACGCCGTCACGCAGCCGGCCCAGCAGCTCACGGATGCGCAGGTCGTCCGGCCCGACGCCGTCGATGGGACTGATCGCACCGCCCAGCACGTGGTAGCGCCCGCGGAACTCGCGGGTCCGCTCGATGGCGACGACGTCCTTGGGCTCCTCCACGACGCAGATGACCGCGGGGTCACGGCGCGGGTCACTGCAGATGCGGCAGACGTCGGCCTGCGCCACGTTGCCGCAGACCGAGCAGAACTTGACCTCGTTCTTGACCCGCAGCAGCGTCCCCGCGAATCGTTCGACGTCCGCCGGCTCGGTGGCCAGCAGGTGGAAGGCAATGCGCTGCGCGCTCTTCGGACCGATGCCCGGCAAGCGGCCGAGCTCGTCGATGAGGTCCTGGACGGCGCCTTCGTACACGGACGCGGACCGCTACAGGCCCGGGATGCCGAGGCCACCGCCGAGGCCGCCGGTGAGCGGACCCATCTTCTCGGCCGCGAGCTCACCCACCGCTCGGTGGGCGTCGCGGACCGCGGCGACGACGAGGTCCTGCAGCGTCTCGACGTCCTCGGGGTCGACGGCCTTCGGATCGATCTCGAGCGCGGTCAGCTCGCCGGCGCCGGTGAGCGTGGCCGTGACCAGGCCGCCACCGGCGGTCCCGGTGACCGACGCCGACGCGAGCTCGGCCTGCGCGGACTGCAGCTGCTCCTGCATCTGCTGCGCCTGCTTCATCAGCTGCTGCATGTTCGGCTGGCCGCCGCCGCCGGGAAATCCTCCGCCACGCTGGCTCACGTTCGCTGTCCTCCGCGTCTGCTGGTGGCGTCCCGCTGCTGGGCGTCCCGCCGCTGGGTCGGTGTCGAATTGTCAGGGTATCCGGCCCGGCTGGCCGGCGCGTGTGTGCCGACGTGCGAGGGTGGGCGGATGCGTCGCGTGTCCCGTCCGGTCGTGCTGCTGTCGGCGACCGCGCTGTGCGCCGTCACGGCGTGCAGCTCGTCCGACGGCACGTCGGCGAGCTCCCCACCCGCGCCGACCACGGCGGCGAGCACGTCCCGTCCCCCGGTGGCCACCTCGTCGTCGGCGAGCAGCTCGGCGACCACCTCGGCGACCACCTCGGCGCCGGCGACGACGCGCCCGAGCACCCGGACCGCCACCGCCGCTCCCACCACCCGCACCCGGGCGCCCGCGCCGCCGCAGCCGGCGCCGCGGGGCAGCGTCGTCGTCCTCAACCCGGGGCACAACGGCGGCAACGCCTCGCACACCGGTTACATCGACCAGCAGGTCCCGGCCGGGTACGGCGAGCGCAAGGCCTGCGACACCACGGGTACGAGCACCAACGCCGGGTACGCCGAGCACGCGTTCACGTGGGACGTCTCGCTGCGGACGCGGCGCATCCTGCAGGCCGCGGGGGTCACCGTCGTGATGACGCGCCCCAACGACATCGGCGTCGGACCGTGCGTGAACGAGCGGGCCGCCGTCGGCAACCGCACGAACGTCGCGGCCGTCGTGTCGATCCACGCCGACGGCGCGCCGGCCTCGGGGCACGGCTTCCACGTCAACCAGGACAGCCGCCGCCCGGACGGCGCCAGCCGGCGGGTCGCGCAGGAGTCGGTGGCGCTCGGCCGGGCCGTCCACAAGACGCTCGTGGCGGGCTCGGGGCTGACGCCGTCGAACTACATCGGCGACGACGGCTACTACTTCCGCAGCGACCTCGCCGGGCTCAACCTGGCCCGGCGGCCGACGACGTTCCTCGAGCTCGGCAACATGCGCAACGCCGACGACGCCGCGCTGCTGTCCTCGAAGTCCGGCCGGGCCCGCATCGCCAGCGCCGTCGCCGCCGGCATCCTCGCCTTCCTGCGGCAGCGTTGAGCGTCCCGGACGCGTGACGGGTCCGCGCGGCTACTGAGGATTGTCGAGGCGGCGCGCGCCGAGTTCGCTGCGCAGCAGCCGCATCGCCTCGGTCTCCGGATCGGCGGCCACCGGGCGGCCGGGTTCGTCGGGGCCGGGGTCCTCGTCGCGCGGATCCGGCTCGGGGGCCGAGCGCGCCGGGTTGCTCGGAGCGGCGGCCGCGGGCTTCGCGCCGTCCACGCCGATGCGCCAGCTGCCGCCCACGACCGTGACCAACGCATCGCGCAACACCGCGGTGTTGCTGTCCTCGGCGATCATCTTGGCGAGCGCCGTCGGGGCCGACAGCGTCAGCTGCTCACCCTGGACGTCGATGATCTGCGCGTTGTCGAGCAGGGCCCGGGTGCGCCGGCTCGTCTGCTTGACGACCTCGAGCACTTCGGGCCAGAGCTGGCGCAGCGCGTGCGAGTCGAGTGCTCCCGGGGCGGCAGCGGCCCCGCCGGCCGCGGCGCCGGTGTCGGCGTCGGCGCCGGTGTCGGCGCCGGTCGCGGCGCTGCCGTCGGCGGCCGGCTGGGATGACGACGACGACGGCGGGCTCGACGGTGCGGCCTCGACCGTGGCCGCCGGACGCTCCTCCACCTCGGGGCGCACCGACGCGGTGGGCTGCTGCGCGTGCGCGCGGCGGGCGTCCGGGTCGCGGGACGGCTCGGGCGCGGGGGGCGGCGTACGCGGCGTGTCGGGCCGTTCGGCCGGCTGCACCGGCGCCGCGAGCCGCTGCGGTGCGGGCTGCCGGGCACCTGCGGGGACCGCCGCGCCGGCGGTCATGCGGCGCTCCAGGGCCTCGAGGCGCTGCAGCAGGGCGGCCGAGTCGCTCGCGGCGTCGGGCAGCATCATCCGCGCGCAGAGCAGCTCCAGCGCGAGCCGGGGCGAGGTCGTCCCCCGCGTCTCGACGAGCGACGTGTGGACGATCTCGGCGAAGCGGGTGAGCGCGGCGCCGCCGAGGCGCAGCGCCTGGTCGGACATGTGCGCGAGCTGGTCGTCGGGAACGTCGACGAGGCCGCGCTCGCCGGCGTCGGGCACCGCGTCGAGCAGGATGAGGTCGCGCAGCCGGTCGAGCAGGTCGACGGAGAACCGCCGCGGGTCGTGCCCCGCCTCGACCACGCGGTCGACGGTCTCGTAGACCGCCGCCGCGTCGCCCGCGGCCAGCGCGTCGACCATGTCGTCGAGCAGCGCGCCGTCGGTGACGCCGAGCAGCGCGACCGCCCGGGTGTACGTGACGCCCTCGGCACCGGCGCCCGCGAGCAGCTGGTCGAGGATCGACAGCGAGTCGCGGGCCGAGCCGCCACCGGCACGGACGACGAGCGGCAGCACGGCCGGCTCGACGCCGATGCCCTCGGCCCGCGTGATCTGCTCGAGGTGGGCCCGCAGGGCCGCGGGCGGGATGAGCCGGAACGGGTAGTGGTGCGTGCGCGAGCGGATCGTCGTGAGCACCTTGTCCGGCTCGGTCGTCGCGAAGACGAAGACGAGGAAGTCCGGTGGCTCCTCGACGAGCTTGAGCAGGGCGTTGAACGCCGCCGTCGTGACCATGTGGGCCTCGTCGACGATGTAGACCTTGTAGCGGTCGCGCACCGGCGCGAAGAACGCGCGCTCACGCAGCTCGCGGGCGTCCTCGACGCCGTTGTGGCTGGCCGCGTCGATCTCGATGACGTCGATCGACCCCGGCCCGTTGGGTGCGAGTTCCCGGCACGAGTCGCAGACCCCGCAGGGTTCGGGCGTGGGGCCCTGCGCGCAGTTCAGGCTGCGGGCGAGGATGCGCGCGCTCGAGGTCTTGCCGCAGCCGCGGGGACCGCTGAACAGGTAGGCGTGATTGATCCGGCCGGCCGCGAGCGCGGCGCGCAGCGGCTCGGTGACGTGCTCCTGACCGATCACCTCGGCGAAGGTCGACGAGCGGTACTTGCGGTACAGGGCGAGGTTCGTCGTGGCGCGGTCGCCGGGGCCCGTGGCGGCCGTCGCGTCCCCGGTGGTCGCCGGGTCGGTCGAGGTCGCAGCGCTGGTCACGCGACGACCCTAACGACCCGCCACGACGCCCCGCCACGGTCGTTGCTTGGGAGGCCGCGGGCGCGGCCCTAGTCTTCCCACCATGACCCTCCTCGGCCCGCAGGACGCGAGCACCGAGCTGGCGCTCGACCTGGTGTCGCAGGTGGTCGACTACGCGATCATCGCGCTGGACACCACCGGGACGATCCGCAGCTGGAACGCCGGCGCCGAGCGGCTCAAGGGCTACGCGACCGAGGAGGCCGTCGGGCGGCACTTCTCGATCTTCTACACCGTGGACGACCGCGAGGCCGACCTCCCACTCACCCTGCTCACGCGCGCCGAGCGCGACGGCCGGGTCGCCCACAGCGGGTGGCGACTGCGCAAGGACGGCACCCGCTTCTGGGGCGACGTCGTCATCACCGCGCTGCACGACGAGAGCGGCGTGCTCACCGGCTACGCCAAGGTGACCCGCGACCGCACCGCCGAGCACGCGCTGGTCGAGCGCGAATCGCAGCTGCGGATGCTCGTCGCCCAGGTCGTCGACTACGCGATCGTCGCCCTCGACCCCAACGGCGTCGTGCTGACGTGGAACGCCGGGGCGGCGCACCTCAAGGGCTACACCGCCGACGAGGCGATCGGGCAGCACTTCTCGGTCTGCTACACACCCGACGACCGGAGCAACGGCCTGCCCTACGACCTACTGGAGAGCGCCCGCCAGGCCGGTCGCGTCGAGCACACCGGCTGGCGGGTACGCAAGGACGGCTCGCGGTTCTGGGGCGACGTCGTGCTCACCGCGCTGCGTGACGACGAGGGCCGGCTCACCGGCTACGCCGAGGTCACCCGCGACCGCACCGAGGAGCACCGCCTCGAGCGGCTGCAGGCCTCGCTGTTCGCGACGCTCACGCACGACATCCGGCAGCCGTTGCACAGCATCGCGGCCTACGCCTCGCTCGTCGCCAGGGCCGAGCCCGGGGAGCGCGCACACTTCGCCGAGCGCATCACCACCGAGGCCGCGCACCTCGAGCACCTGATCACGAACCTCTTCGACTACGCGAAGCTGCGGGCCGGCGTGGTGTCGATCGACGTCCGGCCGCTCGCGCTCGGCGACGTCGTGCGCGAGGTCGTGGCCGCCAACGGCCATCTCTTCGCCGGCCGCGAGATCGACGTCGACGACGACGGTGCGACCGCCCTGGCCGATCGGGTCGCGATGCGCCGCGTACTGGCCAACCTGCTCAGCAACGCGGTGAAGTACTCACCCGCCGCGGCGCCCGTCGAGGTCACCGTCGCCGGCGACGGCCTGCGCACCCGCCTCACGGTCGCCGACCACGGCCGCGGCATCGCGCCCGAGGACGTCCCGGTCATCTTCACCGAGTTCGTCCGGGGGCAGCTTGCGAGCGAGGACGGCGGCACCGGCCTCGGACTGGCCAGCGTCAAGCACCTCGTCGAGCTCCAGCACGGCTCGGTCCACCTCGACAGTCGCCTCGGCGACGGCACCGTCGTGGTGGTCGACCTGCCCGCCACCTCACGGTGACCACGAAGACGTCGGCGCCGCGGGACGGGGACGCGAGGACCCCCCGCGCACCCGCCAGAGCCTGCTTATCCTTGCTGCCTTCCGGCCCTGGGGAGGTTCGCAGGGTGAGCGCCACACGGGGGGTCTGCGCCGAGTCTACGGGCCGCGGCGCACGCTCGTGCGCTCACCGGGCGACGGACCCGTTGCGCCGTCTTCTATCCTGATCGGCGGAGGATTCGCCTAGTGGCCTATGGCGCTCGCCTGGAACGCGGGTTGGGGGAAACCCCTCATGGGTTCAAATCCCATATCCTCCGCACGTGGCCCGGGCCGCGCGGTCTCACGATCGCGCGGCCCGTTCCGCGTTCCGAGCCTGTTCGTCGGCCGCCCGCCGCTCGGCGCGGACCGGCGTGAGCGGGATCGCGAGCAGCGGGAAGACGGCGACGAGGGCGAAGCCGACGGCGTAGCGCGAGTCGCCGATGACGGCGGCGAGCACGGGCGCGGTGGCGATGGCCGCGACGTTCTGGACCGTGTTCTGCACACCGAGCGCGCGTCCGGACCACTCGCGCCCGGCGAACTCGGCGACGGCGGTGTAGGCCAGGCCGTTGTCGGCGACCGTGACGACGGCACCGAGGGCGAACCCCGCGACGACGAACCACAGACCGGACCACGCCCCGAGCGCGATGACGACCATCAGCGCCGCCGACGTCACCGCGAGCTGGCGCATGGGGCGCAGCCGGCTGCCGACGCGGTCGGACCAGACCCCGGACGCGATGCGGCCGGCCGCCCCCGCGACCTGGAAGGCGAACACCAGCCGACCCGCCGCGGCGGCGTCCCAGTGTCGCTCGTGGACGAGGAAGATCAGCGTGAACGACGCGACCGCGAACTGCGGGACGACGAGCAGCGCGCTCGACACGTGGACGCGGGGCAGGTGGGTCGAGCCCCGGTAGGGCGAGCGGACGGGGGGCACACCCTCGACCGGGGCCGGCCGCGGCGGGTCGGCGACCAGCAGGGCGGTCGCGGCGGCGGTCAGCGCGCAGACCAGCGCGGGGAACAGCAGCGCCAGGTGCGCGCCGTGCTCCCGCCCGAGAGTGGGCAGCGCGAGCGCGGCGATCGCGACCCCGAGCGGCTGCGCGGTCTGCCGGGTGCCCATGGCCAGGCCGCGTTCGGCGACGGGGAACCAGCCCATCACCACCCGGCCGCTGGCGGCGTTGACCGACGCGCCGAACGCGCCGGCCAGCGCGAGCAGCACGGCGAGCCCGGCCGACCCCGGCACGACGGCGGCGCACGCCAGCAGGACGGCGGAGGCGCCGACGCCGGTGACGATGACGACGTGCTCGCCGTAGCGGTCGGCGGCGGCGCCCCAGGCGATGAGCGTCAGCAGCAGACCCACCATGGGCGCCGACACGAGCAGGCTCGCCTCGAACAGGCTCAGGCCCTCGGCCCGCAGCGCCGGGACGAGCATCGGGATCCCGTACAGGAACGAGCAGGTCGCGGCCTGCGCGAGCGTGCCGACCACGAGGATCGTCCACCGCCGCCGCTCCGCCACGGCCCGACCCTACCTGCTATCTCAAGATAAGGGACGGTCGTCTCGCATAGCGGGATCGGTCTCGGCGACGAATGCCGCCACCTCGTCGGCGAAGTGCTGTGCCGACGCGCGATGCGGCTCGTGGGAACGGTTCGGGAAGACCAGCAGCCGGCTGCCGGGCAGGTGCTCGTGCGCGGCGCGGGCGTGCCGCACCGGGATCACCGGGTCGCCCTCGTTCCAGACCAGCATCGTCGGGACGTGGGCGGCGAGCGTCCCCATGTCCATGAAGTTGCCGCGCTGGCCGCCGGGCTCGATCACGCCGCGGAGCGCGGCGAAGAAGGCGGCCTGACCGGCGGCGTCCCCCAACGCCCGTCCGGCGCGACGCAGGTTGACGACGTTGTCCGGGGTGAGTCGCAACGCCCGGTGCAGCCCGGGGCTGCGGTAGAGGCGCCGCAGGGCGGGGCGGGTGACGAGTCGGAGGACGGCCGGCGCGACCGGCAGGGCGGCGGCGCGCAGCACCGGGTGCACCTCGCGGCCGAGCCCGCCGGCCGAGACCAGCACGAGCCGGTCGACCAGGTCGGGATGCTGCGAGCAGAAGTGCACCGCGACCGCGCCGCCGAGGGAGTGACCGCACACGGTGGCCGAGGCGATGCCCAGGACGCGGAACAGGTCGCGCAACGATGCGGCGAAGTCGTCGAGCAGGTAGCCGTGACGGGGTTTGTCCGAGGCGCCGTGGCCGAGCAGATCGACGGCGTAGACGTGCAGCCCGTGCGCGGCGAGCGGGCCGACGGCGCGGTCCCACGTCCCGCTGTCGGAGGCGAGTCCGTGCAGCAGGACGATCACCGGGGCGTCGGCCGGCCCCGCCTCGGTGAGGGCGATGGTGTGCCCGTCCGCCACCACCGAGCGCGAGGTAATGGGCACGACGGAAAATCTATCCGAGCACGACTCCGGGACAGCGGCCGGTTGCGCTCGGCGGAGGGGGTGCGAGGGTCAGGCGGCGCGGCGCTTGCGTGCGCGCTTGGGCGCTGCGGTGGCGGCCGCGACCGGCTGCAGCTCGGCGTGAGCGGCGCGCACGGTGGCGTCGTCCAGGCCCAGGATCGAGAGCAGCGTGCGGCAGTCCTCGGCGTCGAGGGAGGACGCTGCGATCACCCGCACCGCGCTGCGACGCTGCTTCGCGTGCAGCTCTTCCTCGGCCTCGATCCGGGCCAGATCGGCCTGGGAGATCGGCGTTCCGTCGACGGACATGGTCCCTACTCGCGCTGTCATGGCAGCACCATTCCCCCGGCACCAGGGGTTCTAACGACGGGCCCACGTGCGCGCCGGCACGCACACACACGGCCCATCGGACGCCCACCGGACTCCTACGAACGGTGCCGACGAGCGGGCGGCGGGTCAGGCGTCGGGCAGCTTGGCGACGGTGAGGAAGAAGCTGTCGATCTCGCGCACGACCTCGGCGAAGTGGTCGAAGTCGACGGGCTTGGTGACGAAGACGTTCGCGTGCAGGTCGTAGCTGCGCTCGACGTCCTCGCTCGCGCCCGAGGTGGTCAGCACGACGACGGGGATCCGGCGCAGCTCCGGGTCCTCCTTGACCTCGGCCAGGACCTCGTGGCCGCTCTTTCGCGGCAGGTTCAGGTCGAGCAGGATCAGATCGGGGCGCTCGGCGTCCTGGTAGCCGTTCTCTCGACGCAGGTAGGCCAGCGCCTCGATGCCGTCCGGGACGACGGTCAGGCGCGAACGCAGCTTGCTCGCCTTCAACGCCTCCTCGGCGATGAGGACGTCACCCGGGTCGTCCTCGACCAGCAGGACGTCCAGCGACGAGCGCGGTTGCTCCGTCACCGAGTTTGGCATTGCGTACCTCCGGAAGCGTGAACCGGAAGGTCGCCCCGGAACTGGCAGTGTCAGCAGACTCTACGGCAGCGAGCCAGATACGCCCGCCGTGGAACTCCACGATCTTGCGGCACAGCGCGAGGCCGATTCCGGTGCCCCCGTACTGGTCGCGCAGATGGAGTCGCTGGAACACCGCGAAGATGCGTTCGGCGTACTCGGCGTCGATCCCGATGCCGTTGTCGCTCACGGTGATCGTCCAGACCCGGGTGTCCGGGTCGACCTCGGCCGACACCCGGACCACCGGTGCGACGTCCTCGCGGCGGTACTTCACCGCGTTGCCGACGAGGTTCTCCAGCAGCGACACGAGCAGGGCCCGGTCGCCGTCGACGGTCGGCAGCGGCGTCAGCCGCTCGACCACGGCACCCGCCTCGGTGAACTTGTCGCCCAGGTTGGCGATCGCCTGGTCGAGCTTCACGTCCAGGTCGATCCGCTCGAAGCCCTCGGTGCCGCGGCCGACGCGTGAGAGCGCGAGCAGGTCGGTGATGAGCACCTGCATCCGCTTCGCCCCGTCGACGGCGAAGTGGATGTACTGGCGGGCGCGATCGTCGAGCTGCGGGCCGTACTGCCGTTCGAGGAGCTGGCAGAAGTTCGCGACCTTGCGCAACGGCTCGGACAGGTCGTGCGACGCGACGTAGGCGAACTGCTGCAGATCGTCGTTGGAGCGGGCGAGCTCCTCGCCGCGGGCGCGCAGTTCCGCGCCGATCGCCTCGGCCCGGCCGAGCTCGGTCGCGATCCGCAGCCGCATCGCCTCGACGTCCTCGGCCAGTGACGTCAGCTCGTGCGGACCGACGGGGACGATCCGACGGTGCATGTCACCCCGGGCGACCGAGCGGGTCTGGCCGGCCAGCGTCTCCACCGGCGTGAGGACCCATCGGGCCAGCCCGCGCCACAGGACGAGGCCGGAACCGACGAGCACGACGACGAGCAGGGCGCCGGACACGCCGAAGAGGACACCGTCACGGACGCGTTCGGATCGCGCGTCGGCCACCCGGGTGCGGAGGACGACGTCGAGCGCCGCGGCGCGCGAACGGATCGCGTCGAACCGGGCCTTGGCTCCGGCGCTCCCGACGATCGCCACGCCGGCCGCGGGATCGTCGGCGATCCGGGCCACCGCCGGTTCGGCGATCTCGGCACGCCAGCGTTCCGTCGCCGCGCGCAGGTCGTCCCACCGCCGCCGGATCCCTTCGTCCTCGGCGATCAACGAGGACAGCTGGCTGCGGTCGCGGGTCTCGTCGTTCGCGTGCCGTCGGTACGGCTCGAGGAATTGCGGGTCGCGAGTAAGCGCGTAACCGCGCAAACCCGTCTCCTGGTCGACGAGGTCGGTCAGCAGCCGCGCGCTCGTCGTGAGGGCCGGCTGCCAGCGGTCGATGACGTCGTTGCCCGCCCGCACGAAGAGCAGTGCCGAGACCACGACGGCGAGGATGAGCACGAGCATGACGGCGCAGACGGCCCCGAATGCCTTGCCGAGCCGGCCCCGCAGCGTCCAGTCGCGCGACCGACCGCGGATCTCGCCCGCCGCCGGGCCGTCGGGCACCGCAGCGCTCACGAGATGGTCAGCACGACCACTGCCGTGTCGTCGATGGGAACGCGCGGCGCGGCCGCGAGCAGCGCCGCGATCCAGTCCTGGGCGGACGTCGCGTCGACGGGTCGCGCGCGCACCGCAGTTACCAGCTCGTCGACGCCGATGCTGCCGAGAGTGTGATCGGTGGTGAACGCGTCGAGCAGTCCGTCGGTGTAGAGCAGCACCGACGCCCCTGCGGGCAGCGGCACCCGCGTCTCCTGCCAGCCGCGGTCGGGGACGTTGGCTGCCCGGACGCCGAGCGGCACGCCGACCGCGACGGGCAGGTACTCCGCCGTGCCGTCGCGACTCAGCACGGGCGCGGGGTGGCCGGCGACGCGCAGGGTCAGCGTGCCGTCGGCGAGGGTGAGGTCGCAGACCGTGGCGAAGTGGGTGCCGCGCGCCTCCTCGGCGTCCAGCAACCGCCCGAGCGCGGGCAGCATCTCGTCGTCGGGGATGCCCGAGAGCAGCAACGAGCGCCACCCCACCCGCAGGTGGACGCCCAGCGCGGCCTCGTCGGGACCGTGCCCCATCACGTCACCGATGACCGCCCGGACGACGCCGGGACGCGGCTCGACGACATCGAAGAAGTCGCCGCCGAGCACGGCGTCGTCGCGACCGGGACGGTAGTGCGTCGCGCACCGCACGCCGTCGGTCGTGAGCAGCGGGCGCGGCAGCAGGCCGCGTTCCAGTCGGGCCTGCTCGGCCGCGCTCAGGCTCATCTCGCGCAGGCGTTGCTGCGCGTGCTGCGCCCGCTTGCGCTCGATGGCGTAGCGGATGGAGCGTTCGAGCAGCTCCGCGGTGATGGCGTCCTTGACGAGATAGTCCTGCGCGCCCGCGGCGAGCGCGTCGAGACCGTCGCGCTCCTGCCGTCCGGTGAGCACGATGACCGCCACGTCCGGCGCTGCCTCGACCATCTTGTGCACCGCACCGTAGCCCTCGGAGTCGGGCAGGCCGAGGTCGAGCAGCACGCAGTCCGGCGCGGCGGCCAGGGCGTCGAGCGCCTCGCCCAGGGAGCGGGTCCACACGACTGCGGAGTCCGGAACGCCCGCCTCGTCGAGTGCGGCCTGCACCAGCACGGCGTCGCCGTGGTCGTCCTCGACGAGCAGGATCCGGGCGTCCGCCACCCGGTCGGGCACGTCGGCGGACCGGTCGAACGCGCGGGAATCGGTGGAGTCCACCGTCTCCTCCCTCCGCGCGCGGGGCCGTCACCCCGGTGCCGGGGTCGGCTGACTGTACCGGCACCCGACGTCCGGCGCAGGGACGTCGCGGCGCGATCAGCGGGGAGGGACGTGTTCGCCCGTTGTGTCCGCACTCGTCACCGCACCGGCGCCGTCGCACTCCGCCGCGATCGGGTCGGGGTGGCCGGCGCACGCCGCGGCGATGCGGTCGAGCGTGCCGCGGGAGATGGCGTCCAGGGCAGCGACCTGCCGTTCGTCGAGGCCGTCGAACAGGTAGCGCCGCACCCCGGCGACATGGGTCGGCGCCGCGGCCTCGACGGCGCGCCGGCCGGCGTCGGTCAGCACGATGAAGGCGCCACGCCGGTCCTCGCTGCAGTACGAACGGTCGACGAGCCCGCGCTGCTGCATGCGGGTGAGCTGGTGCGACAGGCGGCTCTTCTCCCACTGCAGGCCGCGCGCGAGCTCGAGCACGCGGACGCGACCGTCGGGGTGCTCGCTCAAGGTGACCAGGACGGCGAAGTCGGCGCTGGACAGGCCCGAGGTCTCCTGCAGCTCGCGGTTCAGCTGGGCGTTGAGGCGGGCCTGCATCTCGAGGAACGCGCGCCACGCGCGCTGTTCGGCGTCGGAGAGCCAGCGCACGTCCCGGTCGGTCGCCTCGCGGCCACCGGACGCCCGTCGCTCGTTCATGAACCCCACCCTACCGCACTAGTTGACATGTCATCCGTTCCCGTCCTATGTTTGTTGACACCTCAACCAGAACTCGCCAGGAGCACACCATGACCTCCACCCAGACCGACTTCGCCGCCCTCACCGGCATCTACACGATCGACCCGGCCCACAGCCGGCTCGGCTTCGTCGCCCGCCACGCGATGGTGACCAAGGTCCGTGGCAACTTCAACGACTTCGAGGGCGCCGCGACCATCGACGGCGCGAACCCGTCGCAGTCGTCGGTGTCGGTCACCGCGCGCGTCGCCAGCATCGACACCCGCAACGAGCAGCGTGACGGCCACCTGCGCACCAACGACTTCCTCGACGCCGAGCAGTTCCCCGAGCTGACCTTCCGCTCGACCGCCGTCGCGCACGAGGGCGGCGAGGACTTCCAGGTCACCGGCGACCTCACCATCAAGGGCGTCACCAAGTCCGTCACCTTCCCGCTCGAGTTCCAGGGCTCGGCGAAGGACCCGTTCGGCAACGAGCGCATCGGCTTCGAGGGTTCGACCCAGATCGTGCGCAGCGAGTACGGCATCAGCTTCAACGCCGCGCTCGAGACCGGCGGCGTCCTCGTCAGCGACAAGATCACCATCGAGCTCGAGATCTCGGCCATCAAGAACGCCTGACCCGCACCCAGGTCGTCGATCGAGAGGGCGTAGTGGTCGCCATGACGACCGCTACGCCCTCTCGATCACGACGCGGGGAGTTGGCGCAGCTGCGCGCTATTTACCGTGACCGGTGAACTTGGCCATCGAGTCGTAGACACCGGTGCGGTCGAGCCAGATGTCGCGGATCTTCACCGGCAGCACCCCGGTGACGGCTTTGCTGAGCCGTGAGGTCCACGGCAGGATCAGCTGCGGGCCGCCCTTGAGCATCTCGCGCCAGGTGTCAGCCACCACGTCGTCCTGCTCGAGCATCGGCGTGAACAGGATCCCCTGCGCGCCGTCGAACATGCCGGTGTTGATATAAGTCGGGCACACCGTCGTCACCCGCACGTGCTTGTGACCGGCCTTCTCCAGTTCCAGCCGCACCGAGTCCGACCAGCCGGTGGCCGCCCACTTCGACCCGCAGTAGGCCGCGAGCCGCGGGACCGAGGTCAGGCCGGCCGACGACGCGATCGTGACGACGCGACACTCCTGCTCCGAGGCGATCATGGCGGGCAGGAACTCGCGGGTGATGTACATCGGCGCGAGCGCGTTGATCGTCATCGTCGCCTCGATGTCACTCACCGCGTTGTCCCAGAAGTACCCGTTGCCGCGCACGATGCCGGCGTTGTTGATCAGGACGTGCACGTCGCCGACGTCGGCCCGTACCGACGCGGCCGCGTCCTGCACCTGCTGGGCGGCCGACACGTCCACGACGTAGGTGTGCACGGTCCCCCCGGCGGCCTCCAGCTCGACGGCGGTCTCCTTGAGCTTGGCCTCGTTGACGTCCCAGAGGACGACCGCGGCGGCGTTCTCCTCCACCGCGCGGGTCGCGAACAGCTTGCCGAGACCCTGTGCCGCCCCGGTGACCAGGACGTTCTTGCCCGCGACCGACTTCATGCGATCTCCCTCGCTACTTGATGCCGACGCGGCGGAAGGCCCACAGCGCCGCGGTCATCGTCCTCGCCCACACCGCGTCCGACATACCCGGCAGCGGCGCGATGGGCAGCAGCCGCTGCACCGCGACCGTCTGCGTGTTCGTGTACTTGAGGATGCCCTCGGCACCGTGCCGGCGTCCCAGGCCGGAGTCGCCGAGCCCCCCGGACGGCGCCTGCACGCTAGCCCAGGCGGCGGTGTAACCCTCGTTGACGTTCACCGCCCCGGCACGGATGCGCTCGGCGACCCGACGGCCGTGACCGACGTCGCGCGTCCACACGCTCGCGTTGAGGCCGTAGGCGGTGTCGTTGGCCTGCGTGACCGCCTCGTCGTCGGTGTCGACGCGGTACAGCGAGACGACCGGGCCGAACGTCTCCTCGCGATGCACGAGCATGTCGGCCGTGACGTCGGTGAGCACGGTCGGCTCGTAGAAGTACGGGCCCAGATCGGGGCGCGCACGCCCGCCGGCGAGCACGGTCGCCCCCTTCGCCACGGCGTCCTCGACGTGGGTGACGACGGTGTCGAGCTGACGGGCGAAGGTCAGCGAGCCCATGTCCGAGTCGTAGGAGAGCTCGGCCCCGAGCCGGATCCGTTCGACGCGCTCGAGGAAGGCCTCGACGAACTCGTCGTAGACGTCGGTGTGGACGTAGAGGCGTTCCATCGACTCGCACAGCTGCCCGGCGGAGGAGTAGCAGGCGCGGACGGCGCCGTCGGCGGCCTTGCGCGGGTCGGCGTCGGCCAGCACCAGCATCGGGTTCTTGCCGCCGAGCTCGAGCGAGCACCCGATCAGCCGTGCCGACGCCTGGGCGGCGATGTCGCGGCCGGTGGCGGTGGACCCGGTGTAGTCGACGAAGTCCGCGCGCTCGATCAGCGGGGCTCCGACGTCGCGGCCGCGGCCGAGCACGACCTGCCAGAGGTCGGCCGGCAGCCCGGCCTCCTCGGCGAGCTCGTGCGCCCACAGCGTCGTCAGCGCGGTCTGGTTGTCCGGCCGGGAGACCACCGCGTTGCCGGCGACGAGGGCGGGCAGCGCGTCGGAGACCGACAGGGCCAGCGGGTAGTTCCACGGCGAGATGACGACGACCACGCCGACCGGGCGCCGCGCCTCGTGGGCGGTGGTCAACCCGGGGAGCACGCCCATGCGGTCGTGCGAGCGCAGGTGGTGCTTGGCGGTGCGGGCGTAGTAGCGGGCGTTGATCGCCACGTCGGCGACCTCTTCGAACGCGTGTGCCCGCGCCTTGCCGGTCTCGGTCTGCAGGATGTCGAGGATCTCGCGCTGCCGGGCGAGGACGAGGTCGTGCAGCCGGGCGAGCACCCGTACCCGCTCGGCCAGCGGGCGCCGCGCCCACTGCTGCTGCGCGGCTCGGGCACGCTCGAACGCCGCGTCGATGTCGGCCGGCGAGGACTGCGGCAGGTCGGCGACCAACGCGCCGGTGGCCGGAGCGTGCGTCGTCACCGGCTCGGCACCGCCCGCGGCGGCGCGGGCGACGAGGGCGGCGACGCGATCCGCGGGCAGCGCGCGGTCGGTGGCGGCGCGGCGGCGAGGGGCCGGTCCCCGCTCGGGACGCTCTCGGACGGTGGCGGTCATGTGACGCCTCCTGCGACGGATCGGGCGACGGAATTGGCGTGACGCTGTTGTTCGCTGAACAGGCTTGTTAGCCTAAACCGATGGGCACCGATGTCAAGGCGGACGACGCCCTCACGCCGGCCGCGGGCCCGGCACGCCGGGGCCGGCCACCGCAGAGCCCGGCCGAGGCCGAGGCCGTCCGGGCACGCATCGTCGCGGCCACGGCGGCGGTGTTCGCCGAGCGGGGCTCCCGTGGCCTCAGCGTGGCCCTCATCATCGAGCGGGCCGGCATCGCCCGGCCCACCTTCTACCGCTACTTCGGCAACGCCGAGGCACCGCTGCAGGCGGTCCTCGACGCCTCGGACCACGCGCTGGCCGACGGCCTGCAGGCCGCCCTCGACGGCGCCCAGGACGAGGTGCAGATGGTGGTGTCGGGCATCGACGCGTACCTCGCCTGGGCGCGCGGGCACGGCCCGGCCCTGCGGCCGCTGTTCAGCGAACTGCACGATCCGAACTCCCCGGTCTCACCGCACCGGGAGCGGACGCTCGGCATGCTGCGTGCTCGCCTGATCGACCGCTTCGAGCGGCTCGGTCGCACCCCACCGCCGGCACCGGACATCGACGTGCTGCTCAACACCTTCGAGTACGTCGGCTTCCGCATCGCGACGGCCGAGCCCGGCGACGGGGTCGACGCCGACTGGGCGCGGCACACCATGGCCCGCGTGGCCGCCGCGCTCCTCGCGACGCCGGCGGACCTGCCCGCCGTGCTCGCCGAGCCCGGGTTCCTGCGCAGCACACGCTGACGGCAGCGGCGGCCGGCAGGTCGTCAGGTCGTCGGGTCGTCAGGTCGTCGGGTCGTCAGGGTCTGCTGCGACCGCAGCGGCTGCACGCCGGCGGCGTGGCCATCTCGGTCCACCGGTGAGCGCCGTGACACGGGCCGCGTCGCCGGGCGACACGGCCGACGATGAGGGCGAGCATCGCGACCTCCTGACATGAAATGGGTGTGAGCTAGGTCATCCCCGTTGCGGGGCTACCCCTCACTTCGGCGGCGACGCGAGTTTCTGAACCGGATGGACCTCGAAGGTGAAGCACTGCGGCCAGCCGACGGTGAACGGCACGGCGGTCTCGGTGTCCGGCGGGGTCACCAGGATGCGCGGGTGTCGCGGTCCCTTGCAGCCGGCCTGCGCCGCGCCGTGCTGGTAGGTGCTGTGGCCCTCGACGAGGGCGGCCGCGAACTCGCCGGGCTGCAGCGTGACCGTGCCGGGCGCCGTGCGCGAGGACGGGAGTCCGCCGAGCGGCCCGCGCAGCGTGCGCTTCGCCTGCTGCACCTGCGTGCCGTCGCCGTCCTCGATGGCGGCGCCGGGGTAGCCGAAGAGCGTGCAGGTCGTGCTCGACTTGTTCTCCAGATCGACCAGCACACCGTTGCGGTCCCGCCCCGGCGCGGTGGACGTGCCGTTGCCGGGGAGGTGCCGGGGGTCGACGGTGGCGCGCAGCTGCTTCTCGAGGCAGCGGGCGGGCCCGGCGTCGGCGGTGGAGCTCCGCTCGGCGGTGCGCGTCTCGGTGGCCGTGGCCGTGCGGGTCGCCGTCCGTGTCGCGGTCGACGTCGCGGTCGAGCTCGCGGTGGCCGACGGTCCGGCCGGGGTGGACGGCGAGCCACCCCCGCCGGACGACGAGCAGGCCGTGACGGCCGTGGTGAGCGCCGCGAGCGCGGCCAGGACGGCGATGCGGGACATGCAATTGCCTCCGGGATCGACAGTGTCGTGTCTGCTGTAGACAACGCCGGTGCCCCTGCCGTTGCAGGGACTGTCGGGTCCGGCTGACACGATGCGTCGGTGCGACGGGGCTGCGGTGCGCGAGGTCGGGCCGCGGCGGCCGCGGCAGCCGCGCTGGTCGCGTCGGCGTGCTCCCTCCCCTCGACCCCGTCGACCTCACCGGGCCCGAAGTCGGCGCGCGCCGACGTGACCACGGCCGCGAACGCGACGACAACGCGCACGGCACTCGCCGTGCTCGACACGCTGCCGGTCCGAGGTCGTGCGCCGCGGACGGGGTACGACCGCGAGCGCTTCGGCCCGGCCTGGACCGACGACAACGACGTCGCCGAGGGCCACAACGGCTGCGACACCCGCAACGACGTCCTGCGCCGTGATCTCGACCGCGACGTCGTCCGGCCCGGCACGCACGGCTGCGTGGTCCTGACCGGGGTGCTGCACGATCCGTACACCGGCGCGGCCATCGCCTTCACCCGTGGCGCGCGGACCAGCTCGGCCGTCCAGATCGACCACGTCGTCGCACTGAGCAACGCGTGGCAGACCGGGGCGCAGCAGCTTTCCGAACGGCGACGACGCGATCTCGCCAATGACCCGCGGGAGCTGCTCGCGGTCGACGGTCCCACCAACCAGGCGAAGGGCGACGGCGACGCCGCCACCTGGCTGCCGCCGAACAAGCGTTACCGGTGCGCCTACGTCGCACGGCAGATCGCGGTGAAGGCGGCGTACCGGTTGTGGGTCACCCGTCCCGAGCGGGACGCGATGACGCGCGTGCTCGCCCGCTGCCCCACGCACCGCGCCGGCTGAACCGACCCGCGGCGCCGGCACGAACGTCGGGCGTGGGGTGGCGACACGACCTGGCCGCGCTCGTCGCGCAGCGCGCCCGGCCGCGCTACGGCCGCGAGCTGTGCTTCGCCGGGCAGGACCTCCCGGCGCCGGCGCGCGAGCGCGTGACGACCCGCCACGGCCGGGTGCGCTGCCTGGTCTACCGAGGCACGCGGCCCGGCCGCTACCTGCACCTGCACGGCGGCGCCTTCGTCACCCGCCACCCCCGCATGGACGACTTCTGGGCGCGCTTCGTCGTCGCGCGGACCGGGCTGACGGTCGTGCTGGCCGACTACGACGTGGCGCCGCAGGCCCGCTTCCCGGTGGCGCACGACGAGGCGTTCGACATCGCGCGCCATCTGGCGAGCGACGAGCCGCTGGTGGTCGGCGGCTTCTCCGGTGGCGGCAACCTCGCCGCGTCGGTGGCGCTGCGCGCCCGGGGCGAGTTCCCGCTGGCCGGCCAGCTGCTCGGCGTCCCGTCGCTGGACGTCGCCGAGGACGCGCGCGGCAAATGCGCCGCCGCGCCCGGCGGCATGATCGGCGAGTCGCTGCTGACGCTGGTGCGCGAGACCTACTTCCGCGACCCGGCCTGCCGCATCGGCGCAGTGGCGTCGCCACTGCTCGCGCCCGACGTGACCGGCGCGCCCCCCACGCTCGTCGTCACCGCCGAACGCGACACCCTGCGCCGCGAGGGCGACCGCTACGCGGCCCGGTTGCGCGACGCGGGCGTCGCCACCGAGCACGTCGTGGCGCCGGGGGTCGACCACTACTTCCTGCACGGCGCCGGTGCGGACGCGGCGCGTGCCCTGATGACCCGGATGGCCACGTGGCTGGCCAGTGCGGCCCACTGATTCGCGTCGTGGCGCACGGGGAATCGTCCCGGTATGACAGCCGAACCCATCGCGCGCCCCGCCGGCTTCAGCCACGTGCGGCTGACGGTGACCGACATCCACCGCTCGAAGGCCTTCTACGAGCAGCTGCTCGGGACGGGAACGGTCTTCGACTACAGCGATCGCGTCGACGAGCCCGGCGTCCGTGACGATCCGGATCAGCTCTACGGCGGCTGCGGCTTCGCGCTCGGCGACCAGCTTCTCGGGCTGCGACCGGCCGCGACCGCCGGCGACACCTTCGACTCGACCCGCGTCGGGCTGGACCACCTCAGCCTGTCCGTCGGCTCGGTCGACGACCTGCACTCCGCCGCCGGGCGGCTCACCGCCGCTGGCGTGGAGCACGGCGAGGTGAAGGACCTGGGCTCGCTCGGCATGACGATCCTGTCGGTGCAGGACCCCGACGACATCAACGTCGAGCTCAGCGCCCCGAACGGCTGAGCTCAGGCCGGGAACGCGTTGGCGTCGACCTCGGCGAACACGAACCCCGCCGTCCAGTTCAGGTCGATCCCGCCGCGGCCGTGGTTCTCCGGCGGCCGCACCGTGATCATCCCCGTGTCGCGGTGGTCGAGCGCGGCCTCCCAGCCCTCCGGATCGGCGGCGCCACTGAGCACGTCGACGGGCTCGTAGTGCGCGTGGCGCAACGCCGACACGACCTGCTCGCTCGTCCCCGTCGCCGCCGGCAAGGAGTACGAGCGTTGCAGGGTGGCGGGCGCGGCCTCGGGGTGCGCCTCCTCGCCGCCCTGGCGGGCGCCGGCGGGCAGCGGGAGCGCGTCGAGCACCCGGTGCAGGCGGTTCATGGTGGGCGAGGCGCTGTCTCCCCCGCCCGTGTGGCTGACGATCACGGCTACTCCGATGACGACTCCGACGACGAGGACGGCAACCAGCACGAGAACGCCGAGCACGACCCTGCGTCGCGAGCGGGACGATTCCGGCTGGACGGGGACGGGCGGCTGCGGCGGCCACGGGGATGGCGCGGGCGGTCCGGTCACGTGATCCAGTCCCAGGCCGACTTGGCGACGTGCCCGGCCCCGACGACGATGTCCTCGC
Organism: Jatrophihabitans endophyticus; assembly: GCF_900129455.1. Lineage (NCBI taxonomy): Bacteria > Bacillati > Actinomycetota > Actinomycetes > Jatrophihabitantales > Jatrophihabitantaceae > Jatrophihabitans > Jatrophihabitans endophyticus. The sequence goes on from NZ_FQVU01000002.1 coordinate 371,418, forward strand.
CGGTGTGCCCGAGGTCGCCGAGGTTCTTGGCGACCCCGTGGTACAGGTTCTGGGCCGCGTCGATCGGGTGACCGGTGAACAGGCTGCCCGCGGTGTGCCCGACGGTCTCGACGGGGTCGAAGACGTACGTGTCGAGGGCGTCGGTGGGCAGCTCGCGCAGCCCCCGGTGGTCCGGCGCCGCGGTGGTGGACACCGCGGCGTAGTTGCCGTCGGCGATCCGCGCCATGTTGGTCAGGGAGTGCCCCTGGTAGTACTCCGAGTGACCGTGGGAGTCGCTGACGTCGAAGTGCCGCGCGCCGAAATCGCCCTCGGACGGGTTGTTGCCGCTGAGCCCCGGCGTGAACCGGTTGGGGGTGAACATGATGGGGTCGTCCCCGGCCTGGCCGCTCCACACGTGGTCGCCGGACATGTGCAGGTCGCCGGCCCGGTCGACCCCGACGCCCGGCGAGCCGACGAAGACCGCGTCGTCGACCTTGCCACCGCCGGACAGGGCCTTGCCCAGGATGTAGCTGCCGTAGCTGTGACCGATCGCGGTGGTGTGGCCGGCCGTGCCGGACGCGCTCGCGTGTGCGGCACGCAGCCCGGCCAGGTCGTCGGCCAGACGGGGCGCCGAGCGGTCGGCGTACTCGTCGGACGCGGCGTCGGGGATCGACTGCGGTTCGGTGCCGTCGAGCCACACCACGACCGACTTCGAGGACGACGACATGTGGTCGTACATGCTCAGCCCGTTGCCGGCGACCGAGCTCAACTTGCTGGCGTTGTTGCCCGTCCCCGGCACGACGACCGCGGTGTCGTTCGCGACGTCCGGGTCGCCGAGCGCGATCGCGACCCCGGTCTGCCCGTCGCCGGCCTCGGGGTCGTAGCGGAGCACGAACACCGGCGGCGCGCCGCGTCGGTTGGCCACCTGCAGGATGCCGGCGTCCTGACCTCGCTCGGCGAGCAACGCACCGAGCCGGTTCACCGCGCCGGGGTCGCCGGTGACGACGCCCGGCGACTGGCGTAACGCGGCGATCTCGCGATCGAGTTCGGCGAGGTGGTCGTTCAACCGGTGCCGGTTGGCGGTGTTCAGCACGGTGGCGGGCAGCCCCTGCAGCCGTCCCAGCTGTTGGTAGCGGTGTTGCAACAGCGCCTGCTGCTCGGCCGGGGTCAGTCCCTTCCACCACGCGGCGACCCTGGTCGGATCGGCGCCGGCCGGGGGCATGGCGGGCACGGCCGCCTCGCGCAGGCCCAATGGCGCGACGAAGCCGAGGTCGGCCATGACCTTGCTGGAGTGCGCGAGGCGCGCCTCGTAGGCGTCGATGCAACCGGCGACGGCCTTGCCGCGGGCACGGACCGCGTCGACGGCCTGGTTGCGGTAACCCGCGAGCGCGGCCTGTTGGTCGTCGCCGGGCAGGTGGTGCCCGGCACCGGCCTGGAAGCTGCGCCACGCGGCGTCGACGCGCTCCAGGTCGCCGGCCAGCCCGCGTACCTGCTCCGCGGCGCCGCTGCGGGCGGTCGTGAGGTCCTCGGCAACGGTGGTGAGCAGCCGGGCGATGCGTGGGAGTGCCACGGACGCATCGGTGAGATGCGCCCTGGTCTGCCGCGCCGTCGCGTTGTAGTCCAGGGCTGCCCCACCGGAGGAGTAGCCGTGCCGGACGAGGGTGCTGGAGCGTTGCTCGGCTCGGGCGGCCTCGGCGGTGCGGTCACCCGCCCGGTAGAACGCCGCCGCCAGGTGATCGATCTGCGCCGGGTCCCCGGCGGCCACCTTGGCCTCGAGCGCCCACGGGTCGATCCCCGCGGCGGCGACGAGGTCGGCGCGTGTGAAGGCCATGGCCCCCTCCCCTCCCTGCGTGACGCTACCGCGCAGCGCCGCGCTGCGTCATGACGACGACGGGCGTACCGCCAGCAGGTGCGTGTTCTCAGCCAGAAAGGAGGTGCGGCGGTCGCTGCGTCGCGAGGCCCGGGCCACGACGCTGACATTGCCGCGTTCGCTCACCTGCGCCACGGAGGCACGGGGAACACCGGCGCGGGCCAGGGTGACGAAGAGCCGTGTGCCGTCGGCCGAGACCAGCACGTCGGTGTGGAACGCGTCGTCCGAGTCTCCGTCCGCACCGGCCGGGGGCCACTGTGCCGCCCGGTACAGCTGCGCCCACGTCGCGGTGGCCTGATGCAATCGCAGGCCGCCGGCCACGGTCGTGCTGTACCAACGGATCGGGCCGGGAGGGTCGCTGTGGAACTCGGTCTTGGGCGTGAACCCGGCGCCGTTCGGACTCACCAGATAGTCGTCGATCCCGTCGAACCGACCACGACGCACCAACCCGGCCGCAGTCAGCAGCCCATGCCCCTCGCGCACCAGATAGCGACTCGACGTGCCCGGCGCCACCGCCGTCGAGACCCGAGCCTCGTTGGACAACCAGAACACCTCGCCCCGGGCATCGACCGCCGGGCTCCCCGGGCCGTCCGCACCCGCAACCGGCCGGCATCGCGCGGGAGCACGCAGCTCGGCCACGCACCAGTTGCCCGGCTTCACCGCGTCGGCCACCGACCGGATCCGCGTCGAGGCCAGGAACACCTGCGTGCGCCCCACGCCGTCGGCCGCGAACCCCGGGATGTGGATTGCCGTGCGCTTGCCCGACGCCAGATCGACCACACCACCCGCCACCGCCACCGTCATGCCGTCCGCACCACCGGGACGCAGGCTGCCCGGCCATGCCTCGGCGGAGCCGCTCGCACCGGATCGACCATGGGAACTCAGCGCCTGCTTCACCCCCACGGCGACCACGAACCGGACGCGCACGAGTCGAGTACGCGTCCGGAACTCAACTCGACCAGCTCGTAGGCGTCGAAGTTGCGACTCTGCGCGCCGTTGACCGCGAACGCACGATCCGGCGCCGACAGCGCCCCCGCCCCCCACGCGCACGTCTGCTTCGTCGCGGGCGGGCCGGCCGAACGGTGCGTCGGCGCCGACGTGCACGCCGAGAGCAACCCCGCCGCGACGCCCATGGGCAGCAGGAAGAATCGCACCACGCGGGACAAGGTCACGACGAGGCCGGGCTCGTCGCGAACGGCCAGCTGAACAGGTGGAAGGACCCGACGTTCTCCGGCAACCGCAACGCGGGCAGGACCCGGCGACCGCCGCCCGCGGTGAACTCGAGGAAATGATCGTTGCCGGCCGACTCCGGGGCGACGACAAGGCGCGAGCCGGTGGCGTCGGACGCGAACGTCGTCGGTGACGCCCAGACCAGATCGTCGTCGTACCGTTCGCCCGTGGTGTGCAGCCGCGCGCTGCGACGGCCTTTCCCGTCGGTCGCGACATGTGCCCACTGCAGCGTGCGACGCCCCCCGGGACCGCGCGGTCCCGGGAGGAAGACGACCGTGCGCTGGTCCACACCGATCGGCAAGCCGGTGCTCCCCCGGCGCCCCGGCGTCCCGGTGCCGGCCGCCAGGATGCGTCCCTCGGGGCCGGCCGCGACGTTCACCGCTGTCTCGCCAACCCGCAGCGGTGTCGAGTGGGCGGGCGCCCAGAACACCGACCCGGACGACGACACCGCCGCGGTACCGACGGAACCGGCTCCAGGAAGGGGCGCGCACTGCGACCGGGGCGCGTTCGGTGAGGGCAGCACGCACCACGCCGACGGATGGGTCTCGAGCGGATCGGAGAATGTCCGGTGCGCCATGTTCACAAGCAGCAGGCGACGCCCCGCCGTGGCCTGGACCGCCCAGCCCGCGAACCTCAGGCGGATGACCTCTCCGCTGCGCAGATCGCGCACCGCGCCGTGTGTCTCGTCCACGTTGTCCGGCGTCAGTTCCGGGTCGGCCGTCATGGGCACGGCCAGTCCCGGATAGCTCGTCGGCCCGCTCGCGTAGTGCTGGCCGTTCACGAGCAACGAAGCGCGGTAGGCACTCGGCTCACGCCTCAGCCGACACATGCCGCGAAGCCGCCCGGTCGCCGGATCAACGGCCACGACCATGGCGTAAGCCCGTGACGGGTCGCGCGAGGTCGCCGCGGACATCCTGGCCGACCCGATCGCCAGACCCGCGGTCGAGGACGGCCAGTCACACGGGCCCGCGTCATTGCCCTTGCTGTCCGACCCACCCGAACACGCGCACAGCGTTGCGACCAACGTCGCCACGAGCGCGCCGAGCCATCGCGCGCTGCGGCTCACTTGATCCGTTCCGGCGTGAAGAACTCCCAGGTGTTCGGGTCACGCCCGGGACTCCACGAGTACGTCGCGTTGTCGCCGTTGAGGACATCGGGTTTCTGCTCCCACTTCACGTGCGCTCCGTCAGCGCTCTGCACGGTCGAATTGATGCCCTCGGCCGCCCAACCGTCCCCGTACGCACCGTAGACGTGGTCCTGCAGCGGAGCGATCACCTTGTGATAGGTCGCATCGCTCGTGGCGTATTGGTAGTGGGGATCGTTGACGTCGATGGCGGGATTGGCGACAGCTCCGTTGGAGGTGACGAGCTGCCCTGCCGGCAGGTAGGGACGGCCGTTGGCATCGACCAGGTTGCTGACGTCGACGCGCCCGCCGTGGCTCACCTGCATGGCGTGGTCGGGATTGAGCGCGGCTGCCCGAACGGCCATCCAGTCCTGATCCACCCGAGTTGCATCACTGACATGAGCACTGTTCTGCGCCTGCTGCAGCGAGGTGTGCACCTGTGATTGCAGATGTTGGATGTACTCAGAGTTGGCGTCGGACGAGTTGAACTCGCCGTAATCGTCGTAACCGGTGCTGGCCAGGCCGTTGATCGTGGAAAGCGCGTCCAGAGCCTTGCCGATGCGGTCGCTGGCACCGAAGGAAGCAATATCGAGTCCCGCGTCGATAGTCTGAAACGCCACCTTGCCCATCATGTCGTGGGTTGCCTCGTTCTGCTGTTTGACCAGCTCCGCGGCGTAGGTGTCGTGGTCGTGCTTCGCGTCCTGCCCGGCGATCTCCGACGCCGCGGCGAAACCCGCGCCGGTGATCCGACCGTCGAGGTTACTGGCGTAGGCCGCACCCGTGTTCGTCGCGTCGGTCGACCCGGGCGGCGCTTGATGAATCCATTGAGCGCCCTGCTCCAACGCCGCGGCGTGCAGCAACCCGTACTGTCTGGGTCCGAAGGTTGCGATCGCCTTCAGGAAATTCCCGGAGGTGTCGTTCGACAGTTGCACACCGTGAATGTCGCGGCCACCCGGAATGGTCAGCGTGCCAACCTCGTCGCCACCGGCGCTCGGGCGCAACGAAGGCGACGCGAAGGACGCGAGATGGTCAATCGCAACGGTGGTAAGTGCACCCTTGACCGCACCGTTCGCATTATGCGCAAGGGTGCGATAATCCGAGCCGACGTCTTGCATGACGTTCAGCGCCGCCTCGTTACGAACGCTCTGACCGGGGTGCTGGGGATCGAGCATCTGGTTGGTCGGGTCGGGCGCGGTGCCAGAGACGATGAGCTTGCTCGCGCCGTCGCCGTTGTGCCAGTTCAACCCCAGCACGGCGTGACGATCACCCGCGTCGTTCAGGACGTTGGCGGACGCGTAGCTGTTGCGAGATGCGGTGGCCAGCGCTGCCGAGGCACCGTCGTCGGTCATGCCGAGGTGCAGGTGTTTGGGGTCGGTGTCCGGCGGGAACCCGAGCGCTCGCGCGTCGCTATCGCTGCTGTCGACACCGGGATAGTTGTAGTAGGTGTGGGCGGCCTGCAGCCAGTTGGCGGTGTTGGTCTGCACTGCGTTCTCGTCGTGCTTCCAGCGCAGCGCGGTCTCGGCCAACGTCTTGGAGAAGTCGTCGCCACCCTGCACGCCCTTGCTGGCGTTGTTCAGCAGCGAGGCGAAAGCCGAGTCGTTGGCGTAGTTGTCGACGACCCAGTGCCCGTCCTGCCACTCCGCGCGTCGCATGTCCGGCGTGGGGTGGTCCCCGCCGCCGGCGTACTGCGGCGTCGGCTGGACCTTGCCGATGCGCGAGCGCAGGACGTCCTGCACGCTCTGCGGCAGCCCGTTGACGCCGCCACGCCCGTAGGTGCCCGGACCGTGGTCGTTGCGGTAGTGCGGAGGGTGGCCCTCATCGTCGGTCTGCTCGGCACCTCGGGTGAGGTTCAACATCCCGTCGGCGTACGGCCGGGCGATGGCGTTACGGGTGGCGGCATCGTGCTTGGCCGCATTCCAGATCGTGTCGGAATGCTTCGCCGTCTGGTCGTAGTACTCGTACAGGAAGGCGTACTGACTGTCGTCGACGTGTCCGCCACGATGCTTGATCGCGTCGTCGATCAGGCGGATCTTGAACATCGCTCGCCGGAGCCTGGCCCTGTCCCCGCTCTTCGCCGCCGCGACGGTCGTCTTGCCGTCCTGCGTGCCGGTGTCCAGGTCGACGTCGCCGGGGCCCTCGTCGACGGCGTCGGGCGGGATGTAGCCGAGGTCGGCCATGGACCGCAGTGCCTGGTGCAGCGTGCGTTCGTAGGTGGTGATCAGGCCCTTGACCGTGGCGCCGTGACTGCGCACGACGGCCACCGCGTCGTCGAAGATCCCCTGCAGCACGCTTTCGCGGTCCTCGGGGGCCATGTGCATGGTGGTTCTGGCCGTCGTCTGGGCCGACGCGACGAACCGGTTGACGGCCGCGTCCAGCTGGTCGATCTCGTGGCCGGCCCGCGTGCCGGCACGCCCGAGGTCACCGCCGACGTGGCCGAGGATCTTGGCGATCTGAGCGGTGTGCGCCTTGCCGACGGCCGGGTCGCGCACCAGGGTCTTGGCCGCAGCGCTCATGTCGATGGGGCTCGATCCCTGGACCGAGTAGCCCTGCCGCACGTACGCCTGCGACTTCCGCGCGGCGGTCTCGGCGGCGCCGGACCGGCCACTGGCGCGGAAGAACGCAGCCGCCAGCGCCTCGATCTGGGCGGGGTCGCCCTTGCCCAGCTTCGCCTGCAGCGCCCACGGGTCGATGCCCGCGGCCGCGGCCAGGCTCGCCCTGTCGAAACTCACCACGACGATCTCCCTCCCGTCGTCCCGTCAACCGTGCGAACGGCCGTCACATGCCGTCGCGGACGGCGGCCGAACGCTCGCTGCGCGGCGCGACCCGCGTGGTCTCCGCGGTGTTCTCGTCCCCGAGGGCGGCCGTGCCCGACGCGCGTTGCGCCGCGGCGTCGGCGTTGTGGGCCACGCGCCGTGCCCCCACCTGGTGGTGGTCGCGGGCGTGGCCGACCGCGCCGTGCAGCGCGGCTGCCCCGTCCACGTCGCCGAAGGGCGACCCGCCACCCGCGGCATCCAGCGCGGCTGCGGCGTCGTCGGCGGCCTCGGACGCGGCGGCCGCGTGAGCGCTGCCGCTACGCAGGTCACTGGTTCGGTACTCCATCTCGGGCATGGCGGCCTCCTACTCTCCGAGCACGCCGTTGGCGCGCCCCTCGACGGTGAACGCGTCGTCCTCGACCAGCCAGTCCGGCCGTTCCCGGCCGCGCCGCTTGTCCTCGCCCGCCGCGCCGGCCTGGGTCGGCGGCAGGTAGGGACGGCGACCCGCGCCCGCAGCAGCCGACTCCTCGGCCGCCGCCACGCTGCCGGCACGACCCGTCCCGGTGCCTGCCGGACCACCGACCCGCGACCCCACGCTGCCGACCATGCCCGCTTCCTCGCCGACCCCCGCTGCCGTGGCACCGCTTCGTAGCGCGCCGGGCAGCCGTCCCGCCCGCACGGCGGCCGCGGCAGCCCCCTCTTCCTCGGCCGCCGCGCCGAGCGCGCCGACACGGCCGAGGCCGCCCGACGCCGCCTTCGCGCGTGACGAGAACAGCGACGCCTCCTCGCCGTCGGCGGTCAGGTAGCCGGGACGGGTACGGCCCGCGGCGGTGGCCGCACCGGCACCGAGCCCGGCCTGGGTCGGAGGCAGGTAAGGACGGCCGGAGCGCACCGCCTGCTCGCGGGCCACCAGGTTGGCCGCCATCTGCGCCTTGACGTCGACGGTCCGCCCCGCCTGGCGCCACAGCGACCCCGAGCCCGCCGAGCCGGTGACCAACGACGGCGGCAGCACGCCCCCGTACGCACCGGAGACGCCCGCCGCCCCGGTCGCGCCGCCGCCGGCGAACAGCCCACCGAAACTCCCGCCACCGGCACCGCCGACGGCCCCGGCACCGGTGTCGGAGAGCAGGCCGCCGGTCGTCGCGGCCGGCCCGAGACCCTGCAGCGAGGTCGCGTACTGGGTGACGTCGCCGAACGGCTTGCCGGTGACCGGGTCGACCCAGCGCGACGTCGCGGGGTCGAACTCCCGCCCGGTCTGCGGATCGATGTAGTAGCCGGTGCGCGGGTCGCGGTACCACCCGGCGAAGTCGCCGCCGTCCGGACCTACCTCGACGCTGCCCGCCACCCCCGCGCCCCGGTCGTGTGTCGGTGTCGAGGTGCCGGACTCGCCGTAGCCACCGCTCGGGACGAGCAGGCCGTCGGCGTCGCCAGTCGACCCGTCCGACCGCCCGCCGGTACCGCTGCCGGTGGCCCCGCCACTGGCGGAGCCACCGCCCGTCGTACCGCGGGCCGGGTGCGCGCCGGCGCTCTTGGGCACCGGGGGCGGCGCGGGAGCCGTGAAGCCCGAGTACTTGTCACCCCAGTCGTTCACCGCGGCCGAGAGCACGCGCGAGCCGTTCTGGCTCTTCACGATGACGGCCTTGTCCTGCTCGCCGGACGGGTTCGGCCCCGTGTCGCTCGCGACCGCCTGCCGGTAGCCGGCGTAGACCTCCTCGGCGGTGGCCTGGTGCTCGTTGCCCGTCGTGACGAGCCGGTCGAGGTGATCGGCTGCCAGGCCCGAGTTCGACGCGACCTGGTCGAACCACGCCGCGTGGGCCTCGGCCTTCTGCTGTGCCGCCACCCCCGCGTCGCCGGCGCTGCTGGCCGTCGCGCCGGTCTGACGCAGGTGCTGCGCCATCAGCTGCGCGGCGGAGGAGAAGTTGCGCATCATGGCCGACGCCGACGCCTGCGAGTACGGCGTCGGGCTCATGAGCAGCTGGTACGCGGCTTCGATGCCCCACTCGGCCATGACTAGTACGCCATCCGGTTGAGCCGGCTGATCCGCGCCTGTTCCGCCTGCTTCGCCGCCGCGACCGTCGCCGGGTCCGCCTCGTAGCCGAGCTTCGCCGCCGCCTGCACCCGCGCCACGAAGTCCTCCAGCGAGACACCCATCTCCTGCATCGCCTCGAGGTGGCTTTGCACGAAGTCCCTGAGCTGGCCGTATGCCGACGTGGCGTTCGGGATGTCGCCGAACGCGGCGTCGACCTGCATCGCCTCGCCCAGCATGGTCTGCATCTGGATCGGGTTCTGGTGCTGCAGCGCACCGCGGAACTGGGCGATCGACGCGTCCAGGTCGCCCGGTGCGATCTTCACCGCGTAGCCGTCGGTGGTGCCAGTGCCGTCGTCACTCATGCGCGTGGAGTACGCGCGCGGTGCCGGGTGCGTCGAGTCGTGCCGTGGTTCGCTCATGCTGACTCCCTCAAATCAGAAATCGCATACCTTTGCGGAACCGTGCTCGGCCCCCGCATCCGCCGCGTACTGCGCCTCGACGGTGCGCAGCCGCAGATAGAACGGGGCAATGCCGCTCACGTCCTTCGCCTTGATCATCTGCAACAGCTCCTGATAGGCCGCCGCCTGGTTCTTCAGGTCCGTCACCACCGGGAAGGAGGCGGGGTAGCCCGCCGCCCGGAACGCCTTCGCCGCCTGGACGCTGTCCCGCTCGCTGTCTTCGGCGAGGACGCGCAGAACCAGCAACCCTTGAACCTGCTTGGCGCGCGTCGTCGCCCTGAAGATCTGGGCCTGGATCGCGCCCACCAGCGAGCCGCCCGCGGCGCCGGAGCACGTCTTGAAATCGACCAGGCGTGCACCATCGGGACGCACGATCCGTCGCTTCGCGATCGGCTCGGGCGAGGCGGTCGGGGAGGCGATCGGCGCGGGCGCCGTCGAGGTTGTCACCGGGTCACTGCTCGGCGTCGCCGACGTCGGTGCCGTCGCCGTCGAGGACGGCGGGCCGGCCGGCTCGCCACCGGCCGACGAGCACGCCGACAGCAACACGGCTGCCACCGTCACCGGGCCGAGCAGAAGCCCCGACCCGGTCGACCGGCGACGCCGCCGGCCGACCGCTCCGCTGCGCATGACGACCTCGCGCGACCCGTTCAGCCGGCGATGGTGCGGGTCATGCGGCCGTTGTAGTCCTCGGCCGTACCCCCCACCTTGGTCACCGCGTGCGACTGGGCGAGCAGCTGCTCGTTGTACTGCTGCGTCTTGCGGTGGTACTCCTGCGTGCGGTGCTCGAGCGAGCCGCCCGGCTCCTGCGACAGCGCCTCGGCGGCGGTCGCCGACAGCCGCGCCTTCACGCCGTTCCAGATCTCGTCCCACTGCGCCTGGTGCGACTGCGTCGCCTTGGCGATGGATGCGATCTGCTCGGTGTCGAACTTCAGGAAGTCGTTGCCCATGGTGTGTCAGCCCCTCACATCTGCGCCGCGATGGGCGAGTTGACCGCGCCTGCCTGTGCCTGCCGGGTGGCCTCGTCGGACCCCTCGGCGGCTACCTGCTGCAGCGTGTTCAGGTCGTTGTGCAGCTGCGTCAGCGTCTCGGCCAACGCCTTGCCGCCACCGCCGAGATCGCCGAACGTCTCGCTGGTGACCTGACCGGCGGGCGCCTGCATGGCGGCCTGGGAGGCGCCGGCCTGCGCGAGGATCTGCCGGGTCAGCTGGTTCATCTGCTCCACGCCGTCCGCGACGACCTTCTGCGCCGCCTGGACCTCGGAGAACGAGATCTTCATCGACATTCGTGCAACCCCTCTCCACTTCCACGAACGACGGACCGGCTGGTCCGCGCCGACAGTGTTCCCACCGCTCACAGCGAATTCATCACCCGAGGCGGCGTGTTGCGATGATCGTCCGCGGCCCGCGGTTGTGCAAATGGGGACATTTGCCCGGTCCGCGATCTCTCAGGCTCGCGAGCTGCCGCACCCCTGCCGGCGCCTCAGCCCGGCGGGTCGGCGGCGAGCAGCTGGATCGGCACCGTGCCGAACCGCCGGTTCACCAACGTGCCGCGGCCGGCCGGCTGCGGGCCGGGCCGGACCCCGAACAGCGCGCCCTCGTCGCGCGGCGCGCTGAGCACGACCGCCGGCTGGCCGAGCTCGCGCAGGCGCCCCACGACCGGGTCGACGAGCGCCCGGCTCGCGCCGCCGGCCCGACGGGCGATCACCAGGTGCAGGCCGATGTCGCGGGCCTGCGGCAGGAAGTCCACCAACGGCAGCAGCGGGTTCTGCGTGCTGGCCACGAGGTCGTAGTCGTCGACGAGGACGTACACCTCGGGGCCCGTCCACCACGACCGCGTGCGCAGCTGTTCGGGGGTGACGTCGGTACCCGGCAGTCGCTTGGTGAAACCCTCCGCCAGCCCGGCGACCGCGTCGACGGCCTGCTGCGCGGTCGCCGCGTAGGCGAGCACGCCGTCACCGGAGAACTCGCCGAGCAGCGAGCGACGGTAGTCGATCAGCACGATCTTGGCCTCGCTCGGCTGCCAGATCGTCGTCACCTGGGTCGCGATCGAGCGCAGCAGGCTCGTCTTGCCGCTCTCGCCGTCGCCGAGGACGACGAGGCCCTGCTCCTGGCGCGGGTCGAACGCGACCGGCTGCAGCCGCTGCCCCTCGATGCCCAGCACCACCTGGTCGGCCGCATCGGCCGTATCGGCCGGCAGGTCCTCGGCCGTCACCCGGGCCGGCAGCAGCCGCACCGCCGGCGCGCCCGGGCCGTCCCACGCGTCGCGCACCGTCACGACCAGGTCCGCCACCCCCGCACCGAGGTCGTCGTCGTCCTGGCTGCCGTCGATGCGGGGCAGTGCGGCCAGGTACTGCAGCTTGCCCGGGGTGACGCCGCGCCCGGGTCGGCCGGCCGGCACCGCCTGCTGCGCGCGGCGGTCGATCTCGGAATCCAGCGCGTCACCGAGCTTGAGCTCCAGCTTGCCGCCGACGAGGTCGCGCAGGCCCAGCCGCAGATCGAGCCAGCGGTTCGCGCTGAGGATCACGTGCACGCCGTAGGTGAGCGCGCGCCCGACGAGATTGGTGAGCTCGGTCTCGAGGTCCTCGTAGTCCTGCCGCAGCACCGCCCACCCGTCCACGACCAGGAAGACGTCGCCGTACGGGTCGTCGACCCGCCCCTCGGCCCGCGCCCGCCGGTAACCGCTCATCGAGTCGACCCCGACGTCGCGGAACCGCCCCTCGCGCGCCTCGACGATGGCGGCGACCTCGGCGACCATGCGGTGCGCGACCGCGGCGTCCTGCCGGCCCGCGACGCCGCCGACGTGGGGCAGCTCGGCGAGGCCGAACAGCGCGCCACCGCTGAAGTCCAGGCAGTAGAACTGCACCTCGGCCGGCGTGTGCCGCAGCGCCAGAGCGGTGATGATCGTGCGCAGCAGCGTCGACTTGCCCGACCGCGGGCCGCCGACGACCGCGACGTTCCCGCTGGCGCCGGCGAAGTCGACGACGAACGGGTCGCGGCGCTGCTGGAAGGGCAGGTCGATCGTCCCGAACGGGACCGCGAGCGGTCGCGAGTCCGGCGCTGCCCCGAATCCGCGCCCGTCGCGCACCCGCAGGTCGTCGAAGAGGCGGTCGAGCGTCTCGGGTTCCTCGAGCGGCGGCAACCAGACCTGGTGCGCGGGCGCGCCGCGCCCCACGAGCTGGGACACCATGACGTCGAGCACCGTCGTCTCGTCGGCGTCGGACTCCTCGGTGCCGTCGCGGTGCCGGGCGGCCGCGGCGGTGTCGGCCAGGTCGTCGGGCACGTACACCGGCTGGTAGGACGCCGTGAACGGGCGCACCTCGCGCCCCGGCAGCAGTCCCGCGCCGTCGTCGGTCTCGGTCCCGCGGTGCGCGCCCGAGACGTAGGCGGCGCGGAAACGCCGCAGCCCCGAGGTGTCGGCCTTGAGGAAGCCGTGCCCGGGGGCGCTCGGCAGGGTGTACGCATCGGGGACGCCGAGCACCGCGCGCGACTCGGACTCGGAGAACGTCCGCAGCCCGATGCGATAGGACAGGTGCGACTCGAGGCCGCGCAGCCGGCCCTCGTCCACGCGTTGCGAGGCCAACAGCAGGTGGACTCCGAGCGAGCGGCCGAGGCGGCCGATCTGCACGAACAGCTCGGAGAAGTCCGGCTTCTGCGCCAGCAGCTCGCTGAACTCGTCGACGACGATCCACAGCGACGGCAGCGGCGGGAGGTTCGTGCCCTGCAGCCGGGCGCGCTCGTAGTCGCGGACGGACACGAGGTTCCCGGCGGCCCGCAGCACCTCCTGCCGCCGGTTCAGCTCGCCCGACAACGCCTCGCGCATGCGGTCGACCATCGTCAGGTCGTCCTCGAGGTTCGTGATCACCGCCGCCACGTGGGGCAGGTCGGCCATGCCGGCGAACGTCGCGCCGCCCTTGAAGTCGACGAGGACGAGGTTCAGGACCTCGCTGGGGTGTGTCGTCGCCATGCCGAGGACGAGCGTGCGCAACAGCTCGGACTTGCCCGACCCGGTCGCGCCGATGATCAATCCGTGCGGCCCCATGCCGTCCTGCGCGGACTCCTTGATGTCGAGCTCGAGCACCGTGCCGTCCGCGGCCGGCCCGATGGGGGTACGCAGCCGGTCGCGGACCGGCCGGTTGCGCCACAACCGCTCGATGTCCAACCGCGCCGGATCGGCGATACCCAAGAGGCCCGGCAACGTGTTGTCGGCGGTACCGAGGTCCTCGCCCTGCGCGGCCGCCGTGTCCAGGCGGACGCCGGCGAGCTGGCGGGCGAGCGCCTCGGCCAGCGGCGCGCCCACCGCGTCGGCGTCGCCGAGCCAGACGAGGTCGTCGCCGACGCGCTGCGCCAGCTTGCCGTCGTCGACGACGAGATGCATGCCGTGCGCACGCACGAGGTCGTCGGCCGCGCCGTCGAGGTCGAGCACGGTGACGGCCTGCAGCCCGTCGTCGTCGAGCAGCAGCTCGGCGTCCTCGGCCCGGCCGCCGTCCACCACGACGAGCAGGTGCGCGACCTCGGGATCGGCCGCCGCGCTGCGGTTGAAGCGTGGGCGACTGGTGAGCTCGCTACCGAGCATGGCCTCCAGCGACGCGACGGACGGCGTGATCAGCCGCACCGGACCCACGTTGTCCGTCTCGTCGGGCAGTTGCGCGTGCGGCAGCCACTTCGCCCACGCCCATCCGCCGTCGTCGACGTCGCGGGTGCAGACGGCGATGCGCAGGTCCTCCGGCGCGTGGAACGCGGCCGCCTGCAGCACGACCGAGCGGCACAGGGCGCGCGCCGCGTCGCGGTCGCCGCTGAACCGGATCGCGGCGAGCCGGCGGGCGGCGATCATCATCGGCGCACTGGGCAGCACGCCGTGCGTCAGCACGAATCGCCGTAGCGCGGTCGCGGCCAGTGGGTCGAGGTCGTCCACCGGCCCCGTCTCGCCGGTGACGAGCGGCGTGACCAGGTTCTGCGGGCCGGTCCCCACGCGCAGCAGGGCGAAGTCGTCGTCACCGGCCCGCCGCTCCCACAACCGTCGACCGGTCGTGATCGTCCACAGCTGCTCGGGGGCGGGGCCGCGCCACAGCGCGAGCTCCCGCTGCGCCGCGGCGACCTGCCGCACGTCACCGCGTGCCCGCCGCAGGTAGCGCAGGTAATCCGTCCGCGACTGGTTGGCGCTGCCCTTGTTGGAGGTGCGGCTGCGCAGCACGCTGCCGCCGACCATGGCGAGGGAGCTGAACAGGAACATGGAGCCGGCGACGTAGGTGATGGGGTTCGCGGGACCGGCGAACATGTACGCCACCGAGCCGAGGCCGGACAGCGCCGGCAGCGCGGTCAGCCAGGCGTTGTTGCCGTCCGGGCGCGGCAGCTCCGGAGGCGGCTGCATGACGACGTCCCCCGTCGGCACCGTGGGCGGCTCGATTCGCGGTGGCCGCCGGAAGACCGTCGTCGTCACGTCTCTGCTCCTGAGCACGTCCCTGCGCGGGCGTCGGGCGACGCCGCCGCGGTGGATACCGCGACGATCATCGATAGGTCACAATCGCAGCGCAACCGTGCCATGCGAATCACGGTGCGCCTAGTTGGGGAGGGAATGGCTGGTGGTCGCCCCGTCGCCGTTGTCCGGGTTCTCGCGTATCACGCTGTCGGCACCCCGTACCCGCGCGGACGTCGCCGTGCCGAACTCCGTGCCGGTGGCCGCGTTCCTGCCCGTCCTGCTGCGTCAGGTCGGTCAGGACGACGACGCCGCGGTTCCCGGCCACGGCGGGTGGCGGCTGTGCCGACTCGACGGCCGGACGCTGGACCTCGCCCGCAGCATGGACGGCAACGAGATCCGCGACGGTGACGTCCTGGTGTTGCAGCCGGTGCACGAGGTCGTGGACGACCCGCTCTTCGACGACGTCGTGGAGCTCGTCGGCCGCGACTCCGTTCGTGAGCGATGGACGGCGCGCGAGCGTCGAGCGACCGCCGCCGTCATCGGCGGGCTGGCCATGCTGGCCGCCCTGGCCGCGCTGGCCCGCATGCCCCGGCACGAGTATCTCGAGGCGGCGATCTGCGTGGCCGTCGCGGCGGTGCTGCTGCTCGGTGGCCTCGCGGTGTCCCGGGCCGCTGGCGACCTCGGGGGCGGTGCGTTCGTCGCGGCGCTGGCCGGCCCGTTCGCCGCGGTCGGCGCGGCGCTGTTCGTCCACGGGCCGTGGGACCGGCAGCGGTTGCTGATCGCGTGCGCGGCGCTGTTGCTGGTCGCCGCCCTGCTGCCCGCGCTGGTCGGGGGGTACGAGTCGATCGCCGGTGGCTTCGCGATGCTCGCGCTGTTCGGCGGGATCGCCGGTCTCGTGCTCGTCCTCGCCGACGTCACCCCCGCGCGGTGCGCGGCCGTGGTGGCGCCGCTCGCCCTCGCCGCGACGACGATGCTGCCGGCGCTGTCGTTGCGCCTGGCCCGGCTGCCCCGGCCCGAGCTGGCCTTCAACGCCGCCGACCTCGCCGAGCTGCCCGGCGAGGTCGACCAGGCCCGGACCGCCGGTCGCGTGGCCAACGCCCGGGCGCTGCTCGCCGGGCTGACCGCCGGGGCGCTCTGCGTCACCGCGGTCGGCGTGGTGGTCCTCGCCGCGTCACCGGGGTGGTGGGCGCGCGCGCTCGCGGGCGTGCTCGTCGCGCTCGTGCTGCTGCGGGCCCGGCTGTTCGCGGCACGGCGCCCGGTCCTCATCACCGTCGCCGCGGCCGCAGTGGCCCTCGCCGGACTCGCGCTGGTCGCCCTGTCGCGCTCGGGCGAGCGACCGCTGATCCTCACCGCCGTCGTGGCGGCCGCGGTCGCCCTCGCCGCCTTGGGCAACGGGTTGACCGCCGGCCGGTGGGTGGCGACGCCGCGGCAGCGACGCCTCCTCGACCTGGCCGAGACGGTGATGCTGGTCGCCGTCGCCCCGCTCGTCCTGGGCGTGTGGCACGTGTACGCGACGATCTATCACCTCGGGGACTGAGGGTCCGTGCGCGGGATGCCGGCCGGCCGCGCGCTCGCGGCGGGGCTGCTCGCCGCGGCCGGCGTCGTGCTGCCGTCGGTCCCCGCAGCGACGGCGACAGCAGCGGCGACAGCACCGCGAGCGGCGGCGCCCGGCTCGTGCGAGCAGGCACCCACCCCCGGCGTGCCCATCCCCGCCACGGCCCCACGCGACCCGTTGCTCGAACAGCTCGGCCTGGACCACGCGTGGCCGCTGTCCACCGGCACCGGCGTGACCGTCGGGATCGTCGACACCGGCGTGGATCCCGCCAGCCCCAAGCTCGCCGGCGCGGTGCAGCTCGGGCGCAGCTACCACGTCGTGGACACCAAAGCCGTCTACGCCGACGCGCCGGACGGCCGGGTCGACTGCGACGGTCACGGCACCGAGATCGCGGGCATCGTCGCGGGGCGCACCGAGGCGGGCGACGACCGCGTGTCCGGCGTGGCGCCCGGCGCGAGCGTGTACCCGGTGTCGATCCAGGGCGACATCGGGCAGGTGCCGTCCGCCCTCGTCGCCGCCGCGATCACCGATGCGGCCCGGCACGCGTCCGTGATCAACCTGTCCTTCGCGCAGCCGGCCGACCACGACGACATCCGGGCCGCCGTGAAGTACGCGGTCGCGCACGACGTGGTCGTCGTGGCCGCGTCGGCCAACGAGGCCGGCGGGGCCGGCGGTGCAGGGGGATCGACGCGCGCCAAGCAGTACCCGGCCGCCTACCCGGGCGTGCTGGCGGTCGCCGCCGTGGACGCCGACGACGCTCCCGTGTCCGGCGCGTCCACGGGCTCCTGGATCTCGATCGCCGCCCCCGGCGACTCGTTGACCACCGTCCCGCGTGGGGGCAAGGGCTACGTGACGGTCACCGGGACGAGCTTCGCGACGGGAGTCGTGTCCGGCGCCGCCGCGCTGCTGCGGTCACGCTTCCCCCACCTGTCGGCGGCCGGGGTGATCGCCCGGTTGGAGCGCAGCGCCGTCCCGCCGGGTGACGGCGGCCGCGCCGACGCGGTGGGCGCGGGGGTCGTCGACCCGTACGCCGCGCTCACCGACGCGCGGGGACCCGCCTCGGCCGGTCCCGGCGCCGCGGCGGGGCGGGTGCCGATCGCCCGCACCCACGACGACCGCGGCGACGACGGTCACGGCGCGATCGTAGGCACGGCCGCGGTGCTGGCGGCGCTGGCCGTGGTGATCGGGACGGCGACGATCAGCGTGCGTGCCGGCCGCCGGCGCGGCTGGGTCGCGGGGCGGCGACGGCGGCGGGCGGTCGACGAGCGCGAGGTGCGCCCGCACCCGGCCCAGCTGGGCTGAGGAGGCGGCGGCTCAGCGCGATCCGGAGTACTCGGCGGCCGCGGCGGCGGGGTCCAGGGCCGGCCCCGACGGCAGCAGGCGCACGAACGGCAGGGGCACGCGCTGCGCCGCGGCGACGTCGTAGCCCAGCCGGCCCGCGGCGTCGGCCCCCGCGATCGGGAATCGGAGCCCGCTGTCGGTGACCAGCGCGTACACGCCGTCGACACCGCCCGCACCGACCGCCTTGACGAGTGCGCCGCTGCCCGGCGGGACGGCGACACCGGTGGCCGCGGTGGGCAGCCGGCCCGACCGGGGTGCACTCGCTCGCGCGCCGGCGGGGAGCGGGACGGTCGCGGGCTCGCTCACCGTCACCGGCCAGGCGGCACCGGACGCCGCGGCGCCGGGGCGGTAGGACACGCACAGCGGCGCGGCCGACACCGGCGGTCGCGCGAGCGCGAAGGTGCGGGGCCAGCCGTCGGGCAGGTCGGGACGCGACGTCGACGCGACGGACACGACCTGACTGGCCTGCACCCGCAGCGTCCTGTCCGCGCCACCGGCGAGCAGGGCGAAGGCGAGCTGGTCGACCGGCGCGACGCCGTCGGACAGCACGACGTAGCGGGCCGGCTGAGCCGTGCCGTTGTCGGCCTCGACCACGTCGCCGACCTTCGCGGCGAAGGGCAGCGTCACCGTGGGCGTCGCGCCGGCGCCGCGCACCGTCGGCACGGCGAGCCGCGGCCCCTCGGGCACGAGGTCGAGGACGTCCGCCCCGACCGCCACCGGCGCCACCCGGTCGAGGCCCAGCAGGGTCGAGGCGGCGGCGTCGACGCGGTACCGCACGCCGTCCTCGAGCAGCCAGAGGACGCCGTCGGACGAGCGCACCGGGACGCCGGAACCGGCCGGCAGCGGCGTCGGCACGCGTGCGCCCAGGCTCACGACGACCCGGGCCCGTTCGGCCTCCGCCCGCGGCGCGGTCGAGCAGACCGTCCAGGCACCCCGGTCGAGGGCGCCGGCGGGCGGCAGCTGGTCGGGGGCGTCGGGAATGCCCACCGGCAGGCCGCGCGGCAGTCGGGCGAGCGCGCTGCCGGCGATCGTGGTGGTCTGCTTGCCGGCGACGAGATGCGCGGACGCGATGTTCAGTGCGGGGTGCAGCACGCCGGACGTCAGCACGTAGGCCCCACCGGTGTCCTCGTCGACGATCACGCCGGCGCGGGGCACCGAGTCCGACGCGCCGCCGGAGAGGAACCCGGCGACGCCCGCGCCGGCCAGCAGGGCGATCGCGAGCAGGACTCCCCCGACGACCGATCGACTGAGGCGTCGGCGGGGATCCACCGTCGACTCGTCGTCGCCGCGCAGCAGCGCCAGGACCTGCCGGCGCGCCGCGAAGCCGTAGGCCTCGACCTGGTCGCGCGCGCTGGCCATGGCACCCAGTTCCCGGTCGTGGTCGGTGATCGACAGGACGTGTTGCGGTGCGCGCGAGTATAAAGACGACTGCGCGATCTTCGTCCGCGCCGTCCAGTCGGACCGGGAGGGACCGGTTGAGCTCGTCCGCGACGCAGCCGCAGGCCTCGCCGCCCCGTGTGGTGCTGAGCCGGCGCGCCGTCGGTCTCGTCCTCGTCGTCGAGGGCGTGATCGCGGCGATCGCCGCCGGGGTGGCCCTGCGCGGCACCTTCGGCTGGGCCCTCGTCGTGGTCGCGGCGCTCTTCGTCCCCGTCTTCGTGGCCTGGCGCCGCGGCCGGTTGCTGCGCCCCGTCCGCGTGACCGACGACCCGCAGCTGCTGCAACGGCTGCACGTGGTCGGCGTGACGAGCCGGTCGAGCGGCGACGTCGGTGTCGTGGGCGACCGGCAGGGTTACGCGGCCGGTCTCGAGCTGACCGCCGCGAGCGGCGCGCGGGTCGACCTCGGCGCCGTCGCCGCCGACCTCGCCGCCGACCCCTGTCACCCGTCGTCGGTGCAGCTGCGGATCACGGCCCTGGCGCCGCCGGGCACCCGCACGCGCGGTTACGGGGGCCGGCGGCGCGGCACCGCCGTCCCGGTGCACCGGGTGGTGCACCTGGTCGTGCGCTTCGAGCCCGGGCGGGCCGGCGACGTGGTCGAGAGCCACGGCGGCGGTGCCGCGGGCAGCCGCGCCGCCCTCGTCGCCGCGCTGGACCGGGCCGCGAGCCGGCTGCGGCGGGCCGGCACCCCGGTCCGGGTGCTGGACACCGCCGCCATCAGCGCCGTGCTCTCCGACGACACCGCGGACGTCCCGGCCCGACTGCTGGTCGCGGACTGCACCTTCGCCGGCGACGTGCAGCGGCTGCTCGACCTGCTGACCGGCACCGCGCCGCAGCGTTCGGTGCTGTCGTTGTGCGTCGACCTCGCCGACGCCGACCGTTGGCACACGCACGCCGTCGTCCAAGTCGCCGACCCCGATGCGGGTTTGCTCGCCAGCAGTGTCGACGTGCTCCGCGCCGACGACGCGATCATCGGTCTCGCGCCGCGGTCGGCCATGGCCTCGCTCGTGCCGCTCGGCGGCGGTCCGAACGACATCCTGTCCGTGCTGACGCTGGCCCGGCAATGACCGCGGGCCCGCGGCACGGTCGCACCGAACCACCGCGGGATCCCGCGTGGACGCCCGGCTCCACGGTCGGGGTCCGGCGTCGGCCGTGGGCGCCCGGCCGGCTGCCGTTCGCGGTGGGTGTGCCGACGACCGGCATCGAGCTCGGTAGCGACCGCTGGGGCGGGCGGATCGCCTATCCGCTGCTGGATCCGACCCACTCGACCCGGATCGGTGTCGTCGCGCAGCCGCGCCTCGCCGCGCTGCTCGCCGTCCGGCTGCTGGCGCAGTCGTGCGACCTCACCGTCGTCACCGCCGACGAGCAGCGTTGGCAGCGGCTGGCGGCGCGGGCGCACACCACCCCGTTCGCCGTGTCGCGCCAGCTGCGCCGCTGGCCACCGGACGCCGCCGCGCCCCCGTTCGCGTTGCTCATCGACATGCCCGACCCGCCGCCGCCCGGCTTCGCCCGGCAGCCGTGGAGCACCGTCGTCCACGCGGCGTCGGCCGTCCCGCACACGAGCCGGTGGTGGCAGTCGGCGCACCTGGTGCTCGCCGCGGGCGACGCCGCGCGCGACCTCGCGGTGCTGCGCCCCGGCCTGGCCGCTGCCCTCGCCGAGCGCACCGGCCCGGACGACCTGCTCGCCGTGGGGCAGGACTTCGTCCGCGTCTTCCGCACGTCGCTGCGACAGGACGAGTTCACCCTGCTGCGCCACATGGATCCGGGCGGGTCGTGAGGCGAACCGGGACCCCGGCGAACGCCGCTAACTTGATTCGTTCCAGTAAATCGACCAGACTCGACCCGTGCCGACGACCGCCGACCTGGAACGCAGGCTGCGCGAGGCCCGGCTGCGGGTCACCCGGCCGCGGGTCGCCGTGCTGGCCGCCCTGCACGAGCGGCCCCACGCCGACACCGACACCATCATCGGCGACGTCCGCGGCGAGCTCGGCCGCGTCTCGCACCAGGCCGTCTACGACGTCCTGCGTGCCCTGACCGACGCCGGGCTGGTGCGCCGTATCCAGCCGATCGGGTCGGTGGCGCGCTACGAGTCGCGCGTCGGCGACAACCACCACCACGTGGTGTGCCGTTCGTGCGGCGCCATCGCCGACATCGACTGTGCCGTCGGCGACGCCCCTTGCCTCACCGCGTCCGACGACCACGGCTTCGTCATCGACGAGGCCGAGGTCGTGTACTGGGGTCGGTGCCCCGCCTGCGCCGCGGCGCCCCCACCCGCACCCCGCTCGTGAGCACGACAACCTCAACCGGAAGGACCTCCCGTGGCTGACACAGACAAGCCCGATGCCGTCGTCGGCAGAATGGACGAGCCGGAGGCCAGCGCCGAGGAGCGCTGCCCCGTCGCGTCCGGCCGCCGCCCCTACCCCGCCGAGGGTGGGAGCAACCGTGACTGGTGGCCCAACCAGCTCAACCTGAAGATCCTGCGCAAGCACGCGTCGGTCTCCAACCCGATGGACGCCGACTTCGACTACGCCACCGCGTTCGAGAGCGTCGACCTCGCCGCACTCAAGGCCGACGTCGAGCAGGTGCTCACCACGTCGCAACCCTGGTGGCCGGCCGACTTCGGCCACTACGGCGGCCTGTTCATCCGCATGGCGTGGCACAGCGCGGGCACCTACCGCATCCACGACGGCCGGGGCGGCGCCGGTGCCGGCATGCAGCGCTTCGCGCCGCTGAACAGCTGGCCCGACAACGGCAACCTCGACAAGGCCCGCCGACTGCTGTGGCCGGTCAAGAAGAAGTACGGCCGCAGCCTGTCCTGGGCCGACCTGATCGTCTTCGCCGGCAACGTGGCGCTCGAGTCGATGGGCTTCGAGACGTTCGGGTACGCCGGCGGCCGCGCCGACGTCTACGAGCCGGACGAGGACGTCTACTGGGGTCCGGAGGAGGTCTGGCTCGGCGACGACCGCTACACCGGTGACCGCGAGCTGGAGAAGCCGCTCGGCGCCGTCCAGATGGGGTTGATCTACGTCAACCCCGAGGGCCCCAACGGCAACCCGGACCCGCTCGCCTCGGCCCGCGACATCCGCGAGACGTTCGGCCGGATGGCCATGAACGACGAGGAGACCGTCGCCCTCATCGCCGGCGGCCACACCTTCGGCAAGACGCACGGCGCGGCCGACCCCGAGCAGTTCGTCGGCCCCGAGCCCGAGGGCGCCCCGCTCGAGCAGCAGGGTCTCGGCTGGCAGCAGAAGTTCCAGAGCGGCCACCTCGGCGACGTCATCACCAGTGGCCTGGAGGTCACCTGGACCTCGACGCCGACGCGCTGGGGCAACGGCTTCTTCGACAACCTGTTCGGCCACGAGTGGGAGCTCGAGCAGAGCCCGGCCGGCGCCAACCAGTGGGTCGCCAAGGACGCCGAGGCGACCGTCCCCGACCCCGACGGCACGCCGAACATGCGCAAGCCGACGATGCTCACCACCGACCTCGCGCTGCGCTTCGACCCGATCTACGAGCCGATCTCGCGCCGCTTCCACGAGCACCCCGACCAGTTCGCCGACGCGTTCGCCCGCGCCTGGTACAAGCTGACCCACCGCGACATGGGTCCGCGGCCGCGCTACCGCGGCGCGCTCGTCCCCGACGAGGTGCTGATCTGGCAGGACCCGGTGCCGGCCGTCGACCACGAGCTCGTCTCCGACGCCGACGTCGCCGAGCTCAAGGCGACGATCCTCGAATCGGGGCTCTCGGTCTCGCAGCTCGTCTCGACCGCGTGGGCGGCCGCGTCGTCCTTCCGCGCCTCCGACAAGCGCGGCGGTGCGAACGGCGGTCGCATCCGGCTCGAGCCGCAGAACGGCTGGGAGGTCAACCAGCCCGACGCGCTCGCGCAGGTGGTCCGCACGCTCGAAGGCGTGCAGGAGTCGTTCAACTCCGCGCAGTCGGTGGGCAAGAGGATCTCGTTCGCCGACCTCGTCGTGCTCGCCGGCGCGGCCGGGGTGGAGAAGGCGGCCAAGGACGCCGGTCACGACGTCACCGTGCCGTTCACGCCGGGGCGCACCGACGCGACGCAGGAGCAGACCGACGTCGAGTCCTTCGCCCCGCTGGAGCCGTCGGCCGACGGTTTCCGCAACTACCTCGGCAAGGGCCACCGGCTCCCGGCGGAGTACCTGCTCGTCGATCGCGCGAACCTGCTCGATCTGTCGGCACCCGAGCTCACCGTGCTCGTCGGCGGCCTGCGCGTGCTCGGCACCAACCACGGCGGCTCGCAGCACGGCGTCCTCACCGACCGCCCGGGCACGCTGACGAACGACTTCTTCGTCAACCTGCTCGACATGGAGACGGAGTGGAAGCCGCTGGACGACACGTCGGAGACCTTCGAGGCGCGTGACGCGTCGGGTGCCGTCCGCTGGACCGGCACCCGCAACGATCTCGTCTTCGGCTCGAACTCCGAGCTGCGCGCCGTCGCCGAGGTCTACGCCCTCGACGACGCGGCCGACAAGTTCGTGACGGACTTCGTCGCCGCGTGGACGAAGGTCATGGACGCCGACCGCTTCGACGTCGGCTGACCGTTCGACCGCGCAGACGACGAAGCCCCCGGCCCACACGGGTCGGGGGCTTCGTCGTGTGGCGATGGGTGGGTGCGACGCGGGGCTACCGGCGGCGGGACTCGCGCCGCTGGGCGATCCGCTCCCGGCGCTCGTAGCTGGACGCGCGGTGCCGGTCGACCGAGCGCTGCTCGCGGACGTCCGAGACGCGGCCGGTCGGGTACCCGGCCCGAATCGCCTTGCGGTCGGTGGCGACCAGGATGTTGACGAAGCTGTAGAGCAGCACCGCGCCGACGAAGGTGAACCCGCTGAGCAGTCGCAGGCTGAGCGAGCCCGGCATCGCGACGAGGTAGATCGTGAACAGCGGCACCACCAGCAGCGCGGTGCGGCCGAAGTGGCGCAGCCACCACGTCGAGCAGGTCAGGTCGTGCAGCACCCAGGTGCGGTACTCCGCCGGCAGCGTGCCGCCGAACTCGTAGCGCAGCAGCTTGGCCAGCGGCGGCCGCTTGTGCGCCGCCGCGACGTCCTCCGCCCGCGCGGCGTCCGCCGCGGCCGCGGGACCGCCCGGGCCTGCGGGGTCACCCGCTGCGGCAGCGTCGTCCGCCATCGTCGCCTCCATCGCACTGTCCTTCGGGGTTCGCGCCGCCCATGGTCGCAGAACTCGCGGCCCGGCCCGACCCGGCCCGTGGTCGTCACTCAGCAGGGAACGGGCGCGCCCTGCGTGGTGTGGACGTCCCGCTCGACCGGCCGCCGACTTCCTAAGCTGCGTGCATGGCCGCCAGCGATGCCGCTCTGATCGGGGCGGTGATCACCGCGTCGGTCGCCGTGGTGGTCGCCATCGTCACCCAGGTGTGGACGTCGCAGCGCTCGCGCATCGACAGGCAGTACGTCTCGCGACGTGCCGGGCTCGCCGAGGCGCAGGACGCGATGCTGGATCTCCGCGAGGCATTGGCCGAGTACGGCAGGGGCATCCGCGCGAGCCAGGACCAGCCGGAGCTCGAGGCAGCGAAGCGGACCGCGACCGGACGCTTCGAGACCCGCGTCGCCCGCGTCCACGACGACGCGGTCGCCACCGCGATGTCGACGTGGCGATCCGCCGCGGAACGCAGTTTGATCTCTGTCGAGGACCTCAGCGCCCACGTCGAGGACGAGTGGTTCGCCTACGTCCAGGACTTGTGTCGCGCCGCCCTGATGTCGAGCACCGGTGTCACGACGCAGCGCGACCGGGCGGGCGTGACGGTGCCGGCAGCGCTCGTGGGTGACTGAGCACGGATGTCAGGAGGCGTCGGCGAGCTGCATGGTGTCGACGGTCTCCAGGCCCGCGGATACCTGGTCGGCCGCGGACGCCTCACGCAGGTGGTGCACGAAGCGGGCCGGCGCACCGACGACGACGAGCCGGTGCGCGTGCCCTTCCAGCAGGATGCGGCGGACCAGCTGGGCTGCGAACGACGACGTCCCACTGGTGAGGCTGCGGGCGTCGACGGTGACCGTCTCTTCGGCAACGTCCCCGAGCTGATCGGCGTATTCGTCCGCCAGATCACGGCCGGCGACGAGTGAGGGCAACTGCAGCGAGGTGGTCACTGGGTCTCCCTTCTTCCGACAACCGCCAACTATGCCGCGGCGACGACCGATTCGCCGACCATTCACAGCAGCCGTTCGCGCAATAGTCACGATAGTCGCGCGGCGTGCCGGCCGCTGGGCAGCGGGATCGTCGCCTCGAACAGCGTTCCCGAGAACGACGCGGCGTTCACCCGCGCGGTTCGGGTGGTCTCACCGACGACGACCTCCGCGTCGCCGCTCGCGAGCAGGACCGCGCCGCTCAATTCGGTGACCAGCCGAGTGGTCTCCCTGATACCCGTCCCGCTGTCGGCCTCCAGGTGCCGGCTGACGCCACTCAGCGCGAGATCGATCGCCGTGCGGTGGTCGGTCGCGCCGCGGGGGCGCAGCGTGGACAGGATGCCTCGACCGGCATCGCCGATCGCGAACCTCAGCTCGCCCAGGTTGGGCATCGTCTGCGCGGCGACGTAACCGACCGTCTCGGCGTGCTCCTGCACGTTCATCCCGATCTCGCAGATGCCCTCCCACAGTGCGTTGGCCAACGCCGGATCGACCGGGGTCACCTTCCCGTGCACCAGCTTCGCCAGCGCCCGCACCTCGTCGCGCGTCGCGATCGACGAGACTTCCAGCAGCGACCGGGCCCGGTCGTGCTCGACGATGTCGGTCGGCAAGGTGTGCGTCCCACCCAGCCGTTCGATGCTGGACCCCACCCGCATCCGGGCCGCGTACACGCCGGGGTCGCGTAGCGCCGGCCCGTCGAGATGGAACGCGAGCCCGTCCTCGCGAGCCGCCCGGGCACGGGCCAGCACGGCGACCATGTGGACCGGACGGATGGTGCGGACGCCGGTCAGATCGACCACCAGGCGCCCGTCGTCCTCGCGGGTGTGCATCGCCGCGAGGTGCGATTCCATCAGCAGTCCCCCGCGCGCCATCGGACGCGCCCACGGCCACATCCACTCTTCGCCATCCTGCCCGCCGTCCCTCCCACTGCTGCCACAACTGGGCGAGGATCGAGGGCGGCGCGGATCGCGACGTCCGGGGAAGGGAGCGGCCGGGTCGGGTGCGCGGTCGTCGGGGGTGCCACCACGTCAACGACCACGAGCGGGCTGCATCCTCATGAAGAACTCCCGTATCCGCTGACTGCTCCAAGTGGCTACAGCCCAGCGGAGACGGGAGTTCTCGGTGCGGTGGCGGTGGGTTTCCAACTGGGCGTTAGTCGATCTTGCCGTCAGTCGCAGTCTCCCGCGCAAACGTTGACGTCTAGCGTCGCACTGCGTACGAACACCGCGCGATCTTGCCAAAATAAAACAAACTAGCAAACTTGATCATGCCGGATTGGCGATGCGAACGATCATGCGTCGCGCCGTCTCACCGTACGTCGAAACCCCGTCCCCGCGCGCCTGCACCATCCAGTCTCGCGGCATGCGGGTGAGGTGAGAGGCAGGCAGGCGGGAGGTCCCGAGAAGCACTCCCACGCCGCACAGCATCTTGTCGATGAGGGAGGTGAGGGTGTTGCTCGACCAGACGCCCGCGAGGAGTGAGTGATAGGTGGCTGCAAGTGTGAGGGTCTGATCGCTCACCGCGTTGCGGGTGACGCCGGAGAAGTCGCCCAAGAGGATGGGCACGGCGATCACCGTGCAGGAGAGCGCCACAGCGACGTTAAGCATGAAGAAGCGGGCGAGAGAACGTCCCATGCCGAAGCGCCGTACGCCGTAGCCCCAGACCAGCGCGCCCGCCATATTCACGACGACGAAGGGTAGCGAAGCGCGTCCGTCATAGACCGTCTCGCCGCCGTTGGTGCCTATGGCTACAAGCACGCCCCACCAGGGACCGAGCACCGTGCTCGCGATGGCTGTTCCCACCATGTCCAGATAGACCGGCAGGCGGGTCACCATCACGAACCACCCACCGAAGAGGTTGAGCGCGAGGGAGCAGGCGAGCACCAAGGGCACCACATAGCGACGGGCGTGAACGAGCAGATCCGCGGGCGCAACCACTAGCTCCTCCGGCGCCTCCTCCTCCACCACCACCGCTGCACTCACGGTGGGCAGTTGCGCCTCGGCGTAACGCTCCTTCCACGAAGCGATCACGGCGTGGTCCGCGCCGAGCGTCAGCAGCATCTCCTCCACCAGATCCACGTTGAGGCGGCGACGCCCGGTCTGAAAGACCGAGTAGACGGTGGTCTTGCTGACCCGTGCCGCCGCCTCGCTCGCCCCGTCTGCGCGACGTCGGCGTGCCACCCGTTGTGCGATCTCCGCGTAGGAGGGGGAGCCGGCGGCAGCACGCAAGCGCTGAAGCTCCATCACCAACAAGTCCACCGGGTGTTCCGTGCGGACTTCCCGCGCCTCGCTCACGCGCCCCTCCACCCTTGATCGGCTTCACCGGGACTTTAGCCGCAGGGCGGGCGCGCGGGAACTCAAGGAGCTTGCGGTGGCGGGTTGCGCTCTCGCTAGCTCCCGTCACCTTTGGCTCCACACCGCACTGCTCACCAACCTGTGGAGGCATCCCGTGGCTACCAAGACCATCACCGTGTCCGACCTGTCCGGCGTCACCGACGGCGTGGAGACCATCAGCTTCGCTCTCGCCGGGCAGGCGTACACGCTCGACCTCACCGCGAAGGAGCGGGAGGAGTTCCTCAAGGCGTTCGAGCGCTACACCGCCGTCGCCACCCCCGCCGCGCACACCCGGGGCGCGAGCAAGCCGAAGGCGGAGAAGAGCGGTCCCACCCAGGCACAGCTCATGCGCGAGTGGGCGAAGGCGAACGGCGTGGAGCTTCCGGCGAAGGGCGTGGTGCCGAAGGAGGTGCGTGCCCAGTACCGCGAGGCGATGGCGAAGGACGGCGACGCCACCGCCTCCGCGCCGCAGGTGGAGGTGAAGGCGACGCCCGCGCCCGTCGCGCCGCCCGCGAAGCAGGCTCCGGCGAAGGCTGCACCCGCCAAGGCGGTCGCGCCGAAGGAGACGTCCGCTAGCAAGTAGTCCGGACGCTCCCGGTCCTCCCGCTCGGTCTGCATGGATCGGGCGGGAGAGCAGTCAGTTCTTGCGCCAGCGGGAGGCGCGCTCGCTCACCTGCGTGGAGACCTTCTTGCCCGTGGTGCGTGCTCGGTCGTAGGTCTCGTTGCCGAGGCGCTTGGCAGCGTCGACGCCATCGCCGCCCGCGTCGAGAGCCTTGTCCCTCACCTCCGCAACAGCGAGCGCCCACCTCTTGCCCTCTGCGGGCTGAACGCCTGCCTCGATGCCGACTGTCTCGTGAAACTCGATGACGCCGGTAGCGACGCGGTTGCCGGTCAACGCCAGCGTGGGCGAGGCGCTTGGATGCCGCAGCACCTTGGCGTTGGCGATCCCAACAACGGCGTTCATTCTGTCCAGCACGTCGCCAGTGGCGGAGGCGAGGAGTGCAAGCCGTTGCTCCCGCGCCGCCTTCAAACCCATGCGATGGCGATCAAGCTCGTCGGGCGCACTGTCCAACGCGCGGTCCAGTTCAAGCACCGCCACTGCGTCGTGCAACTGAACGCATCGAGCGAGCACGGCGAGCCATTTGCGAACGTCTGCCTCGGTCTCCTGGGTGGCGTCGACCAGCTCACCCACCTTCTGCTTCTTGTCAAGCTCGGTGGCGAGGTCACGAAGCTGGCGAACGGCAAGCGCTTGCGTCTTAAGGATGGACTGCGACGTCGCCTGCACCTTCGACCAGGTCACCTCCGAGACTCGTCCCACGTGCTCGCGGACGGTCATCGCTTCTTGGATCGCTAGATCAACCGCGTCCATCTCTGCGAGCACCTGATTGAGCTGCATACGCAGCACGCTGTCGAGCTTCTTGTCGATGGTTTCGAGGTAGTCGGTGATCTCGTCCATCGCCTGCTGCATGGCGAGCTGAGCCATGATGCCGCCGACTCCCGCCAGGACTGCCGGGTTGCCCGCGATGGACCCCGGCGTCTTCACCAGTTCGAGAAAGCCTTTGCTCTTCCCGTTCTGCGTGAGAACGGTTCGAGCCGTTCCCGGACTGGAGCCCTTCATGAGCTTGAACTTCTTGAGCTTTTGCGCGGACTCCTCGGTGAGCTTCACCCATCGACCTGCGTTGGCGGCGATCTCCGATCCGCCCTGGGCGAGCGCACCACTGGCGTTGAGAGCCTTGCTCAGCCGAGGCAGACCAAGCTCCTTCGACTCCAGCCCCTCGGAGGCAAGGAACAGCTCCACCGCTGCGGGATCACCGATCACCGCGAGACCGTGCTCGTCGCTGATCAGCTCGATCTCGCCACCGGGGGCGTCGTCGTCCGGCTTCATGCGGGGAGCGTAAGCGGCACCACTGACCTTTTGCGATCCGCTGGCATCACCACGTCCAGTCCTCTGTGCAATCCGCCGGGACAGGGCGGGAGATCAGTCCTCTTCGGAGGTAATGGCGATGCTGCGAGACGCGCCGTGAATCAGTTCCTCGTAGGTGATCACCTCGACGCGCGAGAGGTGACCGTTGTAGATCCGAAGCGCCTCGGAGATCCGCTTCGAGTCGAAGCCGGTGCAGTGCATCGGGTGACCCACCACCACCGTTGCAAATGCGCGGCGACAGTCGAGACCGAACTCGGAACGAATGACGGTCTCTTGGCGGTCGAGAGCAGCGAGGTAGTTCTGCGCCTGCGAGACAGCGAAGTGCACATCCGGACCGAGCGCGACATGGTTCCTGTGCTCGATGACCAGTCGCGGAATGTAAGCCTTCTTGAGCTCAACGACGTGCAGCGCACCGTCTGCCCGAATGAGCGGTATGTCGAACTGGTCGAGGAGCGTGAGCTTCCGGCGGGCGGCGGCACTCACGTACCGACCGCCGAACATCCACCAATGGTCCTCGAGGATGGATTGCAAGTCCTGCTCGGAGCTGTCGGAGTCTTCGACTGCGGACTGCAACCGCGCGATCCCGGCGCGTTGCTTCTCCCTTTCAACTGCTCCAGTCACGAACTGAACGAGATCCGTAGAGGCAAGAGCTTCGGTGACACCTGGGACGGCAGCGAGTGCTGCGATCAGATCGGCGATCGACTCCGCGTCTACCGCACCGTCGCGCATCGCCTCCGCAAGACCAGACAGCGATGACCCCCGCTCGACGCGCAAGTAATACCCGTCCTCCAGAAAGTCGCCGTTGAGCAGTGCGCGAACCCGGTCGATCTGCTCGTCGTTGCAGTGCCAAGTTCGGTCAGGATGGTCGAAGTCGTAGCCAGGCTCGAAATCCTTGCGCCGATAGCTTCCGAAGCGCAGTTCG
This sequence comes from Jatrophihabitans endophyticus, assembly GCF_900129455.1. Taxonomy (NCBI): domain Bacteria; kingdom Bacillati; phylum Actinomycetota; class Actinomycetes; order Jatrophihabitantales; family Jatrophihabitantaceae; genus Jatrophihabitans; species Jatrophihabitans endophyticus. Next base: position 401,939 of record NZ_FQVU01000002.1, read on the forward strand.
GTCCTGGACACACTGCCCGCGTCACGGTCGCCGAAGGTTCGCAGCGTTGCGGACTTGTAGACCTGGGGACCGCGATAGATCTCGACCCCTTCAGTTCGAAGAACTCGGGGGTTGCTTGACTGATCACGCGTCCAGGCGTGAAACGCCGAAGCGAGGTTGTCTTCCCGATCTTCCTCCACGCAACCCCCTCCGAGGAGAACGCTGTCAGCGAGCGCGGCGCACCCGCACCGCCCGACTCATGCCCTGCACGTAGAGCTGGTCACCGCTCATCATCGCCTCGGGGCGGTAGGCGTAGCGGTACTCGTAGTGATACTCGGCTTGCTTCCACTTGGAGCCGTCATCGAGCTGGACCACCGTGTCGCCCTTCCACCCGTGCCAGGCACCGCGCACATGAGTCTGCATGCAAAGAAGCATGGCGCAGGGGTACGACACTTCCTCGACTTCGAGCGCCGCCCGGTCGCGTTCAGATAGGTCCCGGCTCACCTGACCACCGTGCGCTCCGCGCCCGAGCGTCGCGTAGAAGCCCGTTTCGATATTTAGCGACACAACCGAAACGGAGGTCTACACCATGAACGACAAAGGACAGGTGGTGGCGTACCTGCGGGTGAGCACCACGCACCAGAAGCTCGACCGACAGCAGGACATCACCGAAGGAACCGACAAGGTCTTCGAGGAGCACGCCAGCGGCACCACCCGCGAACGCCCGCAACTCAAGGCGATGCTCGACTACGTGCGGGAGGGCGACCACATCCGCGTGTGGTCCATGGACCGACTCGCACGCTCACTCCTCGACCTACAGAACATCGTCGGCGAACTCGTCAGCAGGGGCGTGAGCGTGGAGTTCGTAAAGAACAACCTGACCTTCCAGCCCAACGCGAAGAAGGACCCCTACGCCACCTTCCAGCTCCAGATCCTCGGCGCGGTGGCGGAGCTGGAGCGCAACATCATCATGGAGCGACAGGCGGAGGGCATCGCCAAGGCGAAGCTCGCCGGCAAGTACGCCGGACGCAAGCCGTCGCTCACCTCAGATCAGGTGAGTAACGCAAGGGAGCGCATTGCGCTCGGAGTGCCGAAGGCGGCAGTGGCAAGAGACCTGGGCGTATGCCGCGCCACGCTCTACCGCGCGCTCGCAGACGACGCCGCCGACGTGCAGGTGTCCGCATGACCGCGCGTCGAGTCCTCCTGCCCTGTCCCGCCTGCGGACACGAACGCTGGACCACCGGGACCAAGGGGTGCGAGACGCGTCGATGCAAGCGCTGCGCGCAGCGCTGCTTCTCCACCGCCCCTCCTGGCAAGAGCGTGGCTGACTTACGCCCCGACCTGGCAGCGCTCTTCCTGTCCACTTCCCGCTACACGCCTGAAGAAGTGGGCGTGCATTCCAACCGCGTGGTGATTGCCGCCTGCTCCGGCTGCGGCGAACCCAGGGAACGGCAGGTGTTCTACCTTGCGAAGCATCCCCGCTGCCGCGCCTGCACCCGCACCAGGCAAGACACGGTGGAGCAGGTGGTGTGCCCGGACTGCAAGCGCCTCCGCACCGTCGCCTACTACGACCGAGAGGTGGCGAAGCATCGCCCCTGTCCTAAGTGCGCGAGCAAGGCGACACAAGAACGCCTCGCCGCCGACCGGCATGAACGCGTCGCGCCCCTTCTCGCGCCCTACCTCCCCTACTGGAGTCCAGCCTCCGCGCTCCAGCCAGAACAGGTGCGTGCACTTTGGCAGGAGGCCACCTTCGTGTGCGCCTGCGGGCACGATCGCCGGTGCCGCATCCGTGACTACCTCATCGTCGGCGAGCGCTGCGTGTCCTGCGCGCGTCATGCCGCGTAGCGCGCGATCAACCGTCCCCACCCGGATGCTCCCGGCACGTCCACCCCCGACCGCCCGTACGCGTCACCGCATGCAGGCGTTTTGTAGCTCGCCCGCTCACCGTCGTCGCCAGACTGATATTCACCCGCCGCAGGACAACGCGGAGGAGGACGACATCACCATGAAGACCATCGAGGCAGAGAGCTTGCTCGACACGATGGTGAGCGAGCTGGCGGCACGCAACGCACTCCTCAACCGCATCGCTCGTTCGCGCAAGCTCCTCGCCGATCACGGCGTCACTGCGGCGGACTTCCTCGACGCTCTCGACCCAGACGAGACGCAGTTCTTCCTCACCTGCCCGCCCGCCCTCCTTCGCGCCGAGGTGCGGCAGTGGCTCGCCATGATGCGCACCCGCCCAGACGCCACCTACGACGATCGCCGGGCGAGAGTGCAGCACGGCTACGAACGCCGCTTTCAGAAGATCCCTACGAGCGACCGAGAGAACCTCGCCGCGATGGAGCTACGCCTACGCACCGCCTTCATCCTCCGCGACGGCATCCTGCGGTACGAGCCCTATGACGCACCCCAAGCTCCCGTGCAGGACTTTCTCGCCTGGCTCACGCCGGAGGCGGTGCGATGGGGACTCGCATTGCCCATCGCCGTCTTCAAGCCAGCGGTGCGCGCCTGGCTGGAGAAGTACGCCAACGTGGTTGCTCGCCCTCGCCTGGTGGACGCGCCGGTGCCGTCCATGCACTTCGGCGATCACGAACGGTTCCTCACCTCCTCCCACCACTTCGACCTGCGGGTGCGCCGCCTCGCGGAGGAGCTTGAGGTGCGCTTCGGGAGCAAGGTTCCGCCCGCTCCCACGCTCGCCGTCTCCATCATCGACGGCTAAATAGTCGTACCGCTTTCCTATCGTGGCGGAGTGACCATCGAACCTTTCGATGCCTGCTGGCAGAAACTCGACCGGGCTGACGTGCACCGCCGAGAAGCAATGCAAATTTGGAACGACTACTACACAGAGCACCCCGTCCAATGGTCACTCGATCACGAGGGCAGTGGCGTGCATATCCTGCGCGTCTGGCGTGACGCCCCCATGCCCGCAGAACTTGCGGTGGTGACGGGTGAGTGGTTCTACAGCCTGCGCAGCGCGCTGGACTACATCATCTGGGCGACGGCGGTGCACCTGCACGGCTCGATCCCGCCGCCCAGCGAAGGTGTTCTCCAGTACCCCATCTACGACACCGAGAAGATGTGGAACAGCCAACTTCACCGCCTCAAACCCCTGGCCGATCACCACCGCGAAATGTTGTACGAGATGCAGCCCTTCGCGAGCGACTCGGACGCCAACTACCTCGGCTGGATCAACCGGCTCTCCCGCATCGACCGCCACCGCCGCCTGAGCGTGATGACCTCCTACCTGGCGGACCTTCGACCCGTGCTCCAGTACCCCGAAGGCTGCAACGTCGAGATGCGCTGGGGCAACCGAGTGCTCGGTCCCGGCAAGACAGAGGTGCTACGCCTGGACCTATCTCCCTGGGATGACTCCATGGAGGTGAAGATCAACCCGCGAAGCATCATCGACCCCGAGATCGAGGACTGGTCCGCTTCACCCTTCTGGCGTCGAATCACCTACGGCGAGCGCTTCGCCTACATGCAGATCTTCGTGATGGGCGAAGTAGCCACCTACGAGTACGACTGCACCGGCGATACGCGCAAGCCAGACATGCTTACCGACGGGTTCAAGGAAGTGTCCAACGCCAGGCGCCAGCCCATGCCGGTGATCGTTGAGCCGTCCACGCCCACCGTTTGGGGCAATCCGGTGCAAGGCAAGCCGAGCACCAAGCATGCCTTTGACGGCGGTCGGAGCCAGACGTGAGCATTACCCTCGTCCACCTTCGTCGCGGGGCTTCGGACGACAAGTACTCGTGGACACCCTTCGCCCCCAACGACGAGTTCAACGGAGACTGGTGGGACTCGCCGCCCTATCTCTTCGATGACCCCCACTTCGTGCGAGCGGATGGGGACGGCGTTGAGGTGGCGAGAATCGAGCTGGATCACGATTTCCGGGGAAGCAAACACGTCGGAGCGCCCGACCTCGGTGACGCCGCACTCGAAATTCAGTTCATGGAAGTGGCGAAGAGCTACCGCCGGAAGGGCATCGGCGCGGCGGTCATTGCGATCCTGGCAGAGCAGTATCCGGACCGTCGCCTGCTTGCGCTCAGCGAAGAGGCAGACGGTTTCTGGGCGTCTCTCGGTTGGGATCGTTTCGACTTCAGCGACGGTCCCCACCACTACCGCCCATTGTTTATTCAGCCCGCCGAGTCGGCGTAACAGCACTCCTCGCTGCTCTCGCGACGAACGCCCACGAACACAAGAGGCTCGTGGGCGTCTGTCCATCCGATGCTCACGGCGGTGAGCGTTGCGCTCCTAGCCGCCCAGTAGGCGTCTCGCGCCGTAGGAGAACAACGTCTCGCCGGGTCGGCGTTCGGGGCTGAGGTAGTGCTGGAGCTGGCACTTGGGGCACTCCCAGTGCTCAGCGTCTCCCACCACTCCGTGTGCCTCGTGCTCCTCCATCATTCGCCGGCTCGCCTGCTGCGCCGCGTAGTAGGTGCTCCACGGACCGGTGGGGTCACGCCACTGCACCGTGATGCCGGGGAAGTGCTTGAACGACTCACCCATCTCACTCACCTCCTCGCGAGGTCTTGGCGGCGGCAAGTGCCGTCCGTTCTGTCTTGTAGAGCCCGCGAGTGAAGCGTTCGGTGACCAGGTTGGCGTCGCGGCGAGCCTTCTGGTCAGGGGTGAAGTTCGCCTGCCGCCCGGCGAAGGAGACGCCGGTGAGCGCGCGGGAGTCCAGCACCTGCACCTTCACTCTCGCCCACAGGTCACGGGGCATGACGGCGGTGACGGCTGCTGCCACCGCCTTCGCCACCTTCTCGTTGCGGCACAGCCACACCACGCTGCCGTAGCTGCTCGCCGCGCCCTTGCCGAACTCCTCGGCGTAGGCGCGCATGGCGTTGTGCAGCTTGTCCTCGTTCACCGCGTGCAGCTCCACCTCCACCGCCACGGCGCGCGCCTCGTGAGTGGTGCTGAAGCGCGGGTAGGTGAGCATCAGGTCCGGCAGGTGATAGCCGTACTCGCCCAGGTCCTGATGGCGAAGGATGAGGAAGGTCCACGGCTGCTCCACCTCCTGCTTCGCGCCGTGAGCCTCCTGGCCAGCCGCCCACTTGGTGAGGCGCTTGTCGCGCTCGTGGTACAGCTCGCCGGTGTCCCACCGCCAGGGTGGAGCCTTGGAGTCCCGGCGTGTGTTGATGCTGGCCTGCCGCAGATTCACCTGCCGACGCAGCTCCTTCTCCGTGAGGAAGTGCTCGTGAACCGGGAAGTCCGGCAGCGTGAGCAGCTTCGCCCAGGAGGGGCGAGCCGTGCCGGACAGCAGGAGGGCGAGCACATTGGCGGCGGCCAAGGTGTGGCTCACCGCCCGGAGACTGAAGTCCTCCTGCTCCATTCGCGCCGGGATGTCCACCTCTTCCAGGCCGAACTCGGTGGGAGAGAAGAGTGCTCCCGCTGACGAGCCGCTGCGCTTGAAGAGGTAGCCGCGCTCGGTGAGCTTGCTCAAGCGTCGTTCCACCGTCCTGCGCTCCTTGCCGAGGAAGAAGCTCACGGTGCTGGCGGTGCCGTAGCGGGCAGCGGCGAGGAACTCGATCACCCACGAGTCCTCGTCCGTGAGACGGAAGCGTGGCGCGCGCTTCAGACCGGGGCGGTGCTGCCCCTTCCTGCGCTCACCACCGGAGGCTTTTGGGAACAGCCGCACTCCCTCCGTCTCTACGTTCGGCTCCTCCGTCCGTTTCACGCTGGCGACGGTCGGCACCTCCTCGTGCTCGTCCTGGAGAGCGGCGAGTTGTGCGTCGAAGTCCTCCTGCTCGGCGGCGGGAGACGGTGCGGGCGCTGCGGTAGGAACGGGCGCGGGTATGCGCACTCGCGGCGCTGGCGCGCTGGGAGCCTCGCTCTCGCCGCCGCGCTCCGCGTGTCTGCCGCCGTACTTCGCCTGGTTCTCTGCCGCGTGCTCCAGCATGAAGCGCTCGGCCAGGTCGTCGTCCTCGTCGTAGTGATCTGTGGTCATGGCTTTGGTCCTTTACCGGTAATGCGGGAAATCGCTTACCGGTAATATCAGGACTTACCTGGGGCACTTATTACCCCGTTTATGTGCGACTTGCCTGCGGAGCAAGGCGGACTTGGGGGCGGGGGGTTCTCGCCGAATGGGGAGAAGGAAAAGCGGCTCCGCCGCCACCTGCCAGCACTGCAAGCAGTCCTGGCCGAAACCGTCTCTAGGGGAAGTGTTTCCCCGGCGACGCCACCCCACCCGAGCCGGACGGCTCTTGCCCCCGAGCGGAGTCGCTGCCTGAAGCAGCTCACCACCGGGGAGCAAGAACCCGCCCGTCTCTCCGAACAAGCCACAAGCAGTCAGTAGTGCCGGCACTTGTCACAGGGCAACAAGTCCACCAACGCTCTCGGACGTTGCTAGCGCACTCGCCCGTATGGAACAGGAGACAGCTTTCACCTCAGGGACGAGGCGAAGCCGAGTCCGAGGGGAACAGCGGGGAGCGGAGCGGCGGAGCGCTCCTCCCTTGGGAATGTCCCCGGCTATTTTTTTCGAGCATTACCGGTAAAGCTTCGCTGCATTACCAAGCTCATTACCGGCGAGCAGCGCGGCGCTCTCCGAAGGGAGGGACGGCTCGCTCTCCCATCCGCCTAGGGGAAGAAGCTCGCCCTTGCTCTGGTCGACGTCGGCGAGGCGGCGGGTGAGCTCTGCATGGTGAACCGGTGCAGCGCGCGACGGTGCAGGAGCACTTACACCGGTGCAGCTGTCTGAGCGCGGCGCGGCGTACGTGGGCGTAGCACCGGTGCAGCACGCGGTCGCCTCGCGGCAGAAGCGCCGGCGCAGCGCCTCATGCCGGTGCAGCGCCACAACCCCGGTGTGTCGTGCGTCCTCGTCTGAGACGATCCATGCATGGCGGGCGCCGGGGGGGTTCACAAGCTGGCAGCGCGAGCACAAGCTGGCGTTCTGGAGCATCGTTGCGACACTTCTCGTCGGCGCAGTTACCGGGGTAGTCGTTCCGATTGCGCTCAGCGGTGGCGGCCGGTCCTCCGCCAAAGTCGTCACCAACAATGGCCAGGTGAATGTCGGAGGCGTTGTCAACAACTACTACGGTTCCGCTTCAGCGGCGAAGGCGTGCCCGAAGGACACGGCGACAGGTGCCCCGACAGGTCGCAGCGATCATGTGGTAGATGCCGATCTGTACGTGCGAACAACGGAACGTGGCCAATGCTGGGTTCGCGCCATCACTCCACGCGACTCGCCCACACTGGTCGAGTACGAGGTTGAGTATCGGAACACGAGTAGCTCGGTTCAGCGTGACGTCGAGATAAGGCTTAAGCTCGCGCGAGGCATTACGATGATTCCTCATTCGACGTACCTCGTAAACTCCACGACACCTCACGGCGAACCCATTACCTCCACCGACGCGGTAGTTACCGACGGCATCCTCATTGGCAGTTACGCGCCCGGCGCGGGAGCTTACGTGGTGATAACCGCTTCTACGCCGGCGCTCGTTGACCTCCGCTGTGGCAGCAACCTTCTGCGGACGGAGGTGTTTGTACAGCCGAAGGGCGACAACTTCTTCAATAACACTGCGGACGCCACCATCTCTAAGAATGACTGCAACTGATCGAAAGGTCAGCGACGGAGGTCGAAGGGCACGCGGTACTTCTCGGACAGCGCCATCACCTGCGGCATGCGCGGTTGATCCTCTCGCTGCACCTCGATGACGAAGGCAGCCGCCAAAGTGGACAGCGCGCATCCCATCCAGGTGTCCACCGGCGCCTCCTGCACCGCGCCGAGTCTGACGCCAGTGATGCCGTGCTCATGGGAGGCGGTGAGGTGCTGGGCAAGGGTGGCTGACGATGGGTGCACGCCGACCGTCAGGTTTCGGTAGAGGGAGATCAGTGCATCGCTTGATGGGTTCAGCGCCTCGCACTGCACCTTGAAGTTCGGCATCACCGGATCACCCTGTTCGCCGAAGCCGGTCAGCAACTCATCCGGCACGTTGGCGTAGGTGGCGAGATCCTTCACCACGAAGCGGTTGTGCCGGTGCAGCGTCCCTACGAGCTTCTCTTCCGCACTCCTCGTGAACAGCACCCACTGCGCGGTGACGGCGTGCTCGTAGGCCACCCGCACGTTCGCCACTGCTAGGTACTCCCGCTTGTTCTCCGCGAGGATGAGCGCGGCGTGCACCTGGTTGAGCGCGTACATGGCGAGAGGGAAGGTGGCTTGGAACTTCACCGTCCCTTCCTGCGGCACCGCGAACTGCCCTGTCGCTGTTGCGTAGAGCTGTAGCGCGTCACGGGCGCACGCGCGGTACTGCGTGTCCACCTCTTCCGTCATCGCTAGTTGCCGTCTTCACCGTGCACGAGATGACAAACCCTGAGCCCCGCAGACCGCGCGCGCAAAGCAGCTCCCGTGTCGTAGGAGACGAAGTACACCAGGCGATTGCCCATGACGCTCTGCTCCATGAAGTCCGAGAGCATGAGCGCACGGTCCACAAGCTCGTCGTCCGCCCGCTCCAAGCGCTGGTGGGTGGGCTCGTCCACGAGCAGATTCGCGCGCACCGCACCGAAGTCCAGATCAGCCGCTCGCATCTCCCATGTGGTCGTGGGGTCGGAGCCAAACTCGCCGTAGATCTTCTTCAGCGTGGTTCGCGCTCGCGACCTGATCTTGTCGTTGTTCTTCCACTTCGCGTTATCCAGCTCATCCACCACGAGCATCGGCAGGACCAGGCGGATGAGCGCGCGAGACCTGTTCTGCCATCCGACCACCGCGCGCCAGTGGATGGCTTCCCAGGCGGAGGGGTGGTGCAGGTGCACGTTGGTGTCCGCAACGACAAACGCAACTTCCGGCTCGGCGCTTGCCCACCGCCGTCGCTCGTCGAGCACTGCCTTCGCCATCTCCTCGAAGAGACGCTCGCGCGTGCGAACCTCCTCCTGTACAGCGCGCACGTTGGCTGGCGAGTACGAGGGATTCGCGTGCGTCGCCCAGTAGCGCCGGGTGAGCAGAACGCGGTCGAGATTTTCGACTGCCATCACCGGACGTAGCTGCCGTTCTGCCTCCGCCGCCCAGCTCAGGTATTGCTCCACCTGGGCATGCACGTCCGAGTTGCCGTTGAACGCGTTCTGGGCGGAGTTGTGGACGTACCGCAGCTTCTCCTCTAGGAGAGAAGCTGGGACTCCGCGGCGGGGCTCGACCATCATGCCGCCATCATCCGACGCGGGTCCGACAGTTTTTGGCTCGCGCACACTGCGCCGGTGCAACGCTTCCCGCGTCGCGGCGAGACGGATGCTCTGCTCGCGCCGCTCGTCAACAGGTGTTGATGCAATCGAAAAGCGCCAGCGCGAGCACCGCTGCACCGGCGCCTCCCTCCCGCACCTGATATTGCTCTTCACCGGTGCTTCCGGTGCGTGTGTCATGGCACGGCGGGGAGCGGCGCTCCATGCCAGAGCGGGAGCGCCGCTCCCGAGTCCTTGAGAGCGGACGGTGGCAACGCGAGCGATATCTCGCTTGTCACCACCTACCGCTGGAGGAATCCGATGGCCATCAAGCGTCCGCCCGCCACCATCTCGCTCGCCGGATGGGCGAAGAGCGAGGGGCTCCACTTCAACACCGGCTATCGCCGCTACAAGAAGCAGACCCTTGGCTTGGAGACAGTGCGGGTCGGTCCCCGCATCTACGTGCGCCTGGACGGTGAAGGCGGACGCCCCATCCCGCTCCCGCCGCCGGTGGAGGAGGAGGCGGAGGACTCCCGCTCCTAACCACGCCGCTCCGATATTCGCCCCTCATCAACCGCTCCCTCGGGAGCACAAGCGAAGGGGCGTACTCATGACACACGCACTTACTCGGAAGGTGACCGTCCTCGGCATCTTCGTCGGCTTCCTACTGGCGTTCGCCGCCAGCCTTTTGGTCGGTTCCTCTCCCGCCTACGCCTCTGGAAGCGGCATCGGGTCCGGAGGCTCGGGCTCCGGAGGTGGAAGCGGCCCAGGTGGCTGCGCCGCCTTCAACACGAAGTGGGAGTTCGCCCACGGCTCCGTGCCGAAGACAGGTAGCGGCTGCACCAACAACACCCTCACGGGAAGTTCGTGCCAGACCTCCGCCGCTGAAGGCTCCTGGATCTTTTACGTCACCGCCACGAGCGGCGGCAACGAGGGAAAGCACATCAGCCTTCCCACCTCCTCCGGCGGCTTCAAGTTCATGAGGAACAAGCTCACCGATCTCATCCAGGACGACAGCAACATCTCGGCGGGTTTCACTCGCTCCGCGAAGGCGAGCGGCTATGACAACGCGCCCACACGGCTCGCCATCAAGCGGTGGATCGAGTCCGAGATCAGCGACGGCAGCTTCGGCGCCGGGAGCCACGCGCAATGGAAGGAACTCGGAGGGAGCAACTACCGAGCATCCAATGGGAAGTACCTCACCTACGTGTGCGCCTGGCTGAGCTGCGGCGCTCACTGCAACATCCCCGGTGTTAACCCTCCGGTGCAGTATTGCTCCGGCTACGGCGTGACCAGCCACACCTACGTGATCCGCCGCGGCGTGAACACCGCCACCACCGAGGCTTCCTCCGCCAGCGACGCTCTCGCCAAGTGCGCGCTTCACTGCCCCACGTCGTCATCGAGCGATCCGAACCACGTGAGGGCTTACATCCAACACTCGGGCGCGGCCATCCGGGCGAGCTACAACACGGGGGCGAAGATGGGCGCCTACTGCTATTACCGCACCGGAACGCGCAACACCGAGACCCAGACTCGGCTGCTCACTACGAGCGGGAAGCGCACCGTGTCGCCTGAGTACATCTACGGCTACAACATCGACCTTCTGCCGGACGACGAAGACTTCGGCCAGCGCACTCACCCCGGTCCAGACAAGCTCGTGTACCAGACCACCGAGACCGTGATGCCTCTCGGCCAGTTCGTGAACAGCTACAACTACAAGAACAACACCTGCCCCACGGTGGCTCAGCTCAACGCCGCCGCCGCGAAGAACGTGGGCGTGAGCCACGGCAGCGTGGCGGTCAACGCCGAGAACAAGAGGGGGCTGGCTGAGGGCGGCATCCTCACCGTGCGGGAGAACATCGAGCGCATCCAGCTCCTCCTCACCCCCACCACCAAGCAGCCCCAGGTGCGGACGCGGGTGAGGACTCAGGTGTACAGCTTCACGCTCTACAACACCGGAGCGGAGTACGGAGTGGGCGACGAAACCGGCTACTACTTCTCCTACACCGCCTGGACCGCCTGGAAGAACAGCGGATCACCGGTGCACTCTTGCGGCACGGGCGAGAACACCGAGACCGGAGAGAACGGCGGCCTTTACCAGATCTTCACCAATCACTGTGACGCGAGCGCGGCCATCCAGAAGGGACAGTCCGCCGGCGCCACCGTGGTGGACAACGGCGACAGCACGAAGAACTTCGCGGGCTCAGTGATCTCCCGCACCGACAACCTCAACGAGTTCGAGCCGCAGTGGGGATGGGGCGAAGGCGATCGCGCCGGGCAGTGGAACAAGCTCTGCGCCTACCAGGGGCAGAAAGCCTCCACCGGCAGCCCGGCCTCCGTCACCTACTTTCGTGACAACACGCCTCACGCCACCAGCGTGGATCTCTACCGGCCACAGTCCGGGGGCGTGGTGAGCTACAGCGGGCAGGACGCCACCGCCACCATGGTCTCCCTCTGGAACGGCAGCATTCAGGCACCGGGCGTCAGCGACACGGGTCAGTTCCAAATGATGGCCAACGGCCAACCGCTCTTCGGCAGTGACGCCTCACCCGCTCCCGTTCTGTCGCAGTGGGGGTCGGTAAACGCCGTCCAGGAGAAGTACTTCGGGCTCGTGCCCAGCCAGGTGACCAACTTAGGCATGGAGGCGGACTGGCCCACCGACGCCGGCAAGCCGGAAGTCTTCACCACCAAGTGGATCTACACACCCCAGGTGAGCAACACCTTCCCCGTGGTGGTGGGCTTCGACAGCCACGACCAGCGCACCGACACCCTCGGCACTGTCTCCACCGGCATCGAGGGCGAGGTGTACTCCATGCAGGGGACGGCGGCCGCGAGCCCGGCGCTCACCACATTGGTGAAGAACTCCACCGGCGACATCGAGCACCAGGGGCAACCGGCCATCACCAACACGCTGGACGGGCGGCTCGCCTTCGGCACGAGGCTCGACTCCACAGGCGCCTGGATTCCGGAGCCGGTCACCTACAGCCCCTACTACCGCGAGGTGCACTTCGTGCGGGCGACCACCAACTAACAGCTCCACCTCTCCGAGGCTCACCGTCCCCTCGCCTGATCCCCTTCGGCGAGGGGACGGCGGTGAGAGCTGTCATTTTCACGGAGAGAATCACGGGACTGTGATGCCCACGGGAAATGCGCTTTACAGAGAAAGTCCTCGCTCCCGCTGTCTCGCCGCAGCTACCACCCAACTCCGCCATGCCCTGTAGCCGCACGCTTCAAGAGAGGAATTCTCACTCCTCTCCTACATCCAATTGACTGGCGCTAGAAGCCCGTCACCATTCCCCTGGCAGACACCCTCCCGCTCGTAACCACGTTTTGATATTTAGCCGCACTCCATCCGGAGAACTTGGTAAAAGGCCAAGGCAACCATTGTTAGGGGAATGACAATGACCACTCACATTCGAAGCACCGCGCTTCTGCTCACGCTCACCTTCGTGCCTTTCTTCGCCGTGCTCTTCCTGGGCAGCACCGCCGCGCACGCGGCGAGTTGCCCTCCCAGCGATCAGATCAAGGAGCCCAACGGGGCGATACTCTGCCTCGGCGGCGGAGGCGGCAATCTCGGCAACGGTGGAGGCGGGTCCAACTCCGGCGGCGGCTCATCCTCCGGCGGCGGTTCATCTTCGGGAGGCTCGCACTCCGGCGGGGGTTCCTCCTCCGGTGGCAGCTCGCACCACTCCGGCGGCAACGGCGGTGGGCACACCTACACCCCGCTGCCGAAGCACACCTACACGCCGCCCGCAAAGGACTACTGCCCCAACGGCGACTACACCGGCTCCCGCTACGACGGCTGGTGCGGACACGCGCCGGTGCACCACAAGGCGAAGCCCAAGCCGAAGGCTCCGGTGAAGGAGGCACCCACCAAAAAGCCGACGCCCAGCGCCACGCCAACCACGAGTGCTCCTACAACAAGCGCCACTCCCACCGTCAGCGCGACTCCTTCGACCTCTCCGACGGTTGCACCGGTGCAGAACGCCGCCCACGTCACCAAGGACAACAGCGACTCGCACGCCGGAGTGATCGCGGCAGGCATCGCGCTCCTCGCGCTCCTCAGCGGCGGCCTCGTCCTCCTTATCTCCCGCAAGCGCAAGAGCGCCTGAACGCAAGGAACAACCCCATGAAGACCATCCGCACCCTCGCGGTGAGCGCGCTCCTGGCGTGCCTCGCTCTCCTCACCCTCGGCGGCTTCCCCGCCTTCGCCTCCCCGCTGCATCACTCCAAGCCTCTGCCCCGGCACTACTCCTACTGCGGCAAGTGGGGCGTGCTGTGGAAGAGCAAGACGAAGCACCTCGACACCGCGGAGGGGCGCAACTGCTTCACCGTCGCCACCGAGCGCAACGGCTCCGCAACCCTCACCGCCCGCATGCAGGTGAAGGTGAAGGGCGGACACGCCGAGAAGCTGTCCATCCTGGCGGAGTGGGCGGCGAACAACGCCAAGTCCCACAAGACCGGCGACAACGGCAACGGCGTTCGCCGCACCGTGTACGCCACCCGCAGCAAGCACACCCGCGTTTTCACCTACCAGCTCGGCACCATGCACAACGTGGTCCACAAGGGCGACGGCGACGTGTACGCCTACCTGCTCACTGACCAGAGCGGCACCAAGGGCTGGTACTACGGACTCGACGCCAACCACTCCTACGCAGTGTCCAGCAAGCGCCGCTGACCCAGAACTCCCCGGCGGGCGTGCATTCCCCTTCCGCGCCCGCCGGGTGACACAACTTCCTCCCTCCGAAGATCACGCTCCTGCGGAGGGAGAGAAGTGAGCGCCGCCGGCTCACGCGTTCGCCCACGCGTAGCCCCGCCGTCGTGGCGATGACGTGGCTCCACCCGTCTAGCTCGGACGCTCGCAGCATGAGCACCGCAGGCGCGCACATCGACCATCCCCCAGGCGCTCGCCCGCTCAGGCACCGTCTCACCGTTGGTGGTGCGCGTTGTCGTGGCGTCCGTTCACCATGCCGCGCCATGGACAACGCCAAGATCGACCCGCAGCCCACCGTCACCTCTCGCCACCTCGAGGAAGCGTTCCGCTACCTCGTGCACCTGGACCTCCTGCAGGAGGCGCTCACCTCCGTGCTTGAGGAGGAGGGCGAGGCGGTGCCGGGGGACTTCTCCGCCACCGTGAGCACTTTCCGTGAGGCGGGCGTGCTCACCTACAACCACGGCGTGGTGCTCAGCTTCAGCACCGGCGGCGAGTTCCAGGTCACCATCGTGCGGAGCGCCCGATGAACGAGACGCAGCGCGAGCGTCGGGGACACGCCTTCCTGCCGGACGTCGCCACACTCGCCCAGATTCCCGACCTCTACGGCACCGAAGACACCGACTTCTCCGACAAAGAGATCCACCTGAAGTTCTTCTGCGGTGCCGCCACCTGGCTCATCGCGGAGCTGGACCCGGACTCGCTTCTCGCCTTCGGGCACGCCAACCTTGGTGACGAGCAGATGGCGGAGTGGGGGTACGTGTCGGTCGTCGAACTGGAGGAGCTTGCAGTCTCCACTCCCTACGGCTTCACGCTGGTGGTGGAGCGCGACGTGCACTGGACACCGAAGCTGTACCGCGACATCTGACGAGGCGGAGCGCCGGTGCCTCGCTCACCAGCTCGGCTCTGCCTCGGAAGCGATATTCGCCGGTGGACGGACTAATCACCCGTCGCCGACCAACGCTCACCGAGGGAAAGCCCATGACCGAGAAGCCCGACCCCCAGCAGTTCTGGCGCGAGCACAAGCGCAAGTTCTACAGCGCGAACTTCGCCTACTTCTCCGGCGCGCACGGCGCCATCATCGCCGCGATCAAGCGTTGCTACAACGATTTCTGCCTCCGCGGCTTCCTCACGCCGGAGCAATTCGTCCAGTGCGCCCTTGAGGTGATGCAGGACAACCACGCCATGCGGGCTGGATGGCTGCGCAACACCGCCACCTACCGCGAGCTGCACCACGCTCAGGCGCGGACGCTCGGCTCCACCGAACTCGCCGCCCGCGCGGTCGGCACGGTGTGGAGCAAGGACGTGGGCTTCCACTACCTCTCCGCCCATGACGTGGTGGAGCGTTGCCGAGACGAGCGCGGCGCACGCTGCGGCGTGGTGTGGGGCGATCACGTCCCCTTCCCCGACCTTCCCTCCGCGCTCGCCTACCGCGACGCGCGCCGCAGAGAAGACGCCGCCGACCCCGACCTCGAACTACCCGAGGACTGGGCGTGAAGCCCGTGACGGAGGAGGAGCAGGCGCAGCTTGCGGAGCTTCGCCTCACCGACCCCGAGTACTACTCCTACCTCCTCCGCCGTCTTGACGACAGCGATCCCCTGCCCGGCCGCCGTCACACGCTGTGCCTGCGCCGAGTGGAGGAGGCATTCGACGCGGGCGCGGTGCGCAAGGTGAAGCGGAGCATGACCCGCACCCACGCTCTCCTCATCGCGGAAACGGTGCTCCGCTGGCAGGTGGAGCACGAGTGGCGCGTGCACCCGCTCGCCGAGTCCTACATCTCCGCCCGCCTCGGCTTGTCTCCCGCCGAGCAGCGCTGGGCGAAGGAGTACCTGAAGCTCAAGGGCGTGATCTCCATTTGGAAGCCGCCCACGCTCGCCGGCTACCGCACCACGCTGTGGCTGGTGGGCCAGTGGTTCGTGCGCGAGACCACCCGCGAAGAGCGAGGGGAGAGTTGATATAACACCATTGCGTTGGTTGCGGGTCCGCTGCCCAGGCTGATTACCTAAATAGCATTGAAGAGCCCCGGGGTTACGGCTTTCCTCCGGGGCTTCTTCATGAGAGCCACCGGTGCGGTATGCCGCCGCGCTGCGCCGAGCCGCCGGGCGGGGAGCAGCTTAGCCCGATGCTATTAAGAAAGCTTTTAGTGGTACCAGACTAGCTGGTTTTTACTGACGAGAGCAGAGGCGAGCGGAGAGGATGGAGCCGCTTCCAGCGCTTCTAGTTGTTGCGAAGCGAGCCACCGGGAAGGTGGCCACCTCTAACAACCTGGCTTCAGCCAGTAAGACAGCTTTTAGCTGTGTCGGGCTACGCCCGAAGTAGGAGGGGAAGGGATGGACTTTGAGTTGGAGGGAGAGCAGACCCGTCCGGGAACGCTCCGAGCGGTGCCATTCACTTCGGTGATGGGTGCGAGCGCAGCGAGCCTGCCAGCGGTAGCTGGCTCCCCTCTTCGACTTCTTCATGCCCACCTACTTCGAGCGAAGCTCGACACCCTCATCGGTGAGCGCTCCACGCCGCCGGTCAAGGCGCCCGAAGGACGAGCCGAGACCGTCCCGAACACCACGGAGTGGCGCGAGGGCGGCGAGGAGCCATCTACAGCTTCTTAAAGGACCGAGCCAGTCTTTCTGAGCAAGAGCAAGTCCCGGCAGGAGCAAGCAAGGCGAGCCGCGGCACTTCACGTCCGCGCTGCCGTCCCCGCCTCCCTCATCCGTCAGCTAACAGACGAAGCTCGCCTCCCCGTACGAACACCTGAGGCGGCGGACTCCCCGTCAGAGCTGCCGTCCGAGCGCGGCTAACTGAAGTCGAACTCGGTGGCCAGGTCGCGAAGCAGTCCGCGCAAACGCTCTGCCCGCGCTTCCACTTGTGCTTTCGATGTCTTGTCCATCGCCAAGATTTTTTTCAACACTGCTTCGCCGTCCGCGTTGTCCGAGTGGATGTGCAGGAAGGTCTGCCAGTCCGTTGCTGCGATGCCGAGGATGGGCTGGTGGAGCGAGTCCTCGATGAAGGTGTCCATCAGCGGGCGACACCGAGGGAGGCGTCCGAAGTTGTCGCCTCCGTCCTTCTCCGGCACCACCGACACCAGGTCGGCTTTGCTCGGGTAGGGAGCTGCATCGGCTGGGACCTGAACGCCGGTCGGATCGTTTGCATTCTTTGGCTTCCGCACGTTCTGCCACCAGTGGTCACGCCACTCAGCCGCATACCTCGCCTGTTCCACCCACGGAGCGCCGACCTGCGGCTTACCGGCGACGGCATTGGAGAGGTACCACGGGACCACGCACACCAGGTCCCAGGGCGAACATGCGGCAGGCGCCACCTTGTAGCGCAGCGAAGGCACGCCTTCCTTGGCGAGCAGGAACCAACCCTTGAGCTCGATACCGAAGATCACCTCGAACCCCTGCGGCGTGCGCCGCGCCAGCCGAACGTCCGGGAACGCCTGCGACGAGCGCACGAAGGAGTACTCCGCCCAGGTGCGATTGGGGTCCCACACGCTCCGGATTCCGTTGAGCGTCTCGACCACCTGCACCTCGATCGCCGCTCCCATGAGCGTGTTCAGGTTGTGCAGGTCGGTGGCGTCGATGCCTGCGATGGGGTTGTCGAAGTCGAAGTAGACCGGGAGCGCGGCAAGCGCTGCGTGCACGCCGTCGTATAGCGCACGTTTGTCTTCGGGGAAGGTGTCGGGGTCGATGCGCACGGGCGCGTCAACATCTGCCGCCTCGGAGTCGATCTGCTCGGTCACATCATGACCGTAGCTGTGACTACGCCAGTTCGCTCAGATCTGTCGGTACAGCGAGTTCGGAGCGGAGACGTTCCGCCGCGGCGGTTGCCACCGTCGGCGTGATCTCCGCCGTGTAACAGCGCCGACCAAGACGGTTGGCTGCAACGCCGGTGGTGGCAAGTCCGGCGAACGGGTCCCACACCACGTCGCCTTCATCCGACGTTGCATTGATGAGCCGCTCGATAAGTGCGAGGGGCTTCTGGTTTGTGTGGACGATTTTCCCGTTGTGCTTGATGCGCTCAGCGCCCCTGATGGCGGGCATCGCCCACACGTTGGTGACGCCGTGCTCGTGGTTCCACTTGGTGCGCATGTGCGCCCAGCGTTCCGCCGTAAGCGGCGTCGCACCGTCCAGCGAGAAATAAGGGCGCTTGGTCAGCCGCCCATTGGTCTTCGCATAGGCAGCGAGCTTCGCCATCATCTCCGGAGGCGGGAAGTACCACAGATGATCTTGCGTGAAGTACTTCCTGGTCGCCGCGTTCTTCACGCCACATGCCTCGTTGGTCTTGTAAAGCGGCAAACCGGAACGCAGCCACTCCGACCGCAGCCATTCCTTCATGGAGAGCAGCGCGCCGTCTTCGGACTCGAAGGTCGCGCGCCGGCTGTACCGGGCGCACACCTCTGTCACCACTGGGAAGCCACGTATGGTCCGGCTATTGACGTTGCCAGCCACGTGAGCGATGCCCTTGTCCCAGACTTGCAATCCCTCGTACTCCCACCCTGCCTGATCGAGCACGGGGTGCACGAGCGCCCATCCGATCTCGGTCCCCCAGAACCAGAGTGTGGTTTCCGGAGTGGCAGCAGATGCCCAGGCGGCAGCGTGGGGCGCGTACCACTTCGCGAGACCGTCAGCCGTGTGCGGGTCGCCAGGGAAGCCGCTCACGCCGTAGGGACCGTCTACGTGGATCACTGTCGGCGCTTCCCAGCGCTCGTAGAAGTCACCAGCCGACCCGCAGAACAGCGTTGTGGAGCCGATCTGCTCGGACGTCCCGACCTTGGGGTGCTGCGTCTTGCTGTGGGTTGTCCTCGGCACGCCGTCACCGTACAAACGACCAACGACAGGTTCCGTGAGGCGCGCTGCTAGGCGATGCTCCGGTCACACCCAGGCGTCCTTCAAGATCAGTTATCGCAGCATCGCCCGCTCTGAGCGCCGCAGCTACAGCCGTTGCCCCGCCTGGACTGCCACCGTGCGGACGACGGTAGAGCAGCCTCCAACAGCCGAAAGCCGCCCTCCCGCATGGTTCGTCAGGAGGGCGGCTCTGGGATCGAGCAGTGAGGCGTGGTCACCCGCCGTGTGGCAGCGACAGGGCGTCAAAGCTGGAATCGGGTGAGAGCCTCGTCGTACAAGATCCCTGCGAGCTGATCGCGGATGACGTCCAGCTCCTCCGTGCCGATGCCCTGATAGACGTAGGGGTCTTCGTTGTCCGCCGACCAGTCGCGATGCATCTCCGTGAACTGCTCCAACAGTTCGTTGAAGCGGCGATCGCCCGCCGTCCGGATGCGGCGGCTCTTCAGCCGAAGCACGTCGAAGTCCATCGCCTCCAGCGCCGTCTGGTGAGCAAGCCTGTTCTGGTGCTCGTCGAACGCATGCAGCTCCGCCTCCGGGATGAGCAAGCGCTCGGTGGGCTTCCCGTGACCGACATACAGCCAGGAGCGGAAGGTGCGCGCCGGCACTCCGGACTCCTCCCACACAGCGACGGCACTCTCTCCCCGGCAGACGAGCGCCACCGCCATGCCCCGCCGCGCGCGAGCGGTGGCAGCGTGCGCACGGCGCAGCACCTCAGCGTGCTCCGCCAGCGTTGCCAGCGACGTCGTACTCACCCGGACCAGCTCCTTGCGCCTGCCCCGCTCCACAAGCCACCGCGCCACCCGCCGATCCACCTCGCGCTCGCCCATCGCGAAACGCTCTCTGCGGGACAGCCGGGGCACGTCGGCGGGTGGCAGGTCGCTGTAGAAACGCACGCCCGCCACCCGCCGCGTGAAGAACAACATCGGGTCAGAAGGTGGCTGCCAGCGGTGCGCCGTCCTCTACGGCGTCCTCGCCCAGGTCGTCCAGCTCGTCACTGAGTGCGTCGTCCTCCTCCTCGTCCGATGCCGTCACGTCCTCCGGCGGGAGCGGGTGGAAGGTCTTGGCGCGCTCCTTCAAGTCCTTCGGCTCGAAGGTCATCAGCTCTTCCATCACCTTCACCGGCACGAGAAGCGACTTCTCCATCACCGGCTCCAGGACGGGCTTCACCTCACCGGTGGTGTCCTCGTCCAACTGCTTCTGGTTGGAGACCTTCATGTCGCCGGTCGGCATGTCTCCCACGAACCACGCTTCGCGGAGGTTCTTCAGGTTCACGCCGGTGGCCACGCAGATGTCGATGAGCGGCTCGCCTGCCTGAGCGAGCGCGATGGCCATGGTTTGCCGTACGTCCTTGATCTCGTTGGACGCCGCTGCGTACTTCTTGCCGAGATAGGTGGCGCGGGCGAGCGCGGCGAGCGAGGGAGCGATCACGAGGTCGCCCTCGTTGGCGTAGTACTCCGCCAGGCGCATCTCGAAGAAGTCGCGCCCCATGAACTCGATCTGCTCCTGGCTGAACTTCGGCGCGCCCTTGCGCTTGCGCTGCGTGAGCACCACGAGCTTGCCCCGCAGCCGCTCGTAGATGGTGGTGGTCGGGCGCAGGCGCACCGTGAGCTCGCGCCAGTCGATGGGCTCTTCTGCTGCCATGGGATCTCCTCGTCGTGCAGTGGGTTGACGAGGAGAGCTTCTGCTCACGGCGAGGCCATGCGCAGCACGGAAACCCCGGAAAACCGAAGTCGGAACGAACCCGAACGGGCGAGACGAAGCGCAGAGCGGGGCAGGAGGCGGCGAGCAGGAAGCTCAGGCGTCCTCTTCCTCCTCGTCGGCATCCATTTGCTTCGCCACCTCCACGAGCTGGTCCACCGTCTTGCCGCGCCGGGCGATGAGCACCTTGCCCAGTTCCTCAAGGGGCGCGCGGGTAATGGCTGCGGTCTGGTGGTCGTAGACCGCCATCATCGCCGTGCTGCTCCACCCGGTGATCCGCATGATGGTGGCGGCGTCGTAGCCGAGACTGCTCAACAGCGACACGGTGATGTGCCGAGCGTCGTGCCCCACGATCTCGGTGGCGCGGGCGCGCTTGAGCAACGCCTTCCACTCCGCGTTCTCGATCTGGTGCCGGATCGGCGTGCCGTCCTCGCGGGTGAACAGGAGCTTGTCGAACCCCTGCGCCGCCAACAGCTCGCGATGCTCAGGGGTGAACTTCTTCCGCCGCGCGAGCTGCTTGCGGCGGTGAGCACGCACGATGGACAGCCACGGCTCCACGAGCTGGATATCCCGCCGGCTCTTCTTGGACTTGGTGCGCTGCGCGATGTAGAGCGTGTTGGTGCCGCGCTCGCCGTCCGTGTGGCGAAGGAGCTGTTGCCGGATCTCAATGCGGGGGTTCTTCGCATCCAGGAACACCCGGTCGTCGGTGAGTCCCAGGCGTTCGGACTGTCGCATGCCGAGGAAGAACAGCGCCCACAGAGCCTCCAGCTCGTCACCCTCGATCGCCTTGAACACCTGGAGCGGGAGCCAGGACTTCACCCGCTTGATGTGCTCCTTGTCCACCTCGTTGCGTTGCGGCACCTCGATGGCGTCCATGGGGTTGGCGAGGATGAGCTGCTGGTCCTTGGCGTCATCGAGCGCGCCCTTGAGCAGGAGCACCACCGCCCGCTGCGCCGTGCCGGACAACAGCTGACTGCCGTCCTTCGCCTTCTTCGCCTTCAGGCGATCCAGGAAGCTCTGGCAGTCGGAGATGGTGAGCATGCGGAGCTTGATGTGCCCCACGCCCTGCCCATCGTTGATGTGGAGCGCCATGCGGCGGAGCTGTGCTCCCCTCGTCTGTTCGCTCCAGTCCTGCTTCGGCGCCCACTCCTTCAGGAACTCCTTCACGGTGGTGGAGAGCTTCGCGGGCAGGGGTGAGTACAGCTCCTCCGGACTCTTCAGCCCCATGAGCACTTCGCGCCGGAGGACGTTGCGCTCCAGGCGCTCGTAGGCTTCCTTCGGCGTCTTGCCCTCTCCCGCCACCACCGTTGTCTTGCGGGTGACGGGGTCGTAGGCGAGCGTGCGACGCACTCTCCAGACCTTCGTGCCATCTGGACGCAGCACTTCGCCCATCCACCCCTCGCCGTTCTTTCGCTTCGCGCGGCGCACGGGAGACGACGACGAATTCGTATCGGATGGGTCGCTGGCCATAAAACAAACTATAAAACGACGCACGCCGAGCGAGCGCAACACGAAACCCCCGTAAATTCGCGGTTTCTCGCGGATCTCCGGGGGTTGTGGCGTTAGACTGCCGTTTGTTTGTCCATAAAATTACGTTTTGGCGGTGGCGGTGGGATTCGAACCCACGGTGGTTTTACCCACACACGCTTTCGAGGCGTGCTCCTTTGGCCGCTCGGACACGCCACCGCCGAGAAGGCTACCAGCGGCGTCCGGCGAAGAACTCGGCGAGGACGGCGGCGCACTCGTCCTCGCGCACGCCGCCGACGACCTCGGGTCGGTGGTTGAGGCGGCGGTCGCGCAGGAGGTCCCACACCGACCCGGCGGCGCCGGCCTTCGGGTCCCATGCGCCGAACACGACACGGGCCACGCGGGCGAGGACGAGCGCGCCGGCGCACATCGGGCACGGCTCGAGGGTCACGGCCAGCGTGCACCCGCCGAGCTGCCACGAACCCAACGCCGCGCCGGCCCGGCGCAACGCCAGGATCTCCGCGTGCGCGGTCGGGTCGCGGTCGGCCTCGCGCTCGTTGCCGGCGGTGGCGATCACCCGCCCGGCCGGATCGAGGACGACCGCCCCGACCGGGACGTCGTCGTCGCACTCGCGCGCGGCGGCGAGCGCGAGTCCGATCGCGGCCGCGTCCGACGCGGCGGGAATCACCCGCGCAGCTCCTCGAAGGCCTCGCCGCAGCCGGCCTTCTCGCAGACCGCGAACAGCACGTCGACCGGCAGCGTCCCCTCGTGCTCGCACAGCGCCAGCAGCCCGTCGGCGTCGGTGCCGAGATCGGCGACGATGCCGGCATCGCCGAACGGCGCGCTGTCGTGCGCCGGCGGCGCGTCCTCGTCGTCGGCGAGGTCGTCGGTGCCGATCTCGGTGAGCTCCTCGGCGACGACGGCGGCCAACGGGTAGGCGTCGGCCGAGTGGCCGTCGGTGAGGAAGGCGCGTGGTTCGTCGTCGCCGGCGTCCAGTCGCACGATCGCGGCGTACTCGTCGTCCTGCTCGATCAGCAGCAGCCGGACGTCGCCCACCGTGTCGCCCACGATGTCGCCCAGGTCGGCCAGCGACTCGCACCCGGTCAGATCGGCTTCCGCCGTGCGCCAGCGGTGACCGCTGCGCGTGACCACGGCGGCGAAGTACGTCACGGCTCAGCGCACCCAGGCCGCGTCGATCGCCCGCGCGTACGCCTCGCCGACCTCCAGCCGATCCATGATCGCCTCGAGCATCTCCTCGGGCAGCAGGTCGAGGTCGTCGAGGATCTCCTCGACGTCGTCCTCGGTGAGCTCGAGATCGTCGAACAGGTCCAGGTCGCCGACCGGCCAGACCTCGTCCAGCTCGTCGTCGGCGGGCGGGTCCTCGCCCAGGCGGGTCATCGCCTGCTCGGCGAGGGGGAACTCCACCGCGGCGGTGAGGTCGGACAGCAACAGCGAGATCCGCCGGCCGTCCTGCCGCGCGACGACGAAGAACTCGTCCTCCAGGCAGGCGACGACGAACGGACCGCCCTCGGGCGGCTGGGCGCGCAGCGCCGACAGCAGCACGCCGAGGTCGTCGAGCACGCTCGGTGGCAGCGGATCGACACGCCACTGCGCACCGTCGCGATACGCCGCTACCGCGAACCCGGGCTGAGCCACCGCAATCACCGCCTTCCGCCCACGATCGTGGCACGGACGACCCGGTCCGAGGAAGTCGCCGACACGTGTCGCGACACGGGCGATACGGTCGCGCGGTGACCGTGCCGACGCACCCCTCGACGGAGGTCCCGCCCTTCCGGCGCGTGACCGTTCTCGGCCTCGGCCTCATCGGCGGCTCGCTGCTGCGCGCGCTGCGCCAGACCGGCCTCGAGGTGATCGGCTTCGACACCGAACCCGGCGCCGGCGCCGCGGCGAGCGCGGCCGGCTTCCCGGTCGCACCGGACGCCGCCACCGCCGTGCACGGTGCCGACCTCGTCGTCCTCGCGATGCCGCTGCCCGAGGTCACCCCCGCGCTGCGTTCGGTGGGGCCGCACCTGCGACCCGACACCGTGCTGACCGACGTCGGCACGTTGAAGCAACCGGTGCTGGCCGCGGTCCGCGAGCACGCGCCCGGCGTCCGCTTCGTCGGGGGGCACCCGCTCGCCGGCGTCGAGGAGACGGGCTGGGCGGCGTCGGACCCGCTGCTGTTCCGCGACTGCCCGTGGGCGTTGATCTTCGAGCCGGACACCTCGCTGACCGCGTGGTTGCGGCTCGCCGGACTCGTCTGCGACCTGGGCGCCCGGCCGGTGCCGACGACGGCCGCCGACCAGGACACCGCCGTCGCCCGCGTCATCGGCCTGCCGCACGTCCTCGCCGAGGCGCTGGCGCTCACCGGCCTCGCCGGCGGCTCGCTCGGGCTCTCGCTCGCGGCGGGGTCGTACAAGTCCGGATCGCGGGTCGCGCGCACCCGGCCGGAGCTCGTGACGTCGTGGTGCGACGGGAACGCCGCGCTGGTCGGCGCGCTCGACGACGCGATCTATCACCTGACCTCGGCCCGCGACGCCCTCGCGGCCGGCCGGTCGGTCTACCCGCTCGCGAGCGCCGGTCACGCGGCCCGGACGAACTGGGAACACCGCCGCTTCGAGCCCGTCGAGGTCACCACCGACCCGACGGCCCTGGTCGGGCACGGCCGCGCCGGCGGGTGGGTCACGGCGGTCCTGCGCGACGACGACGGTGTGCGGCTGCTCGGGATGCGCCCCATCTGACCCGCCGGGCGCGGCGCCGACCGGGCAGAATCCCCGGTCATGTTCTGGTCGATCCTCGCCCTCTTCCTCGTCGGGCTGTTCGCCGGCGGCATCGCGCGGTTGTTCGTGAGCAGCCCCACCCGCCTCGGCTGCATCGGCACCGCCCTGCTCGGCGTCGTCGGGTCCTACGCCGGCGGCAGCCTGTTCACGCTGCTGTTCGAGGACGAGTTCAACCTGCGCCGCGCCAGCACCTTCATCGGCGCGGTCATCGGCAGCGTCCTGGTGCTCATCGTCTTCCGGCTGGTCTACCGCCCGCGACGCCGGTGAGCGGCCCCGTGGTGGAAGGCGGTCGGCGCGTCCCCTATGCTGGACGAGTCCACCAGCGGGGCTAGCATGATGAACGGTTCACGGCGCCCTCATCGTCTAGAGGCCCAGGACGCCGCCCTTTCAAGGCGGTAGCACGGGTTCGAATCCCGTTGGGGGCACGCAGTACCGCCATACGGATCGCGCCAGCGATCCACCTGGCCCCGTAGCGCAGCTGGTTAGCGTGCCGCCCTGTCACGGCGGAGGTCGCGGGTTCAAGTCCCGTCGGGGTCGCCATGGATGCCTCGCCACCACGAATGCTCGTGGTGGCGCACGGCACCGCGGACGACGCGGGCCGCGCCACCACCGAGCGTCTCGTCGCCGCGATCGCGGCCGCCCGCCCCGCCGTCCCGGTCGAGCACTGCTTCCTCGACGTCGTCGAGCCACGGCTGCCCGACGCCCTCGACGACCGGCCCACCGTCGTCGTCCCGCTGTTGCTCTCGACCGGCTACCACGTGCAGACCGACATCCCGGCCGCGGTCGCGGCGTACCCCCGCACCGTCGTGAGCCGCCATCTCGGCCCGGACGACCTGCTCGTCGACGTGCTGCTCGCCCGCCTGGGCGCGGTGCCCGCCGACGGCGCCGTCGCCCTCGTCGGGGCGGGGTCGAGTCGCTCGGCCGCCACCGCCGAGCTCGCCGAGACCGGTGCCCGGCTCGCCCGCCGCGTCGGGCGTCCCGTCGCCGTCCACACCATGGCCGACGATCTCGTCGCGGCCTTCGCCGCGCTCCCGCGGCCGCTGACGGTGGCGACCTACCTGCTCGCCGAGGGCCGCTTCGCGTCCACCCTGCGCGCCGCCGCCGATGCGGGGACGACGGTCGCCGAGCCGCTCGGCGTGCACGACGCGCTGGTCACGCTCGCGTGGCGCCGCTACGACGAGACCCGGGCCGCGCGCTGACCGGGCGCGCACCGCGGAGCCGCGCCGCCGTCCGGTAGTCTGGCCCGCGAGCACGGCCAGGTAGCTCAGTTGGTACGAGCGACCGCCTGAAAAGCGGTAGGTCGGCGGTTCGACCCCGCCCCTGGCCACCACCACGCCCTCGGCCGTCGCGATACGTCGCGGCGGCCGGTGGTGTCTCCGGGCCCGGCACCGTGGGCTCTGTCATTTCTTGCGAGCGAAACCCGCGCGGTCTTGACGTGTCGATGCCCACTTCGATCAAATACGTGCACCCGACGCCGGAAGCGAGCAATGGTGCAGCGCTACGAACGCCTGAACGCGGTTCTCGAGGCGCTCGCCGAGAGCGGGAAGCTCTCGGTCGAGCAGATCGTCGAGCGCTTCGACGTGTCGCCCGCGACCGTCCGCCGCGACCTCGACGACCTCGCCGCCCAGCAGCTCGTGACCCGCACCCGGGGCGGCGCCGTCGTGCAGTCGGTCAGCTACGACCTGCCGCTGCGGTACAAGTCGGTGCGGCAGTCCGACGAGAAGCAGCGCATCGCCGACACCGCCGCCGACCTCGTCCGCCCCGGGGCGGTCGTCGGCCTCAACGGCGGCACGACGACCTCGGCGGTCGCGCGCACGCTCGCGACGCGCACCCATCTCGCCGGGACCGCCAACGGCTCCGGGCCGACCCAGCTCACCGTGGTCACCAACGCGCTGAACATCGCCAACGAGCTCGTGGTGCGCCCCCACGTCAAGGTCGTCGTCATCGGCGGGGTGGCGCGGCCGCAGTCCTACGAGCTCATCGGGCCGCTGTCGCGCCGGCTGCTCGACGACATCGCCGTGGACGTCCTCATCCTCGGCGTCAACGCCATCTCCGCCGGCGGCGGGGCGGCGGCTCACAACGAGGGCGAGGCCGAGATCAACCGGTTGATGGTGGAGCGCTCGAACCGGGTCGTCGTCGTGGCGGACGGCTCCAAGGTGGGGCTGCGGGCGTTCGCGCGCATCTGCGACACGGGCCGCGTCGACGCCCTCGTCACCGACGGCACCGCCGACGCCGACGAGCTGCAGCGGCTGCGCGAGGCGGGCGTCGACGTCACCTCGGTCTAGGGGTCGGTCCCGCCGGTCCCGCCACCGGTCAGCCGCACCACTGCCCCTGCGCCATGACGCGGGCGAGACGCAGGTCGTCGTCGAGCACGACGAGGTCGGCGTCGAGCCCGGCGGCGAGCGCGCCACACGTGTCCGCCATGCCGAGCACGCGCGCGGGGTTGGTCGCCGCGGCCGCCGCCACGTCGACGATCGACAACCCGGCGTCGCGTACCGCCCGGCGCACCGCGTCGTCCATCGTCAGGGTGCTGCCGGCGAGCGAGCCGTTGCGCGCCAGCCGCGCTACCCCGCCGGCGACCGTCACCTCCTGTCCACCGAGGGTGTAGCTGCCGCCCGCGGCGCCCGCGGCGCTCATCGCGTCGGTGATCAACACCAGCCGGTCGGGGCGGACGAGTCGCAGCAGACCGCGGTGCACGTGCTGCCCGTCGTTGATGACCTCGGCGTACGCGCCCCGGTCGAGCGCGGCGCCGACGGGTCCCGGCTCCCTCGCCTGCAGCGGGGGCATCCCGTTGCCGAGGTGCGTGGCCAGGCCCGCGCCGGACTCGAACGCCGCGGCGGCGTCGTCGTACCCACTGGCGGTGTGCCCGACCGCGACCGCCACGCCCGCCACGAGCAGGTCGGCGAGCAGGTCCGCGGCGCCGGGCAGCTCGGGGGCGAGCGTCACGACCCGGACGGTGCCGGGCGCGGCGCCGAGCAGCCGGGCGAGCACGGCCCGGTCCGGCGCGAGCAGGTGCGCCGGGTTCTGCGCGCCGCACCGCTCCGCCGCCAGGAACGGGCCCTCGAGGTGGGCGCCGACGACGTGGCCGGCCCCGTGCGGCCCGGCGGCCGCCGCGGCCGCGACCCAGGTCAGCTGTTCGCGCAGCTCGGCCTCGGGCGCGGTCACCAGCGAGACCAGCGTCCGCGTGGTGCCGTGCGCGCGGTGGAAGGCGACCGCCGCGGCCAGGTCCCGGGGCGACGTCGTCACGTCGTGCCCACCGCCGCCGTGGACGTGCAGGTCGACGAACCCCGGCAGCACCCACGCCCCGCCGAGATCGGCTGCGGCCGCGGGCGGGGCACCGGCGCCGACCGCGGCGATGCGCGTCCCCTCGACCGCCACCCACCCGGGGTCCAGCACCGCGTCGGGCGTGACGACCCGGGCGCCGGCCAGCACGGTCACGCCGTCACCCCCGTCGTCGCCGCCGTCGTGTCCCAGTCCGACCCGATGTCGGGCTCGCCGGCCGCGGCCCACGCGATGAGCGCCGCGCCGTAGCGACCGGCCGCGCTGCCCAGCGCCGCGAGCACGAGCGGCGGCGGCGCGCGCCACGCCAGCCGCGCGGTGAGCGCGGCGACGAGCGGGTCGAGCAGGACGCTCCCCGCGGCCGCCAGGCCGCCGCCGATGACCACCAGCTCGGGGTCGTAGAGCGCCGTCGCCGCGACGAGCCCGAGCGACAGGGCGGTGACGGCGTCGTCCCACACCGTCCGCGCGTCCGGGTCGACCCGCAGCCGCGCCGCGATCTCGGCGGCGCTGCGCGCGGTCCCGGTGCGGGCACGGTAGCGGCGGACGACGGCCGCGGCCGACGCGTAGGTCTCGACGCAGCCGTGCTGGCCGCACGCGCACGGCTCGCCGTCCGGGTGGACGATGACGTGCCCCACCTCGCCGGCCGCGCCCCGTGCGCCGGCGTGGGCGACGCCGTCCACGACGAACGCGCCGGCGATGCCGGTGCCGACCGGGACGAACAGCGAGCTGGCCCGGCCGCGGGCCGCGCCGATGCGCGCCTCGGCGAGCCCCCCGCTGCGCACGTCGTGGTCGATCGCGACCGGCACGCCGAGGTCGGCGGCGAGCAACGTCCCCAGCGGCACGTCACGCCAGCCGATGTTGGCCGACCAGGTGGCGACGCCGTTGGCCGCGTCCACCATGCCCGGGACGACCACGCCGGCCGCGACGATATCGTCGTCCGCGCCGCGCAGTTCGACGACGAGATCGCGCACCGCCCGCACGACGGCGTCGGGCCCTGCCGCGACGGGGGTCGGTCGTTCCGCCGTCCGGCGGGACCGCCCGGCGCGGTCGCAGACCCAGCCCTTCATCCCGGTACCGCCCACGTCGAGGGCGACGACGGCGGGCGGGGGTGTGGCCGGTCGCGTCTCGGTCATGGTGCGATCGTGCCCAGTCCTCCGTCAGGCGGGCAGGACGATCGAGCGGGTCAGGTTGCGGGGGCGGTCGGGGTCGAGCCCCTTCCGCTCGGCGACGGCCACCGCGACCAGCTGGGCGCCGATCAGCTGCGCCATCGGGTCGCGGTGACCGGTGACGACGTTCGCGTGGGTGACCGCGAGATCGTCGAGCAGGCCCACCGGGGGCGCGCCGAGCACCCAGACCGTCGAGCGATCGTCGATCACGCTGATGGGGCCGTGGCGGAACTCCATGGCCGGGTAGGCCTCGGTCCACGCCTGTGCCGCCTCGCGCAGCTTCAGGCCGGCCTCGTTCGCGAGCCCGGTCGCCCATCCGGTCGCGAGGAAGGTGAACTGCTCGGACGCCACCGCCGCCGGGGGTGCCCCCTCGGCCAGCACCTGCTCGGCCGCCGCGATCACCGGGTCGAGGTCCTCGCCCAGGAAGGCGCGCCACAGGGCCAGCGCGGTCGTCGCGAACCGCGTCTGCACGACCGACTCCTCGTCGGCGAAGTCGATGACGACGGCGGTGTCGGCCTCGGTGACGACCGGGGCGTCGGGGACGGCGGTGACGACGACGGTGGGCGTGCTGCCCGCCAGTCCGGTGAGCAGCCGGCGGACCTCGGTCGTGGTGCCCGAACGTGTCAGCGCGACGACCCGGTCGTAGGTCCGGCCCGTCGGGAACTCCGACGCCGGGAACGCGTCGGTCTCGCCCTGGCCGGCGGTCTCGCGCAGGACGGCGAAGCACTGCGCCATGTACAGCGACGTCCCGCAGCCCACCACCGCGACCCGTTCGCCGGGTTTCGGCAGGACGTGGACGACCTCGTCGGTCGTGGCGAGCTCGGCGGCCCGCCGCCAGCAGCCCGGCTGGTCGGCGATCTCGGCTGACACGTGGCTCATCGACGGTTCCCCTCGGTGGTGACGACCCGATTCGGGCGTGGAACGGCGCCGGGGTACTCCCGGCGGGATACGGTCGCGCCCTGCGCGTTGCGCGCAATTCCTGGGCACGTGGAGCGCATTGGCCCGGCGCGAGGGACGGTATCTGATTGTTTCTGCTTTAATCTAGCTGCAAGCAATCATCTGTACTAACCTCCCCGGCACAGTCTGAGCAGTTCGCCGTTCGGCCGCGGTGGCCACGTCCACCGCCTGGCAAGGAGGACAGATGAAGAGAAGGACGGCCGCGCTCGCCGCCGCGTTCGGGGCAGTGGCCCTGAGCCTCGCCGCCTGTGGCGGCGGTACCGGTGCCGACGACGCCAAGAACACCGGCACCACCAGCAAGGGTGGTGGGGTCAAGTCGATCAAGCTCGTCGCCGCCGAGTACTCCAAGAACACGCAGAGCTTCTGGAGCTCGTTCGCGAAGACGTACCAGCAGAAATACGGCATCAAGCTCGACGTCCAGATCATCAACTGGAACGACATCGCGCAGCAGAGCCGCACGATGATCCAGAACAACAACCCGCCGGACATCCTGAACATCAACTACTACTCGAGCTACGCGAAGGACGGCCTGCTCTACGACGCCTCGCAGGTGCTGCCGACCAGCGTGCAGTCCGACCTCATCGACGCGTTCAAGACCAGCGGCACGTTCAAGGACAAGCTCTACGGCTTCCCGGACCTCTCCTCGGCGCGCGCCCTGTTCTACAACAAGACGCTGTTCAAGCAGGCCGGCATCGCCACCGCGCCGAAGACGTGGGACGAGTTCGAGACCGACGCCAAGAAGGTGCAGGCGCTCGGCAACGGCAACGTCGGCTACGCGATGCCGCTGGGCAAGGAGGAGGCCCAGGCCGAGTTCTCGATCTGGGCGTTCAACAACGGCGGCAACTGGCAGTCCGACGACGGCAAGTGGACGATCAACTCCAAGCAGAACGTCGACACGCTGAAGTTCCTGCGCAAGCTGGCCGTCGACGACAAGGTCACGCAGAACAACCCGGGCCGCACGAACCGCACCGACGGCGCGTTCCCGCTGTTCACCTCCGGCAAGGCCGGCATGATCGTCGGCTTCGGCCCGCTGTCGGCCGACCTCGACAAGACCAAGAAGGTCGACTACGGCATCGCGCCGATGCCCACGAACACCGGCGGCCAGCCGGCGACCTACGGCGTCACCGACTACCTCAACGCCTTCAAGAAGTCCGGCAACCAACAGGCGGTCAAGGACTTCTACGAGCTGTACTACCAGCCCGACCAGGTCAACAAGTTCATCAAGGCCGAGGGGTTCCTGCCCGTCACCAAGTCCGGGCTGAAGGTGTTCTCGTCGAACAAGGCCTTGAGCGTCTACATCCAGACGCTGCCGAACATCAAGCTGACCCCGAACCAGGACCCGGCGTGGGACAAGGTGCTGCTCGCCGTGCAGCAGGACATCGGCGAGGGCGTCGCCTCCGGCGGAGACCCGCAGCAGGTCCTCGACCAGCTGCAGAAGACGGCCGAGGCGAGCTGACGGTGACCTCGACGTCCGCCGGCACGACGTCCGCGGCTGCGGCTGCGGACGCCGTGCCGGCGGCGCCGCACCGGCCGCACCGCGGGCGCACGCATCGCGCCCGCGGCCACGCGCCGTTCTGGCAGGCGTTGATCTGGCTCGCGCCGGCGCTCGTGCTCATCGGCGCGGTGGTCGTCTACCCGGCGATCGCGATGATCCAGGCCTCGACCAAGACCTACTCGATCACCGGCCTGGAGAAGGGCTCGGTCGGCACCGACAACTACCGCAAGGTGCTCGACCACCCCGACCTCGCCACCGTGCTGGTCAACACCCTGGTGTGGGTGGTCGCGGTCGTCACGATCACCATCGTGCTGGGGCTCGCGCTCGCGCAGTTCCTGTCCAAGGAGTTCTTCGGACGCCGCGTCGTGCGGTGGGCGCTCATCGTGCCCTGGGCGGCGTCGCTCGTCATCACGTCGCGACTGTTCACGCTGCTGTTGGACTACTACCACGGCATCGTCAACAAGGTGCTCGTCGGCCTCGGGCTGCTGGACAAGCCCGTCGACTTCCTCGGCGACGACAGCTGGGTGATGCCGTCGATGATCGTCGTCGGCGTCTTCGTGTCGCTGCCGTTCACCGCGTACGTCTTCATCGCCGGGCTCAACGGGATCTCGCACGAGGTCCTCGAGGCGGCCCGCATCGACGGTGCGTCGTCGTGGCAGACCTACCGGCACGTGACGCTGCCGCTGCTGCGTCCGGCCCTGCTCGTCGCGACCGTCCTCAACATCATCTACGTCTTCAACTCCTTCCCGGTGGTCTACACGCTCAACGAGCGCAACCCCGGTTTCGAGCACGACACGACGATCACCTTCATGTACAAGCTCGCCTTCAAGAGCGCCGAGCTCGACGTGGGCATGTCGGCGGCGACCGGCGTCTTCAACGTCCTGCTCATCCTGGTCGTCGTCGTCATCTACCTGAAGACCGTGAAGTGGCAGGAGGAGCCGGGATCGTGACGACGTCCATCACCGCCACCGCCGTCGGCGACGCGACCGGCGAGCAACCCGCTCCCGTACGCCGTCACCGGGGCTGGCGACGCTGGCGTCCGGTCGTGCTGCCGGTCGTCGGGTTCGTGCTCGCGCTCGTGCTGCTCTCGCCCTACATCGTCATGCTGCTCGACGCGCTGCGTCCGAGCGCCGACGTCGTGGCGACCCCGACGACCTTCCTGCCGCGGCACTGGCGGTTCTCGTCCTTCGGCGACGTGCTGTCCGACGACCGGTTCCTCAACTGGCTCAAGACCTCGTTGCTCGTCGCGGGGGTCTCGACGGCCATCGTCCTCGTCGCGGCGGTGCCGGCCGCGTACTTCACGGCCCGCTACCGCTTCCCGGGCCGCACGCTGTTCCTCTTCCTCGTCCTGGTCACGCAGATGTTCTCGCCCACGTCGCTGGTGGTCGGCATCTACCGCGAGTTCTTCGACCTGAGCCTCGTGAACACCTACCAGGCGATCATCCTGACCAACGCGGCGTTCAATCTCGCGTTCGCGGTGTGGATCCTGCACGGGTTCTTCTCCGCCGTCCCGAAGGACGTCGAGGACGCCGCGCACCTCGACGGCTGCAGCAAGTTCGGCACGCTGTGGCGCGTGATGCTGCCGCTCACCAAGCCGGGGCTCGTGACCGCGGTCGTGTTCACCTTCATCGCGGCATGGAACGAGTACGTGGTCGCGCTGACGCTGATGCAGGACGACTCGCGCAAGCCGCTGACGGTGGGCATCAACTCCTACGTCACCGGCTACCAGCAGAACTGGGACCTGCTCTTCGCCGCGTCCATCATCGCGATCGTGCCGGTCGTCGTGCTCTTCGCCGCCATCGAGAAGCACCTGGTGGGCGGCCTCACCGCCGGCTCGGTGAAGTAGCGCCGTCAGGCGGGAACGGATCCTAGACCCGGCTGCCGGCGAAGCGGCGCAGGTCGCGGTCGTGGCTCCACATCACCGTCACGTCGTGCCGACGCATCAGCGCGACGAGGTGCGCGTCGGGCACCAGGTCGTAGGGACGCTCGGATCGAGATCGAGAGTCGTGCGCACGCATCCGACGCCACCGATCGTCGCATCGGATGCGCCTAGCCCGGGATCACCTGCGTCTTCAGTCCCTTGCCCGTCTTGAACGCCTCGATCGCACCGGCGTAGTCCTCGAGCGGGACGCGGTCGGTGATGAACAGGCCCGGGTCGAGCACACCGGTGGCGAAGAGCTCGGCGGCCCGCTCGTAGCTGTGCAGGACCGCCATCGACCCGGTGATGGTGATCTCCTTGTTGTAGATCCGGTACGGGTCGATGGTGGCGCGGGCGGCGTAGTCGGCGACCCCGAACTGCAGGAAGGTGCCGCCGGGCGCGACGCGACCGAGCCCGTCCTGGATGGCCTTGTCGTTGCCGGTGGCGTCGATGACGAGCTCCCAGCCGAACTCCGGCTCGATGCCGTCGGCCGTGGTCTCGGCGTGCGTCACCCCGAGCCCGCGGGCGGTCTCGAGCCGGTCGGTGTTGAGGTCGACGACGTCGATGCTCGTCGCCCCCACCCGCTGCGCGAGGCGCAGCATCATCAGCCCCATCGTGCCGGCACCGTAGATGAGCACGTGCGAACCCAGCTGGCTGGTCAGCACGTCGTAGCCGCGAACCGCGCACGAGAGCGGCTCGATCAGCGTCGCGTCGGCGGTCTCGACGTGGTCGGGCAGCCGCACGCAGTTGGCCGCGGGCACCGCGACGAACTCGGCGGCGCCGCCGGACACCGACACCCCGATCGCGTTCCAGCGCAGGCACAGGTTGTTGCGCCCGCGTCGGCAGTAGTGGCACTCGTGGCAGTACAGCGAGGGGTCCACGGCGACCCGGTCGCCCTCGCGCACGTCGGTGACGCCGGCACCCAGCGCGACGACGGTCCCGGCGAACTCGTGCCCCGGGATCACCGGCAGCGTCGGCGCGAACTCGCCCTGCAGGATGTGCAGATCGGTGCCGCACAGGCCGCACGCGGCGACCTGGACGACGACCTCACCGTCCTGCGGAGTGGGGTCGTCCACCGTCTCGACCGTCACCTCGCCGACGGCCTTGACCACCGCTGCTCTCACTGCGTCCTTCTTTCCTCGTCACGGTCCGGGTCCGGCGTCACTTCACGGCGCCGAGGGAGAGCCCCTGGACCAGTTTGTCCTGTGCCGCGAATCCAGCGGCGAGCACGGGCAGCGACACGATGGTCGCGGCCGCGCAGACCTTGGCGAGGAACAGCCCCTGGCTGGTCACGAAGCTGGTGAGGAACACCGGCGCGGTCTGCGCCGCGACCCCGGTGAGCACCCGGGCGAAGAGCAGCTCGTTCCAGCTGAAGATGAAGCAGATCAACGACGTCGCCGCGATGCCCGGCATCGTGATCGGCACGATGATGCGGCGCATCTGGTACGGCAGGCTCGCCCCGTCGAGGGAGGCGGCCTCGAGAATCGCCCGGGGCACCTCGGCGAGGAATGAGCGCATCATCCACACCGCGATGGGCAGGTTCATCGACATGTACAGCACGATCAGCAGGAAGACGTTGTCGAGCAGGTCGACCTTCTGCGCGAACAGGTAGATCGGCAGCAACCCCGCGATCGGCGGCAGCATCTTGGTCGACAGGAAGAAGAACATCACGTCGGTCCACTTGCGCACCGGCCGGATCGACAGCGCGTACGCGGCGGGGATCGCCAGCAGCAGCACGAGCGCGGTCGAGACCACGCTGGCGGTCAGCGAGTTCAGCAGGTACGGCCAGGGGCTCGTACCGCCGGAGAAGAAATCGCGGTAGCCGTCGAGGTCGAGCGGCGCGGTCACGTACGGCGGGTTGTGACCGGCGTTCTGCTCGCTGTGGAACGACGTGAGGATCATCCACAGCACCGGCAGGACGAAGATGATGCCGATGACCCACGCGAGCAGGCCGAGCAGCGGACCGCCGTAACGCCGGGTCCGCGGGCTGCTGCCGGCGCTACCCGGGGCGCGCGTGGTCTCGGCGGCGTCCGGCGCGTCGGGGGCGTCGGGGGCGTTCACCGTCGCGGTCATCGCTCCTCCTCGAACAGCGACGACACGACCCGTAGGGCGAACGTCGCGATGATCAGCGAGCCGATGACCACGATGACGCCCTGCGCGGACGCGAGGCCGTAGTCGTGCGCACTGAAGAAGGTCTGGTAGATCGTGTAGGGCAGGTTCGCGGTGTCGAGACCGCCGGACGTGATCGTGAAGACCGCGTCGAAGTTCTGGACGATGTAGATGCTGCCGAGCAGGCCGCCGAGCTCCAGGTACTTGCGCATGTGCGGCAGCGTGATGAACCGGAACGCCTGCCAGCTGGACGCGCCGTCGACGTGCGCCGCCTCGGTGACCTCGCGGTCGCGGGACTGCAGACCCGCCAGCAGGATCAGCATCATGAACGGCGTCCACTGCCAGATCAGCTGCAGCTCGACCATCAGCTTGGGGTGCGCGGTCAGCCAGTCCGGCTGCGGCGCGTCGCCGCCGAACAGGTTCCAGATCGACGTCAACGTCCCGTTGAGCAGGCCGTAACCGGGGTTGTAGACGCCGTGCTTGAACAGCAGGGCGGCGGCGACCGGTACGACGAGGAACGGCGCGATCATCAGCGTCCGCACGATGCCGCGACCGAAGAACGCGCGGTCGAGCAGCAGCGCGATGCACAGGCCGAGCACGAGGCTGACGAGCACGACGGTCACCGTCAGCAGGATCGTGAACAGCACCGACGAGCGCAGCGCGGAGTCGCTGAACACCTTGCGGTAGTTGTCGATCCCGGCGAACCCCTTGTTGGCCGGCGACAACGCGTTCCAGCGCATGAAGGAGATGACCAGCGTCGCGACGAACGGCAGCTGGGTCACGACGACCATGAAGATCAGGCCGGGCAGCAGCGGCGCCCTGCGCATCCACTTGTCGCGGCCGGTGACCAGCCCGGTGCCGTTGCCCGTGGGCTCGGGCACCTCGGCTTCGCGTTCCGCGACCGGGGCGGCCGGTGCCGCGCCCGACGTTGCGCTCGACATGGCGTCCCCCTACTTGTACGTGTCGCCGACGGTGGACGCGAGATCCTGGCCGGTGTCGAGCGCGCTCTGCACCGACTGCTTGCCGGCGATGGCGGCACTGAACTCCTGCGAGAACTTCGTCCCGAAGTCGGTGAACTCGGGAATGTCGACGAACTGGATGCCGACCCAGGGCCGCGGCTGGACCCCCGGTGAGCGCGGGTCGACCGACTGGATCGAGGACAGCGTCGGTTTCGCGAAGGCCCCCGCGATCTTCAGATAGTCCGGGTTGGAGTAGGTCGAGGTGCGCTTGCCGGCGGGCACGTTGGCCCAGCCGAGTCGGCGTCCGACGAGCTCCTCGTACTTCTTGCTCGAGGCCCACTCGACGAAGCGCGCCGCCTTGTCCTTGTGGTCGCTCGCCTTCTCGATCGCCCACGACCACGCGAACAGCCAGCCCGCCGTCTTCGTCTTGACGACCGGCGCCGGGACGTAGCCGATCTTGCCGGCCACCGGCGAGCCCTTGGCCTCGAGCGATCCCGCCGCGGAGGTCGCGTCGTACCACATGGCGACCTTGCCCTGCTGCAGGTTGGTCAGGCACTCGGTGAAGCCGGCCTGGGCCGCGCCGACCTCCCCGTGTCGGCGGACGAGGTCGACGTAGAAGTCGGCGGCCTGCTTGAAGGCGGGCGAGTCGACCTGCGCGTTCCAGTCCTTGT
Source organism: Jatrophihabitans endophyticus (assembly GCF_900129455.1). Lineage (NCBI taxonomy): Bacteria > Bacillati > Actinomycetota > Actinomycetes > Jatrophihabitantales > Jatrophihabitantaceae > Jatrophihabitans > Jatrophihabitans endophyticus. The sequence continues at coordinate 439,110 of NZ_FQVU01000002.1, forward strand.
CGAACCAGGTCCCACCGAAGGTGTTGACGAGGGTCGTGAACGGCGCGAGCACCTGACCCCAGCCGGGCTGGCCCCGCAGGCAGATGCCGCGCATCCCCTGCTGCGCGCCGTCGGCCTTGGCCGCGAGGGCCGCCACCTGCTGCCAGGTCGGGTGCGGCGGCATCGTCAGTCCCTTCTTGGCGAAGACGTCCTTGCGGTACATCAGGAAGGACGACTCGCCGTAGAAGGGCTCGCCGTAGATCTTGCCGTCGTCGCCGGTCAGGCTCTGGGCGATCGGCTTGAGGATGTCGGCCTGGTCGAAGGACGCGTCGTTCCTCACGTAGCGGTCCAGCGGCTCGAGCCAGCCGTTCTTCGAGTAGAACGGGATCTCGTAGTTCGACAGCGTGGCGACGTCGTACTGATGCGCCTGGCTCGAGAACTCCTGGCTGGCCTTGTCGCGCAGGTCGTCCTCGGGCAGCACGGTGAAGCTGAGTTTGATGCCGGTCTCCTTGGTGAACTCCGGCGCCAGCTTCTGCAGATCGATCATCTGCGGGTTGTTCACCATGAGCACCCGGACCGTGCCCGCGCCCCCCGTGTCGCCCCAGCCCTGCGCACCGCAGGAGGCGAGCGCTCCCGTCAGCAGCGGCACGGCCAGCACCGCCAGCGCCGCGCGAATCGTCCTACCCCGCACGAATCCTCCTCGACTCGTCAGGACACCGATAGCTCAAACGAGCGCCAGCCCGCTCGGAAATCTCCGGACGAAACTCCCGCTTGCCGGTGGTCGCTGTCAACGGTTTCTGACAAACTGGAAGTCAACGCGCTCACATGAGCGGTGCCGGCGAGGGGGTGCACGGTGTCGCCCACACCAGGCCAGCACGTGCTGCTCGCCCGCGTCGCGCGGCTCTTCTACCTCGACGAGCTGTCCAAGAGCGACATCGCCGATCGGCTCGGCATCAGCCGTTTCCGGGTCGCCCGGCTGCTCGAGACCGCCCGCCGCGAGGGCATCGTGTCGATCCGCATCGAGTCACCCGCCGGTGTCGACACCGAGTTGTCCGTCCAGCTGCAGGAACGGTTCGGCCTGGCCCACGCTGTGGTGATCGAGCACGGGGGCGAGGACATGCCCGAGCTGCGCCGACGGCTGGGGCAGGTGGCGGCCGGGGTCCTGAGCGAGATCGTCACCGCCGACGACGTCCTGGGTCTGGCGTGGGCACGGTCGCTGCAGGGCGTCGGCGCCGCGGTGCGCAGCATCGCGGCGTGCCCCGTGGTCCAGCTGACGGGTGCGCTGTCCGGGCCCGACGGAAGCGACGTGCTCGAGCTCGTCCGCTCGGTGGCGCAGGCCGGCGGCGGGACCCCGCACGTGTACTACGCGCCGCTCGTCGCACCGGACGCCGCCTCGGCCCGCGTCGTGCTGCGCCAGCCCGACGTCGCGCGTGCCCTCGAGCTCGCCGACCGCGTCACCGTCGCGGCGGTGGGGATCGGCGCCTGGGAACCGGGACTGTCGACCATCTACGACATGGTGGAGCCCGAGGCCCGCGAGCAGGCCAGTGCCCTGGGCACCATCGGCGAGATCTCCGGCGCGCTCGTCGGTCGCGACGGCCACTCCATCTCCGGTGCGTTGAGCAAGCGCATCATCGGCGTCACCGGCGACCAGCTACGGCGCGCCGGCACCGTCATATCGGTCGCGTACGGCCGCGGCAAGGCCGACGCCGTCCGGGCCGCCCTGCGCGGCGGCCTCGTGAACGGTCTCGTCACCCATACCGAGCTCGCCCGCGCGCTGCTGGTCGCCGACCAGCGCGCGACCGAACCGGCCGCCGCCGATGCCGGCTGACGAGCTGCTCGCCGGCGGCACCGCGAACCGCGGCCGCGTCTTCCGCGTGGGCGACACCGTGCACCGCCCGCGCGGCGGGCACGCGCCCGCGGTCCACGCGCTGCTCGGTCATCTGCGCGACACGGGGTTCCGCGGCGCGCCCGGCGTCGTGGACGGCGCCGCCGACGGTGGCCGCGTCGAGGTGCTCGACTACGTGCCCGGCACCGCGGCCGTCGAACCACTGCCCGGGTGGGCGCTGACCGACGACGCGCTGGCCACGGTCGGCTCGTTGCTGCGCAGCTTCCACGACCACGCCGCGAGCTTCGACGCCACGCCGCTGCGCTGGCAGCGGGCGGTGCCGCCGCCGTGGCGCGGCACCCTGGTGACGCACAACGACGTCAACCCCGCCAACGTCGTCTTCCGCGACGGCCGGGCCGTGGCCCTCATCGACTTCGACCTCGCCGCGCCCGGGAGCCGGCCCTGGGACCTTGCGATAGCGGCATGCTGCTGGGCGCCGCTGCGCGAACCCGCCGACGTCACCGACGACCGCGCCGGTGCGGCGGCCCGTCGGCTGCGGGCGCTGCTGGACGGCTACGGCGCCGACGCCATCCTGCGCACCGCGACCGTGGCCGCCTCCGCGACCGCGAACGCGTGGATCGCCGCCGTCATCCGCGACGCCAGCCAGGCCGGGCACCCGGCCTTCGGCCGCATGTGGGAGGCACAGGCGGAGATGTACCGGCGCGCGGGCGGCTGGATCGTCGCCCACCGCCGCGAGCTGCACGCCGCCGTCCGCTGACGCCTTCCTCGGCGAGTTGGTTGCTGCGAGCCGCTGTTTTGCCACCAACTCGCCGAGGAAGACGGTCAGTCGCTGTGGGCGTCGTAGACCGCGCGGAAGGCGTCGGCCAGGGCGGACCGCTGGGACAGCAGCGTGCGCAGCGCGTCGTACTCGACCCGCAGCCCGGCCACTCGGCTCGAGGAGGTGACGGTCGCGCGACGCTGCCCGCCGCCGAGCAGCGCCATCTCCCCGATGAGGTCGCCGGGTCCGAGCTCGGCGATCTGTTCGCGCTGGTGGAACACCAGCGCCGTGCCCTCCGTCAGCACGAAGCAGGCGTCGGCGGGGATGCCCTCCTGCACGAGCGGCCAGCCCGCCGGGAGCGTGAACGGGCCGCCGGCGTCGACCAGGGCGGCGACGTCGTCCTTGCTGCAGTCGGCGAACGTCGCGTACCCGGTGAGGGTCGAGGTCAGCTTGCGCTTGTCGCCACCGGGCATGAGCACTCCATCGGGTCGGGCGGACGCGATCGTCCGCGGCAGGATGCCCGCGAGCCTAGAGGCGGTGGTGCCGCGCGCGCATCACCGACGCGTGACGTCGTCCTCGGCCTGCTCGTGCCGGCCCGGCCCGTCGTGCGGGGGCGCGACGCCCGCGGCCTCGTGCGCGCCGCCCGGGTCGTCGTCGGTGCCGTCCGCCGTCGGGACCGCCGTCGGGACCGAGATCAGCGAGGCGGCGCCGCCCGGGTCGAGCGCCGGCGTCGGCGGTGCAGCCTCTGCGGCCCGCCGGGCGTCCTGCCCCGACAGCGTGCGCAGCGGGACCTCCCTGACCAGGATCGACAGCACGACGGCCAGGACCAGCAGCAGCCCGCCGACCAGGAAGACGTGGTCCATGGCGTCGGAGAACCCGACGAGGATCGGATGCTTCGCCTGCTCGCTCAGCGAGCCGAGCGCGCTGGTGTCGTTGAGGTCGAAGTTCGCGTACTGGCGCTGGTCGTTGCCCGACCGCGCGATCTCCTGCGGGATCTTGATCGCCGCCTGCGAGAACAGGATGGACAGGAAGACCGCGGTGCCCAGCGAGCCGCCCACCTGCCGGAAGAACGTCGCACTGGACGTGGCGACACCCATGTCGCGGGGATCCACGGCGTTCTGCATCGCCAGCACGATGCTCTGCATGTTCATGCCGAGCCCGAGGCCGAAGACGGCCATGAAGATGTCGGTCTGCCACAGCGGCGTGTCCGCGCCGACCTGGGTGAGGATCAGCAGACCGGCGACCATCAGGACCGAGCCCACGACCGGGAAGGCCTTGTACTTGCCGGTGCGCGAGGTGATCTGGCCGGCCACCAGCGACGCGGTCATGATGCCGGCGACGAGGGGCAGGATGAGCAGGCCCGCCTTCGTCGGCGAGGCGCCCTTCACGATCTGCAGGTACAGCGGGATCGCGGCGATGCCGCCGAACATCCCCATGCCGACGACCATCGACTGGGCCGAGCCGACCGCGAAGTTGCGGATGCGGAACAGCCGTAGCGGCAGCAGCGCCTCGTCGCCCGCCCGCGCCTCGACGCGGAGGAAGGCGGCGATCCCGATCGCGCCGATGACGTAGCAGACCCAGGCGCCGGCGGACAGGAAGCCCCACTCGCGCCCCTGCTCGGCGATGATGAGCAGCGGCACCAGACCCACCACCAGCGCGGCGGCGCCGGTCCAGTCGATGCGGTGGTCGCGGCGCGTGTGCTCGAGCTGCAGCACCCGCGTGACGACAGCCAGCGCGAGCGCGCCCAGCGGGACGTTGATGTAGAAGATCCAGCGCCAGCCCGAGATCCCGAAGATGTCGCTCTGCCCGGCGAGGAAGCCGCCGATGACCGGGCCGAGCACCGAGGACGTCGCGAAGACGGCCATGAAGTAGCCCTGGTAGCGGGCCCGCTCGCGCGGCGGGATGATGTCGCCGATGATCGCGAGGACCAGCGGCATGATGCCGCCGGCACCGATCCCCTGCAGCGCCCGGAACGCGGCCAGCATGTACATGGACTGCGAGATGCCGCAGAGCATCGAGCCGAGCACGAACACGACGATCGCGATCATGAACATCGGCTTGCGCCCGTAGATGTCCGAGAGCTTGCCGAACAGCGGGGTGGCGATCGTCGAGGTGATCAGGAACGCGGTGGTCACCCAGGCCTGGATGGACAGCCCGTGCAGGTCGTCGCCGATCGTGCGGATCGCGGTGGCGACGATGGTCTGGTCGAGCGCGGCCAGGAACATGCCGATCATGAGCCCCGAGAGGATGCTCATGATCTGCTTGTGACTGAGGCCGCCGCTGGTGTCGGCGGCGGGCGCGGATGCGGTGGTGGTGCTGGCCATCAGTGGGTGTCGTCCTCGGCAGTGGTGGTCGCGTGACGGGTCGTCACGTCGTCGTAGGCGGCGGTGAAGCGGCGCATCAGCCCGGTGAGTTGCACGACCTCGTCGCGCTCCCAGCCCGACAGCATCGCCGCGAAGTGGTCGGCGCGGACGCGCCGCTGGTCGGCCAGCACCGCGTCGGCCTTGGGGGTCGGCGCGAGCAGGCTCGCCCGGCCGTCCTCGGGGTCGGCGCGCCGCTCCAGCAGCCCGTCGCGGACCAGCGCGGCGACCCGGCGGCTCACGGTGGACGGGTCGAACTGCAGCGAGTCGGCGATGTCGCTCGCGCGCATCGGGCCGCCGCTACGCACGGTGCGCAGGATGACGAGTCCGGTGCGCTCGACGCTGTGCTCCGCCGCGGCCAGCCACCGGGCGCGGGCGCGTTGGACGGCCTGGACGAGGTCGAAGACGGTGTCGGCGAGTTCGGCGACGTCGGCGACGTCGCCGGTCTCGGGGGACGGCAACTCGGCGACGAGGTCGGTCATCGACGGACGGGCTCCATTACATGCTTCGCTCAACTAGTTGATCGGCACAATTATTCACCCGCGCCGGCGGTTCTGCCACCTCGGGCGCTCAGCCGAGCTGGCCCCGCGCGAGGAGCTCGGTGGCGACGTCGCGCATCTCGACCTTGCGGACCTTGCCGGTGACCGTCATCGGGAACTCGTCGACCACGCGCACGTAGCGCGGGATCTTGTAGTGGGCCAGCCTGCCCTGGCAGAACTCGCGCAGGGCGGCCGCCGTGAGCTCGGGAGCCCCGTCGCGCAGCCTGACCCACGCCATCAGCTCCTCGCCGTACCGCTCGTCGGGCACCCCGATGACCTGCGCGTCGACGACGTCGGGGTGGGCGTAGAGGAACTCCTCGATCTCGCGGGGGTACACGTTCTCGCCGCCGCGGATGACCATGTCCTTGATGCGGCCCACGATCTGCACGTAACCCTCGGCGTCCATGGTCGCGAGGTCGCCGGTGTGCATCCAGCCGTTGCGCAGCACCTCGGCCGTCCGCTCCGGTTCCTCCCAGTACCCGAGCATCACCGAGTAGGCCCGCGTGCAGAGCTCGCCGGGTTCGCCGCACGGCACCGGCAGGCCGGTCTCGGGGTCGACGACCATCACCTCGACGTGCGGGTGGACGCGACCGACGGTGCCGGTGCGCCGGTCGAGCGAGTCGTCCTTGCGGGTCTGCGTGGAGACCGGGGACGTCTCGGTCATCCCGTAGGCGATCGTGACCTCGCCCATGTGCATCTCGTCGATCACGCGCTTCATGACCTCGACCGGGCAGGGCGAGCCGGCCATGCACCCGGTACGCAGGCTCGACAGGTCGTAGGACGCGAAGTCCGGCAGCGCGAGCTCGGCGATGAACATCGTCGGCACGCCGTAGAGCGAGGTGCACCGCTCGTCCTGCACGGCACGCAGCGTCGCGGCGGGGTCGAAGCCGGGCGCGGGGACGACGATGCACGCGCCGTGCGACGTGGCCGCGAGATTGCCCATCGTCATGCCGAAGCAGTGATAGAAGGGCACGGGGACGCAGATGCGCTCCTCGTGGCTGTAGCCCATGCCCTCGCCGACGAAGTAGCCGTTGTTGAGGATGCTGTGGTGGCTGAGGGTGGCGCCCTTCGGGAACCCCGTCGTCCCCGACGTGTACTGGATGTTGATCGGGTCGTCGAAGGCCAGCTCGCTCGATCGGCGCGCCACGTCCTCGCGGGAGACCGCGGCCCCGTCGGCGAGCAACCGGTCCCAGCTGTCGTCGGCGATCAGGACGACGTCGCGCAGCTGTTCGAGACCAGGACGGGCCTCGTCGATCATGGCCCGGTAGTCGCTGGTCTTGAACGACGTCGCCGAGACCAGCATCGTGACGCCGGCCTGCCGGAGCACGTAGTCCAGTTCGTGGGTCCGGTACGCCGGGTTGACCGTCACCAGGATGGCCCCGACCCGGGCGGTCGCGAACTGGACGAGGAACCACTCCAGGCAGTTGGGGGCCCAGACCGCCACCCGGTCACCGCGCTGCAGACCGCGGGCGAGCAGGCCGCGCGCGACGCCGTCCACCGCCTCGTCGAGCTCGGCGTAGGTGAGCCGACGGCCGGTCGCGACGTCGACGACGGCGTCGCGGTCGGCGTGGGTCGCGACGGTGCGGCGCAGGTTCGCGTCGATGGTCTCGCCGAGCAGCGGGACGGTCGCGACGCCGCTGGCGTAGGACGTGGGGTTCACCCGCCCGAGACTAGGTGGCGCGGGTCACAGCGGGCCAGCAGGGCCGGCGCCGGTCCCGCCCCGAACGCAACGACGCCGCACCGGAGTCGCAGCAGAGCGACTCGGGTGCGGCGTCGGAAGCCGCGTGGCGACGACTCAGGCGTCGACGGCGGCGGTGTTGCCGTCCAGCAGCGAGCGGACCTCGGACTCGCGGTAGCGGCGGTGGCCGCCCAGCGTGCGGATCGAGGTGAGCTTGCCGGCCTTGGCCCAGCGGGTCACGGTCTTCGGGTCGACGCGGAACAGCGTCGCAACCTCGGACGGGGTGAGGAGGGCCTCGGTCTCGGGACGAACGCGAACCGTCGTCATGGTGGTGCTCCTTTGAGGTAAACGTCGCGAGAAGTCCTGTTCCTCGCGAACACCATCGAGTATGCCGAGCGTGAAGCGATCCGCCATAGGTGCGCGCTCAACTGTCCACTCTGTGCCATGCAGGAAGTGCCTGTCCAATTTTTCCGGGCCGCAATTCGGACGAATATGGTCACTACCGGACACGTCGCCACGTGGGCTCACCGACGTGCAAGGCCACTTCTGCGCGAGGTAGGCTGTGTTTACGACATGACAAGTTCCCCGGCAACGCCCGCTGAGACACCACGTGTGGCTTGAAGCCGGATGAGCGCGCGAGCGAGGGGGTCGAGCCATGGGGCGCGGCCGTGCCAAGGCCAAACAGCAAAAAGTGGCCCGAGAGCTGAAGTACAACACCCATTTCACCGATCTCGACGCCCTTCAGCGCGAGCTCGGGACTTCCTCCCCTGGTGGCGATCACACCGCGCGGGACGCCGACGTCGATGACGACGACTACGACGAATGGACCGGCACCGACCGGTGACCGCCCGGTCGCCGGCATTGGTGCAGACCACTGACGTCGTCGCGGCGATGACGGACACGTCGATCGCGTGCCAGGCGAAGCTCGTGCTCGCCTGGCACGCGATAGCCGAGTAGGCCACCGAGCGGGCCGCTCAGACCCAGTCCGACGCCGGACCTGCGTAATTCGCGACGAGTGTGACCTCGCCCGGCTGGGTGCTGGCCGCTTCGCGCACGTCCCCGATCGGCCACGCCGGGACGCCCCGGTCGGTGAGCAGCCCGACCGCGTCCTGGACCCGCGCTGCCGGGACCACCGCGACCATGCCGACGCCCAGGTTGAAGGCGAGCTCCAGGTCGGCCCGTGACACGTCGCCGGTGGTGCGCACCAGATCGAAGACCGGCTGCGGCGCCCAGGTGGCGCGGTCGACGGTCGCCGCGGTGCCCGGCGGCAGCACGCGGGCCAGGTTGCCGGCGAGCCCGCCGCCGGTGATGTGGGCGAACGCGTGTGCGCCGCCCCCGGCGGCGAGGGCGAGGCAGTCGAGTGCGTAGATGCGGGTCGGGGTGAGCAGCTCCTCGCCCAGGGTGCGCCCGCCCAGGACGTCCGGCGTGGCGGTGAGGTCGAGCCCGCCCTGGTCGAGCAGGACGTGCCGCACGAGCGAGTATCCGTTGGAGTGCACGCCGCTCGACCCCATCGCGACGAGGACGTCCCCCGGGCGCACCCGCTCGGACCCCAGCACCGCGTCGGCGTCGACGACGCCCACGCCCGTCCCGGAGATGTCGTACTCGTCGGCGCCCATCACGCCCGGGTGCTCCGCGGTCTCGCCGCCGACCAGGGCACAGCCGGCCTGCACGCAGCCCTCGGCGATGCCGGACACGATCGCGGCGATCTTCTCGGGCACGACCTTGCCGGTGGCGATGTAGTCGGTGAGCAGCAGCGGCTCCGCGCCCACGACCACCAGGTCGTCGACGACCATCGCGACGAGGTCGATGCCGATGGTGTCGTGCCGGTCCATCGCCTGCGCGATGACCAGCTTGGTCCCGACCCCGTCGGTGGAGCTGGCCAGCACCGGCTTCGGGTGGCGGGTGAGGTCGAGTGCGAACAGGCCGGCGAAGCCGCCGAGGCCACCACGGGTCTCGGGACGGTCGGTGCGCGCCACCGACGCCTTCATCAGCTCCACGGCGCGCTCACCGGCCTCGACGTCGACACCGGCTCCGGCGTAGGCGTTGCTCACGGCGCGACGCTCACGGCCGGGTGAGGGCGTCCTCGGCCCACGCCGAGGAGCGCTCCGGCTCGCGGCCGAGCAGCTGCGGCACGGCGACCGACCGCTCGATGCCCTCGAGCACGTGCTTGCCCCCCATGGTCGCCGGGATGGCGATCGGGTACTCGCCGTCGAAGCAGGCGCGACACAGCCGCGTCTTGGGCTGTTCGGTCGCGGCGATCATGCTCTCCAGCGAGACGTAGCCGAGCGAATCGGCGCCGATGGAGTGGCGGATGCCGTCGTTGTCGAGCCCGTTCGCGACGAGCTCGGCCCGCGAGGCGAAGTCGATGCCGTAGAAGCACGGCCACTTGACCGGCGGCGCCGAGATGCGAACGTGCACCTCGACCGCCCCCGCCTCGCGCAGCATGCGGATCAGGGCGCGCTGGGTGTTGCCGCGCACGATCGTGTCGTCGACGACGACCAGTCGCTTGCCCCGGATCACGTCGCGCAACGGGTTGAGCTTGAGCCGGATGCCGAGCTGCCGGATCGTCTGCGAGGGCTGGATGAAGGTGCGTCCGACGTAGGAGTTCTTGACCAGCCCGAGGCCGTAGGGGATGCCGGACGCCTCGGCGTAGCCGATGGCCGCCGGCACCCCGGACTCGGGCACCGGGATGACGAGGTCGGCCTCGGCCGGGTGCTCGCGGGCCAGCCGGCGGCCGAGCTCCACGCGCGCCGAGTGCACGCTGCGGCCGGCGATGGTGGTGTCGGGGCGGGCGAGGTAGACGTACTCGAACACGCAGCCCTTGGGCTTGGGGGCGGCGAAGCTCTGCGAGCGCAACCCGTCCGCGTCGATCGCCACGAGCTCGCCCGGCTCGACCTCGCGCACGAAGCTGGCGCCGACGATGTCGAGCGCGGCGGTCTCGGACGTCACGACCCACCCACGCTCGAGCCGCCCCAAGACCAGCGGTCGCACGCCCTGCGGGTCGCGGGCGGCGTAGAGCGTGTGCTCGTCCATGAAGACGAGTGAGAAGGCGCCCTCGAGCTTGGGCAGGACCTCGCTCGCCGCCTGCTCGACGCTGACGTCGGGGCGCGCCGCGAGCATCGCGGTCAGCAGCTCGGAGTCGGTCGTGGCGCCCATCGAGCTGCCGCGGATGCCCGCCGCGCGCGCCTCGTCGGCGAGATCGGCGGTGTTGACGAGGTTGCCGTTGTGCCCGAGCGCGAGACCGGTGCCCGCGGGGGTGGTGCGGAAGCTCGGCTGCGAGTTCTCCCACGTGGTCGACCCGGTCGTGGAGTAGCGGGTGTGCCCGACGGCGATGTGCCCCTGCAGCGTGGCGAGCGTCGCCTCGTCGAAGACCTGCGAGACGAGACCGAGGTCCTTGTAGACCACCAGCGAGCTGCCGTCGCTCACGGCGATGCCCGCCGCCTCCTGCCCGCGGTGCTGCAGCGCGTACAGCCCGTAGTAGGTCAGCTTCGCGACGTCCTCGCCGGGCGCCCACACGCCGAAGACGCCGCACGCGTCCTGGGGGCCCTTGTCGTCGTCGAACAGATTGTGGGTCAGCTTGCCGTCACCACGAGCCACGTCGTCGAGTGTAAGGGCCCGGCCGGGGCCGGCGCGCCGCGGGCGCGGGTGTGGCGCGGCGCGTCAGGCGAGGACGGGCAGGAAGCCGGCCAGGTCGCTGCGGGGACCGGTCGCACGGACGGTGCCCGCGGCGACGGCCGCGGCGAAGTCGAGCCGCCCGGTCGCGAGGCGCAGCCAGGTGACGGCGTCGGTCTCGACGACGTTGGGTGGCGTGCCCCGCGTGTGCCGCGGTCCCGGCACGGCCTGCACCGCGACGAACGGCGGCACTCGCAGCTCCACCGAGCGGCCCGGAGCCTGCGCGGCCAGGATCTCGGCCAGGACGCGGACGGTCGTGGCGAGGGCCGGGCGCAGCAGCGGGACGGGATCGTGCCCGGGCAGCGACCGGGACGCGTCGTCGCAGTGGACGACGAGGTCCAGGACGCGGGTCCGGGCGAAGTCGAGCGCGGTGATCGGTCCCCGCGGGCCGGCGAGCACGGTCGCGTCCGCGATCTCGGTGGTCGGCAGCGGCGCCCGCAACCGCGCCACCAGCTCGTCGCGACCGTCCGCACCGGTCGTGGCGACGCTGGCCGCCGCGATGTCGGCGGCCGCGGGCGCGTACGCCTGCACGTAGGACGCCGCGGGCACGGCCCGGCCCTCGCCGCGGGTGTCGAGGTGGTGGACCAATCCCTCCTTGCTGCTCGCGACGTGCCCGACGAGCACCCGCACCGTCCAGCCGGGCAGGATGCCGGCCCGCTCGAGGTCCGGCGTCGGCAACGCGGCGACCCAGTCGGCGAGCGCCGCCGCCTGCGCGCCGTACTCGGCGAGCGCCGCGGCCAGCCGCGGGCTCATCGTGCGATCACGGCTCGAAGCGTCGACGGATGGTGTCGCCCCACGCCGCGCGCAGCTCGCGCAGCGGGATCCGGAACTGTCCGTCGACGGCGAGATCGGCCTCGAGGATGTCGACCCGTCCGAGCCGGCTGCTCGGCAGCCCGTGCTCCTGGCACAGCTGCGCGAAGCGCTCCTCGTTCGCCCGGGTGACGCTGACGAGCACGCGACCGGCCGACTCGCTGAACAGCGTCACGAACGGGTCGGCGTCGGGCAGCGTGACCCGGGCCCCGGCGTTGCCGCGCAGGCAGCCCTCGACGAGGGCCTGCGCCAGCCCGCCGTCGGCGAGGTCGTGTGCGGACTCGAGCAGCGATTCCCGCGCGGCCGTGACGAGGACGTCGGCCAGCCGGCGCTCGCGGTCGAGGTCGACCTGGGGCGGCCGGCCGCCGAGGAAGCCGTGGACCGCGTACGCCCACTCCGAGCCCCCGAACTCGTCGCGGGTGTCGCCGAGCAGGTAGAGCTGCGCGCCGTCGGCACGCAACCCCTGCGGGACGCGGCGGGCGACGTCGTCGATGACCCCCAGGACACCGATGACCGGGGTCGGCAGGATCGGCGTGGACCCGGTCTGGTTGTAGAAGCTGACGTTGCCGCCGGTGACCGGCACCCCGAGCGCCTGGCACCCGTCGGCGAGACCGCGCACCGCCTCGCTGAACTGCCACATGACGCCGGGGTCCTCGGGCGAGCCGAAGTTCAGGCAGTTGGTGACCGCGAGTGGCCGGGCGCCCGTCGTCGCGACGTTGCGGTAGGCCTCGGCCAGGGCGAGCTGCGCACCGGCGTACGGGTCGAGCCGCGCGTAGCGGCCGTTGCCGTCGGTGGCGATCGCGATGCCACGGGTAGTGGAGTCGTCGATGCGCACGATGCCCGCGTCCTCGGGCTGGGCGAGCACGGTGTTGCCGAGCACGTAGCGGTCGTACTGGTCGGTGACCCACGACTTGTCGGCCAGGTTCGGCGACGCGGCGAGACGCAGCACGGTCGCGCGCAACTGGTCCCCGCGCGTCGGCCGGGGCAGCGAGGCGCCGTCGTGCTGGACGAGCACGTCCTGGTCGAGCGGCCGCTCGATCGGCCGTTCGTAGACCGGGCCGTCGTTGGCGGCCGTCGTCGGGGGCAGGTCGACGATGAGCTCGTCGTGCCACGTCATCCGCAGCCGGCCGGTGTCGGTGACCGTCCCGATGACCGTGGACAGGACGTCCCACTTGGCGCACACGGCGAGGAACTCGTCGAGCTTCTCGGGCGTCACCACCGCCATCATGCGTTCCTGCGACTCGCTCATCAGGATCTCCTCGGGCGCGAGGCCCGAGTCACGCAGCGGGACGAGGTCGAGCCGGACGTCCATGCCGCCGGTGCCGGCGGCGGCGAGCTCGGTCGTCGCGCACGAGATGCCGGCGGCGCCGAGGTCCTGGATGCCGACGACGAGGTCGGCGGCGAAGATCTCCAGGCAGCACTCGATGAGCACCTTCTCGGCAAACGGGTCGCCGACCTGGACGCTGGGCCGCTTGGTCTCGCCCTCGGCCTCGAACGTCGCGCTCGCGAGGACCGACGCCCCACCGATGCCGTCGCCGCCGGTGCGCGCGCCGAAGAGCACCACGTGGTTGCCCGGCCCGTCGGCCTTGGCCAGCTTGATGCCGTCGGCCCGCATGACCCCCGCGCACAGCGCGTTCACGAGCGGGTTGCCGATGTAGCTCTCGTCGAAGACGATCTCGCCGCCGATGTTGGGCAGCCCGAGGCAGTTGCCGTACCCACCCACGCCGGCGACGACGCCGGGCAGCACGCGGCCGGTGTCGGCGGCCTGCAGCGGGCCGAAGCGCAGGCTGTCCATCACGGCGACGGGCCGCGCGCCCATCGTCAGGATGTCGCGGACGATGCCGCCGACGCCCGTCGCCGCGCCCTGGTACGGCTCCACGAAGGACGGGTGGTTGTGCGACTCGATCTTGAACGTGACCGCCCAGCCGTCGCCGACGTCGACGACGCCGGCGTTCTCGCCCATGCCGACGAGCAGGGCGTCGGTCGCGGGCGCCTTGTCGCGGAACTGGCGCAGATGCACGATCGAGGACTTGTAGGAGCAGTGCTCGCTCCACATCACCGAGTAGATCGCGAGCTCGGAGCTCGTGGGGCGCCGGCCGAGGATCTCGCGCACCCGCGCGTACTCGTCGGCGGCCATGCCGAGTTCCTTGAACGGCTGGGCCCGATCGGGCGTCTCCCCCGCGACCTCGACGGTGTCGAGGTCCACGCGCGGGCTCATGCCGGCACCCCGAGCAGGGAGCGGAAGAAGCCGAGCCCGTCGGTGCCCGGCCCGGTCAGGGCGTCGATGGCGTGCTCGGGGTGCGGCATCAGCCCGACGACGTTGCCGGCCTCGTTGCTGATGCCGGCGATGTGGCGCTGGCTGCCGTTCGGGTTGCCGTCCACGTAGCGCGCGACCACGCGCCCCTCGGCCTCGAGGGCGTCCAACGTCGCCGCGTCGGCCACGTAACCGCCCTCGGCGTTCTTGATGGGGACGACGATCTCCTGGCCCTCGCGGTAGTCCGACGTCCAGCGGGTGCGGGTGTTCTCGACCCGCAGCGTCTGGTCGCGGCAGACGAAGCGCTGGTGGTCGTTGCGGACCAGCGCGCCGGGCAGCAGGTGCGCCTCGCACAGGACCTGGAAGCCGTTGCAGATGCCGAGGACGGGCATCCCGTTGTGCGCGCCGTCGATGACCGAGGCCATGACCGGCGAGAAGCGGGCGATGGCGCCGCAGCGCAGGTAGTCGCCGTAGGAGAAGCCGCCGGGCAGGATCACCGCGTCGACGTCGTGCAGCCACGGGTCGGCGTGCCACAGGGCGACGGCCTCGCCGCCGGCCGCGCGGACCGCGCGTGCGGCGTCCCGATCGTCCAGACTGCCGGGGAAGGTGACCACGCCGATGCGAGCTGACACTCCGACAGGTTACCGGGCCACCCGTGCCACCGGTCCTGGAGCGGATCCGAACGGTGGCCTGACCTCCCTCGAACACGACGCGGGTTCGATCCCGGCATGGACAGCGAGTGGGCCGCAGCGGCACGACTGGTCCGGCGGACCGGGTTCGGTGCATCCGGTCGCACCGTGGACGCCGTGCTCCGGGAGGGCGGTGCCGCCTACGTACGGCGCATCGTGGCGGCGGACCCGACGGCCGACGCCGGAGCCCGCCGAACACCGCCGCCGCGCTTCCCGGCGGTGGCGTCGCCGCGACCGGGAGGGGGCATGTCGGCGGCGCAGAAGAAGCAGCGCAACGCCGCCCGCCACGACGAATCCGTTCAGCTCACCGGATGGTGGCTGCGGCGCATGCTCGCGGTCGAGCAACCGTTCGGCGAGAAGGCGACCTTCGTCTGGCACTCGCACTTCGCGACGTCGCTGAAGAAGGTCAAGATCGCCTCGCTGATGCTGCAGCACAACGAGCGGCAGCGCGGGCTCGCGACCTCGCGGTTCGACACGCTCGCGTACACGATGTTGCTGGACGCGGCCACGCAACGCTGGCTCGACAACGTCCGCAACACCGTCACGGGCCCCAACGAGAACCTGTCGCGTGAGTTCATGGAGGTCTTCACGCTCGGTCACGCGGACGGTTACACCGAACACGACGTGCGCGACGGTGCGCGCGCGCTGACCGGGTACAAGGTCGACCCGCACGACGGCACGGTCTCGCTGCGGCCGGCGTTGCACGACACCGGCGCCAAGACGGTGTTCGGCCACACCGGCGACTTCGACGCGAAGGGCTTCTGCGACGCCGTCCTCGCCCGTCCGGGTTGCGCCCGTTACGTCGTGGCGCGCTTGTTCGGACGTCTCGTCTCCGATCGCGCAGCGGACGACGCCACGCAGGACCGGCTGCTCGCGGCGTACGGTCCCCGCCGCGACCTGGCGGAGCTCCTCGTCGCGATGTTCACCGATCACGCGTTCGACGACGCGCGCGACACCTTCGTGGTGGGGCCGGTCGAGTGGCTGATCGGTGCGATGCGGGCACTCGGGGTCACCGCCGACTCCGACGCGGAGCTGCGGCAGACCACCGCGACCCTCGACGCCCTCGGCCAGTTGCCGTTCTTCCCACCGAGCGTCGGCGGATGGCCGAGCGGAGCGGTGTGGCTGTCGACCGCGGCGGCCGACCTGCGGTTCCGGGCGGCCGGACGCCTCGTGCAGCACGCCGATCTCGACGACCTGACCGGTTCCCCGACCGCGCGGGTGGAGGCCATCGCCTATCGCCTGGGGATCGCCACGTGGTCCGACCGGACGTTGGCGGTGTTGCGGGGAACGGCGGGGGACGTCCGCCAGCTCGCCGCGGTCGCGCTCAACAGCCCCGAGTACCTCGTCCACTGAGAGCCGTTCCGACGCCTGGGAGAACATCGATGGACACCGTGACCCGCCGCCGCTTCCTGCTCGCCTCCGGCGTCACCGGTGCCGCCGGCCTCGCTGCCGGAGCGGCCGCCCTCGATCATCGGACGTTGCAGCTGCGGGCGGCCGAGACGCCGCTGGCCGGGGACGCGAACGTCCTCGTCCTGGTGACCCTGTACGGCGGCAACGACGGCCTGAACACCGTGGTGCCCTACGGCGACAAGGCCTATCAGGACGGCCGTCCCGACCTCGCGTACGCGGAGTCGGCCGTGCACCGTCTCGGCGACGGCCTCGGCCTCAACCCGGCGCTGAAGGGTATGGCCGGCCTCTGGGCCGAGCGCCGTCTCGCGATCGTCCGCGGCGTCGGGTACCCCCGGCCCGACTTCAGCCACTTCCGCTCGATGGACATCTGGCAGACCGCGTCGCCGACGACCCCCGTCCCCACCGGATGGATCGGACGATGGCTGGACGCGACGGGTGACGACCCCGTCCGAGCGGTCAACGTCGGCTCGGTGCTCGCCCCGGCGGCGGTCGGGGCCCGGTGCACCGCTGCGGCGCTCGACGCCGATCAGGCCCGGCTACGGGCCGCCTTCGCGCCTGCGGTCACCCAGCTCGCGGTACCGGCGTCGGGCGAGAAGCCGGCGCGGGCCGCCGTCCGAACCTCGTACCGCAACGAGCGGACGGTCGCGACGACGTTCGCGACCGCGCTCGGGCCGTCCGCGCCGCGTCAGGGGTCGGGGCAGGGCGGCGGCGCGAGCAGGAAGGCCGGGCACAGCGGCCAGTCCTCGAACGCCCTGGCCGACCAGCTCACCTTCGTCGGGCGGTGCGTCAGGGCCGGCGTCCCCACCCGGGTGTATCTCGTGAGCCTCGGTGGCTTCGACACGCACGCGGACGAGAAGGGGACGCAGGAGAAGTTGCTGAGCACCCTCGACGAGGCGGTCGCCGGGTTCGTGACCGACATGGCTGCCGACGAGCGCGGCCGTCGGGTGGTCGTGGCCGTCTACTCCGAGTTCGGGCGCCGGGTCGTCGCGAACGGCGGCGACGGCACCGACCACGGAACGGCCGGGCCCGTGTTCGTCGCGGGCGCCCCGGTGCGCGGCGGGTTCTACGGCGAACAGCCGTCGCTGACCGACCTCGACGACGGCAATCTCAAGTCCTCGGTCGACTTCCGGGCCGTGTACGGCGAGCTCGTCCACCGGGTCCTGGCGAGCGACCCCCACGCCGTGCTCGACACCGTGCCTGCCGAACTCGGGTTCCTCGCCTGAGCGGAGGGGCGGTGTCTCAGACCCGCCGGATCGAGTAGTTCTCGATGACGGGGTTCGCGAGCAGCGTGTCGGCGATCCGCGCGAGCGCGTCGCCGTCGAGCGCGTCCTCGACCTCGAGCTCGAAGTGCTTGCCCTGACGGACGCCGGTCACGCCCGTCACGCCGAGGCGGCCGAGCGCGCCGAGGATGGCCTGACCCTGCGGGTCCAGGATCTCGGGCTTCAGCACGACATCAACGACCACGCGGGCCACGGCGACTCCTGTTCCGACGACTGCTCGGTGACACCCTAGGCCACCCACCGATCACGCTTTTGGCGGCTGAGCGCACCATAGTGCGCTCTGCCGCCAAAAGCGGGTCGGGTCAGCTCGCGGCGCGGACGCCGGCCAGCGGTTCCGCGAGCTTGACCAGTTCGTCGAGCATCACATCGGCGGACTGCGCGACGACGTCGGTGGGCTCGAATCCCCCGTCGCCGAGCATCGTGCGCGCCATCGGGATCAGCACGGTGTCGCCGACGGGCACCATGCGCACCGCGGTGACGACCTGCTTGAGCATCTGCACCGCCCGCATGCCGCCGGAGACGCCGCCGTAGCTGACGAAGCCCACGGGCTTGTAGCGCCACTCGCGGTTGAGGTAGTCGATCGCGTTCTTCAGCGCCGCGTTGAACGCGTAGTTGTACTCCGGCGTCACCATCACCACCGCGTCGGCGGCGTCGACCCGCGCACTCCAGTCCTTCGTGTGCTGATGCTCGTACTTGCCGGTCATCGGGTGGGCCGGCTCGTCGTGCAGCGGCAGCGCGATCTCGGCCAGGTCGGCGACCTCGACCTCGAAGCCGCCGTGCTGCGACGCGCGATCGGCGAACCAGTCGCCGATCGGCTTGCCGATCCGGCCGGGACGTGTGCTCGCGATGATGACCAGCAACTTCATGCCGTGCTCCCTTAGGTTGACTCGTCAACCATATCAGCGCAGGACACCTGCCCCTGCGCCGTGGTCGGATGGCGGCATGACCACACCGTCCCCGCACCGAACGATCCAGGTCGTCATCGACCTCGAGGATGCCGAATCCGTCGCCGCCACGACCGACAGTCATCAGCAGGCCGCCGACTGGCTGCTGGGCGAGCTCGGGCGCGGCGACGGATCGCCGTACCCGCCCGTCACCGACGAGGCCGGGCTGACCGAGCTGGTCGACGCGATCAACGACAAGCTCGGCACGTCCGGCGTCGACGTCCGCTGGTCGTACGTCGACTGAGTCCCGACGCGCGCCGAGCCCTCAGCGCAGCCCGACGACGACCGACGTCCCGTTCGCGCCCACCGATGCGGTGTCGGCCAGCACCACCGCGCCCGGCGCCGCGACCAGCCGTGCCGGCTCGGTCACGGAGGTCCGCTTCGGGAACGGGCCACCGAGGCGGACGGTGATCGTGTGCTGGAAGCGGGCGCTGCCGTAGTCGGCGGTGCGCACCTGCACGATGCCCTTCTCGTCGGCGCCGGCGGTGGGCGCGCGCTCCGCGCAGACGACCGAACGGGCCAGCACCGCGCCGAGCTCGGCGGAGGCACAGTTCGCCGGTGGCCCGGGGGGAAGCAGAACCCGTCTCGTACGGATGTCGCGCAATCCGCGCCCGGCCCCGGTGGTCGCGTCGTGCGCGACGATCGGGGCGGTCGTCGAATCGACTGCGAAGCCCCGGACGACGGCTCCCGTCGCCGTGTCGAGCAGGACGCTGCGGGAGTGCGCGCCCTCGACGTAGGCCGCGTAGACCAGGTCACCCCCGCTCGAGACGGTGGTGACGAGGTCCAAGCGGCTCGGCAACCGGGTCGTGTGGTGCCACCGCACGTGGCCGGTCGCCCCGTCGAGCAACTGCACGGTGGCGTTCGCCGGGCCTTCGCCGGCCCCGCAGAGCAGGAAGACCACAAGGCCCGCCGGCAGCGCCCGCGCACTGTTCAGCCCCTGGTGCAGCACGCAGCCCGACGGTGCGCGATAGGTCCAGCTGCGCCTCCCGGTGCGCAACGAACGGGCCTCGTATCCCTCGTCGTCGGAGCCCTGGGCACCGTTCGAACCGAGCAGCGTCGTGTCGGTGACCTGCAGCCTCGACGGGCCGAGCAGGCCGTCGTTGCCCTTCGTCCGCAACGCGAACCGCACCCGTCCGGACACGGCATCGAGCCCGAACAGCCGCTGGACGCCGCCGCCGAGGTCGAAGCCGACGAGCACGACGGTGCGGTCGGGCGTGGCGGCGAGCCGGACGGCCTGCGCGCCCGACCGTTCGTAGTGCCAGCGTTCCTTGCCCGTCCTCCCGTCGACGGCGGTGACGCCGCGTGCGGTCAGCACGGCCACGCCGGTGCCGGCCGCCACGACCTCCTGGACCTGCCCGTGCACGGTGAAGGCCCACGCCTGCCTGGCCACCGCCGACGGCGCCGCCGGCGCGGTGGTGGAGGCAGCGGTCGTCGCGTCGACCGTCCACCCGCTCGCGCTCGACGACAACGGAACGCTGGTCGCCGCCACGAGCGCGACGCCGACGGCTCCGCCGACGACGGCGAACGGGCGGGGACGACCCAGGCGGGGCGGGAACCCCGCGAACAGCAGCAGGGCACCGATGCCGGTGGCCAGGCCACCGACCGCGACCAGGAGTGTCTGCGCGCCCGGGAATCCCAGGTCG
Source organism: Jatrophihabitans endophyticus (assembly GCF_900129455.1). Taxonomy (NCBI): domain Bacteria; kingdom Bacillati; phylum Actinomycetota; class Actinomycetes; order Jatrophihabitantales; family Jatrophihabitantaceae; genus Jatrophihabitans; species Jatrophihabitans endophyticus. The sequence continues at coordinate 458,971 of NZ_FQVU01000002.1, forward strand.
TGCTGTGACCGCAGTCCGAGGGCACCCACGACCGCCGCCCCCAGGGCCAGCAGGGCGGTCAAGGTCGTGCAGACCACCAGCAGGACGGTCGGTGCCAGCCAGCGGCGCGAACCTGCCACACCCCGATGTGCGAGCACGACACAGCCGAGCAACGCTGCGATCGCGAGCCACGTCAACACGATCAGGGCCTGCGCCGACCCACGGCCCGGCGACGGGGAGACGAGATCGTCGGCCACACCCCAGCCGCCCACGACCAGCACCACGGTGCCGGCGAGCAACAGGCCCACCCCGAATCCGAACGACACCGTCCTCGTGACCCCGGCCCGTCCGCCGGTCCCGCTACGCTCGGACACCGGGACTTTGTACACGACCTCGCGCGACCACACCCGCCGGACGCGCACCGTAGCTCTGCGGTCCGGGCCGACGACCCACGATCCGCGCCTGGCCCCATGCGGGCGCGGTCAGCTGATCGTCGCCAACGCGTCGGCGTGGGGCCAAGCCCACTCGGCACTGCGCTCGCATGGGCAAGCCCACTCGACGCCGCGCCGGCAGGGATGGCTAGGGCCAGTCGGCGAAGCGCAGGCCCGTCAAGCGCTCGTACGCCTCGACGTAGCGCTCGCGCGTCGCGGCCACGACCTCGTCGGGGAGGGGCGGCGGGGCGTCACCGGAGGCGCGGTCCCAACCCGACTCGGGACCGAGCAGCCAGTTGCGGACGTACTGCTTGTCGAAGCTGGGCTGCGGACGGCCCGGCGTCCAGTCGTCGGCGGGCCAGAACCGCGAGGAGTCCGGCGTGAGCACCTCGTCGCCCAGGACGAGATCGTCGCTGCCGGGCACGCGGCCGAACTCGAACTTGGTGTCGGCGAGGACGATGCCGCGCTCGCGGGCGATGCCCGCCGCGACGTCGTAGATGCGCAGCGTCACCTCGCGCAGCGCCGCTGCCGTCGGCTCGCCGACCACACCCGCGACAGCGGCGAACGACACGTTCTCGTCGTGCTCGCCCAGCGCGGCCTTGGTCGCCGGGGTGAAGATCGGCCGGGGCAGTCGGTCGCCGTCGACGAGCCCGGCCGGCAGCGCCACGCCGCACACGGCGCCGGTCTCGCGGTAGTCGAGGAGCCCCGACCCGGTCAGGTAGCCGCGCGCGACCGCCTCGACCGGCAGCATCTCCAGCTGCCGGCACACGAGCGCCCGCCCGCGCCAGGACGCGGGGATAGCGGCGTCGTCGAGACTGAGCACGTGGTTCGCGACGACGTCGGCGAGCTGCTCGAACCACCACACCGACATCGCGGTCAGGATGCGACCCTTGTCGGGGATCGTGGTGCCGAGGACGAAGTCGAAGGCCGATATGCGGTCGCTCGCGAGCATGATCAGCCGGCCGTCCTCGGTCCGGTAGAGGTCACGGACCTTGCCGCTGTGGACGTGCGTGAGGCCGCCGGGGACGGCGGGCGCGGCATCGGGTGCAGTCACCGCGCGATCCTCCCAGATCACCGGACGGCCGACCCGGCCCCGCGGGCGGACAGACACCGATCCCGCCCTCCTGGCCGCGCCCGACGGGGCGTGACCACTGCTGTGGAGGGCGGGATCGGTGTCGATGCTGTCGAGGGCCGCCAGGACTACGGCCTCGACGTGCGATGGCGCGGTGCCGTCACCACCACCAGTCGCCGGGGCGGCGGACCCCGACGGAGACGTGCGCCGTGGTGGCCGGTGTGCCGACCGTGGTGGTGACCGACGTGCTGACCGACGTGGTCGCGCTCGCGTCGGCGGGTGCGGCCGTGGCGACACCCGCGCCGCCGGCGACGAGGCCGACGGCCAGCGCCGCGACGGCGGCGAACTTGGCGATGACGCTGCGCATGAGGTCCCTATTTGTCACGTTAGATCCAATTTTCCCGGCTGGTGACTTTGAGTTGATCCCTGCCACCAAACGAGTTCTTGACAATAGGATTCAGGCAGACGAGCGGGCTTTCAAACCCTGGCAGTGGCAGGTAGCTGCCTGGCACCTAATGACGGACGGTACATATGGGCGAATTCGGTGAACTGACCGAATCCGACGTCGCCCTGTACCGCGCGGTGCTCGAGGAGCCGGGTCGCGGGGTCCCCGACATCGCCGCATCGTTGGCGGTCACCTCGGACGACATCGACAAGTCGGTCGCGCGTCTCGTCGAGCTCGGCCTGCTCCGCCACGGCGACGGCGACCGTCTCACCGGGGTCAGCCCCATGCTGGCCGAGGCCACCGTGCTCGGCGCCGAGGACCTCGAGCTCGGCGCGCGCCGGGCGGCGGTCGAGCAGCGTCGCGACACGATCCGGCGCCTCGTCCCGCAATGGAACTCGGCCTTCACCAGCGCGGTGCACGAGGGCGTCGTCGACGTGATCAGCGACCAGAGCGCGATCGCGAACATCCTCATGCACTACGCGGACCGCTGCGAGCACGAGCTGCTCTCCGTCGCCCCCGGGCGGCTGCCCGCCACGCGCATGGACGGCCGGACCCGCGTCGCGAACGTGTACTCGGCGCGCCGCGGCATCAAGACCCGGGCGCTGTACCAGCACACGGCGCTGCGCGACCGGGCCACGCGCTCCTACCTGAACGAGCTGGCGCAGAACGGCGCCACCATCCGGTTCGCGCCGTCGGTCCCCGGTCGCAGCCTCGTCGTCGACCGGTCGGTCGCGCTGCTGCCCATCCCCACCGACGACCCCGGCCGGCACGGGCTCGCGGTCGTGCGCGAGCGCAACGTGATCGCATGGGTCGTCGCCACCTTCGAGCAGCTGTGGTCCGAGGCGTCGCCGCTCGAGGACGTCATCAACCGCCAGCACGACGACACCGAGCTCGACCAGACCCGGGCGGCGATCCTGCGGTTGATGGCCGAGGGCGAGAAGGACGAGGCGATCTCGCGCCGGCTGGCGATCTCGGTGCGGACCTGCCGGCGGCACATCGCCGACTACATGGCGCAGGTCGGGGCGACGAGCCGGTTCCAGGCCGGGGTCATCGCCGCACGGGCCGGCCACACCGATTCCCCGACGCAGTCCTGACGCGCCCCCGCGGGGTCAGCCGAGGTCGTCGACCGTCCGCCGCCAGGGCCGGGCGCGCTCGAGCTGGGCGGCCAGGGCCAGCAGCGTGTCCTCCCCGCCCGGCGGGCACACGAGCTGCACGGCCAGCGGCGTGCCGGTGGGGCCGGGTTCGCCGGTGGGCAGCGTCAACGCCGGCCACCCCGCCAGGTTCCACGGCGCGGCGAACGGGGCGTAGCGCGCGTTCGACCAGACGTTGGCCAGCCAGCCCCGTTCGCTCCACGCGCGGGCCCGCGGCGGGGACTGGGCGAGCGCGGGCGTCACCAGCACGTCGTGGTCGGTGAAGAACCGCTCGGCCCGGCTGCGCCAGGACGTCCGGCCCTGCTCCCGCGGCAGGCCGAGACGCAACGCCGCGCGGCCGAGCGCGGCGTGGCGCGCGGTCCGCACCTGCAGGCGTGACCGGTCGGCCACGAGCCGGGCGTCCAGCTCCGTCCCCGCCGTCCACCGGACGGCCTGCGAGAGCACCAGCCTCGCCGGGTAGGGCACCTCGGCGGTGCGGACCCGGTGGCCCGCCGCGGCCAGCGCGTCGCCGGTCGTGCGGGCCGCGGCCACCCAGTCCGGATGCACCGGGGTGCCGACGACGGGAGCGCGCACCGAGACCGCCACCCGGAGCGGCGCGGGGTCGGCGAGCGGGGCGACCGGACGGTCGGCCATCACGGCGAAGGTCAGGGCGGCGTCCTGCACCGTCGTCGCGAGCGGGCCGTTCTCGGCCATGCCGAACCACGACCCGTTGCCGAGGTCGGCCGGGACGACACCGCTCCCCGGCTTCAGCCCCACCAGGCCGCAGCACGCCGCCGGGATGCGGATGGAGCCCATGCCGTCGTTGCCGTGCGCGACCGGCACCGTGGCGGCGGCCACCGCGGCGGCGGCGCCCCCGGACGACCCGCCCGGGCTCACCCGCCGGTTCCACGGATTGCGCGTGACGGCGGCAGCCGAGTCGGTGGTGCCGAAGACGCACAGCTCGGGGGTGTTCGTCAGCCCGACGACCACGGCCCCGGCGGCGCGCAGCCGGCGCACGACCTCGTGGTCGCTCGTGCGGGGCGTGTCGTCCGTCGCCGCCGAGCCGTTGCGCAACGCCTCGCCCGTCACCGGCACGTTGTCCTTCACCGCGACCGGGACGCCGGCCAGCGCGAGCCGGTCGCGGTCGGGTCGCGCGTCCACGAGGTCGGCCTCGCGCAGCGCGGCGAACACCCGCACCTCGCGGTAGGCCTCGATCCCGCCGTCGACCTCCTCGATCCGGCGCAGCGCGAGCTCGACCGCCTCCCGCGCCGAATAGGTGCCCGCGCGCACGGCGGCGGCGATGGCGGCGGCCGTCCCCGGCCGGGCTGCGGTCATGGCGGCAGGGTAGCGAGGGCCCCGTGGCGGCCCGGTGTTTGGCGTTGTCAGAGGCGTGAGCAACACTGGAGGAGCAAGGCACGAGGACGGTCGAAACTGCGGCCGCCCCCGCACCGACCCGCGGTCGCTGCAGCAGCGACCGGTCCGGACCTGGAGGGGGCGGATGACCGCTCACACCGCGTCGTCGACCCTGCGCGACGACCCACTCATCGACCCCGCCGACGCGCTCGCGGCCGCCCGCGACCACATCGTCGCCGCGGCGCTGACCCCGTCCGCGGGCGGCCGCGTCGGGCTCGAGCTCGAATGCCATCTGATCGACCTGCGCCGACCGGGGCGTCGGCCGGAGTGGGACGAGGTCGTCGCGGTCGCCGGGTCGTTGCCGGCGATGCCCTCGGGCAGCCGGGTGACGCTGGAGCCCGGCGGGCAGATCGAGCTGTCGACGCCCCCCACCGACGACGTGGCCTCGTCGGTCGCCGCCCTGCGCGCCGACCGGCAGGTGCTGCGCGACGGGCTGGCCCGCGCCGGCTTCGGTGCCGCGCCGCTGGGCACCGACCCCGCCCGTCCCGTCCGGCGGGTCAATCCCAGCGGCCGCTACGTCGCCATGGAGCAGCACTTCGCGGCCGTCGACTGCGCCGACCCCGGCCGGGCGATGATGACCGGCACGGCCGCCCTGCAGGTCAACCTCGACGCCGGCCCGGAGGCCGAATGGGCGCAGCGGCTGTCCCTCGTCGCCGCGCTGGGTCCGGTCCTCGTGGCCGCCTCGGCGGGGTCGCCCTACCTCGCCGGCGAGTCCTCGGGCTGGCACTCGATGCGCCAACAGATCTGGCACGGCATCGACCACGGCCGCAGCGACCCGATCACCCCCGGCAGCGAGCCGGCGCAGGCGTGGGCGTCGTACGCGCTCGACGCACCGGTCATGCTGGTGCGCCCCGCCGACGGCGGCGACGACGTGCACCCGGTACGGCAGCGGGTGCCGTTCCGGGACTGGCTGCAGGGCCGGGCACCGATCGAACGGCGACCCACCCTCGCCGATCTCGACTACCACCTGACGACGCTGTTCCCGCCCGTCCGGCCGCGGGGGTACGTCGAGATCCGCTGCCTGGACGCGCTGCCCGACCGGTGGTGGCCGGCACTCGCCACGCTGACCGCCGTCCTGCTCGACGACCCCGACGCGGCGGCGGCCGCGGCCGAACTGACCCGGCCCGTCGTCGGGGCGTGGGAGGCCGCCGCCCGCGACGGCCTGCGCGATCCCGCGATCGCGGCCGCGGTGCGCGGCTGCGTCGACGTGGCACTCGTGCACTGCCCGGACGAACTGCGCCCCGAACTGACCGCGCTCGCCGACCTCGTGGCCGCGGGGCGGACGCCGAGCGACGAGCTGCGCGAGCGCGCCGACCGGGTCGGCCCGCTGCGCCTGCTGGAGGAGGAAGCCCATGCGTGACATCGCCGCGAACGGTCTGCAGACCGCGCGGGCCCGCACCCTGACCCTGACCGAGTTCGACGACCACGAGCTGACGACCCAGCACAGCCCGCTGATGAGCCCGCTCGTCTGGGACCTCGCCCACATCGGACAGCAGGAGGACCTCTGGCTCCTGCGTGGCGGTGAGTCCGCTGCCCAGGGCCTGCTCTCGTGCCAGGTCGAGCGCCTGTACGACGCGTTCGAGAACCCGCGTGCGACACGGGCGACGCTGCCGCTGCTGTCGCCGGCCGAGGCCCGCACCTACCTCGCCGACGTCCGCAACCGGATCCTCGACGGCCTCGACCGGCTGCCCGACCCGTCGGGCGAGGACCTCTTCCCCTACGTCATGGTCGAGCAGCACGAGCAGATGCACAACGAGACGATGCTCGCCACCCATCAGCTGCGCGACGGCACACCGATCCTGGGCGCGGGCGCCCCACTGCCGACAGGACGGACGGTGCCGGACGGCTCGGTGCTGGTGCCCGCCGGCGAGTTCGTCCTGGGTGTCGACGGCACCGAGGAGCCGTGGTCGCTCGACAACGAGCGGCCCGCGCACGTCGTCGACCTCGCGGCGTTCCGCATCGCCAGGGTTCCGGTCACCAACGCCGAGTACCAGCGCTTCGTCGACGCCGGCGGGTACGACGAGCCGCGCTGGTGGTCCGCGCGGGGCTGGGCGCACCGGCAGGAGGCCGGCCTGACCGCTCCCCAGTTCTGGCTGGGCGACGGCTCGCGTCGCCGGTTCGGCAGCGTCGAGGCTCTCGTCCCCGACGAGCCCGTGCAGCACGTCTGCTTCTTCGAGGCCGAGGCGTACGCGGCGTGGGCCGGCGCCCGACTGCCCAGCGAGCAGGAGTGGGAGAAGGCCTGCGTCTGGGATCCCGAGCTGGGGCGGCGACGCCGCTGGCCGTGGGGTGCGGCCGACCCGACGCCGGCGCTGGCCAATCTCGGCGGCGGGTCGCTGCGGCCGGCGCCCGTCGGCGCGTACCCCGACGGCGCGTCCGCCTACGGCGTCGAGCAGCTGATCGGCGACGTGTGGGAGTGGACGTCCTCCGGCTTCGAGGCCTGGCCGGGGTTCACGCCGATGCTCTACCGCCAGTACAGCGCGCCGTTCTTCGGTGGGGACTTCCGCGTGCTGCGCGGCGGCTCGTGGGCCGTCGGCGGCAACACGATCCGCCCGTCCTTCCGCAACTGGGACCTCCCGATCCGCCGCCAGATCTTCACCGGCTTCCGCCTCGCCTGGGACGCCTGAACCGTGTGTCGTCACCTGGCGTGGCTCGGGACGCCGCGGGATCTCGCGTCGCTCGTGCTGGACCCGCCTGCGGGGCTGCAGACCCAGGCCTACGCGCCGCGGCGGCAGAAGCGTGGCCTGCTCAACGCCGACGGCTGGGGCGTCGGCTTCTACGACGCCGACGGCACGGTGCGGCGCTGGCGCTCGGCACGGCCGCTGTGGAACGACGCGTCCTTCGCCTCGGTCGCGCCGGTGCTCGCATCGCACGCCGTGCTCGCGGCGGTGCGCTCGGCCACGGTGGGCATGCCGATCGACGAGACCGCCGCCGCCCCGTTCACCGACGGGCGCTGGCTGTTGTCGCACAACGGCAAGGTGTCCCGCGCCGCCCTCCCCGCGACGCTCGACGCCGAGTCGGTGTGCGACTCGGCCGTCCTGGCGGCGCACGTGTTCGCGCAGGGACCGCCCGCCCTCGTCTCGATTTTACGCGATATCGCGCAAAAAGATTCCGGGTCGTTCCTCAACGTGCTCATGACCGACGGCGAGAAGATCGTCGGGGTGACGTGGGGCGACGAGCTGAGCTACCTCGAGACCGACGCCGGAGTCGCCGTCGCGAGCGAGCCCTGGGACGACGATCCCGGCTGGGTCGACGTCCCCGACCACCACCTGATCGAGGTGACGCGATCCGGCGTCACCGTGACCGACCTGGAGGCCTGACGTGCCGGTCAACGACACGGCGATCCATCTCGATCCGGGAGCGCTGAACGCGCAGTTGGCGCGCGACGTCCGCGCCGGGCTGACCGCGGATCCGAAGACGCTGCCGCCGAAGTACTTCTACGACGCGCACGGCAGCGATCTGTTCGACCGCATCACCCGGCTGCCCGAGTACTACCCCTTCCGCGCCGAACGGGCCGCGCTCGAAGCGCACGCCAGCGACATCGCGGCGGCCACCGGCGCGCAGGCGCTCGTCGAGCTCGGCAGCGGCACGTCGGAGAAGACGCGCCTCCTGCTGCGGGCCCTGCAGGGTGCCGGCACCCTCACCCACTTCGTGCCCTTCGACGTCGATCCGGCCGTCCTCAAGGACGCGAGCGCCGCGGTCGCCGAGGAGTACCCGCAGCTCGAGATCGAGCCGATCGTCGGCGACTTCGAGCAGCACCTCGGGCTGCTGCCACGGCATCCCGCCCGACTCGTCGCGTTCCTGGGCTCGACCGTGGGCAATCTCGATCCGGCGCAACGCGAGAGGTTCCTCGCTGACGTGCGACACACCCTCGTCGACGGCGACGCGCTGCTGCTCGGCACCGACCTGGTGAAGGACACCGATCGCCTCGTCGCCGCGTACGACGACGCCGAGGGAGTGACCGCCCAGTTCGACAAGAACGTCCTCTCGGTGATCAACCGCGACCTGGGGGGACGCTTCGACCCCGACGCGTTCGACCACGTCGCCCGGTGGGACGCCGACGAGGAACGCATCGAGATGCGGCTGCGCTCCCGATGGGAGCAGAGCGTCCGCATCGACGCGCTCGACCTCGACGTGCACCTCGCCCGCGACGAGGAGATCCGCACCGAGATCTCGTCGAAGTTCCGCCGCGAGCGGGTCGAGGCCGAGCTCGCCGTCGCCGGGCTGCGCCTCACCCACTGGTGGACCGACCCAGCCGGCGACTTCGCGCTGTCGCTGTCCCAGCCCGCCTGAGCCGATCGCCCGGTCGCGGCGAGCACGGCCACCGGCGCGGCGGGCCTCCCGCAGGCTTGCCGGAGCCGCCGGCAGGGCAGGCTGGGGTCGTGATCACCTCGGTACGGGCGCGCCTTCGCGGACGGGACCGCACCTATCGGGTGGTCATCGGCATCTTCCGGGGCGTGTTCGGACTGCTCGGCCTGCGTTTCGAGCTGCGCGGCGTCGAGCACCTGCCCGCGGCCGGCCCGGCGGTGCTGGCGTGCAACCACCTCAGCTACCTGGACTTCACCTTCGTCGGCCTGGTCGCGTCCGGCCGGGCACGGCTCGTGCGCTTCATGGCCAAGCAGTCGACCTTCGAGAACCCGGTCTCCGGCCCGCTCATGCGCCGGATGCGCCACATCCCCGTCGACCGGGACAGCGGCGCCGCGGCGTACCGGGTGGCCGCGCGCCGACTCGCCGCCGGTGAGCTCGTCGGGGTCTTCCCCGAGGCGACGATCAGCCGGTCGTTCACCCTCAAGTCCTTCAAGCTCGGCGCCGCCACGCTCGCGACGTGGGAGCAGGTCCCGCTGGTGCCGGTCGTGCTGTGGGCCCCGCAGCGGACCTTCACCGTGGACGGCCGGCGCAGCCTGCGCCGTGGCAAGACCATCCGCGTCTTCGTCGGCGCGCCGTTGCACCCGGCCCGCGACGCCGACCGGGCGGCGGTGGACGCCGAGCTCCGGCGCCGCATGCAGGGCCTGCTGGACGACGCCATGGCCGGGTACCCCGACGTGCCGCGCGACGCCGACGACCACTGGTGGCTCCCCGGCGCGCACGGCGGCACGGCTCCGACGCTGGCGGACGCCGCGGTGGCCGAGGCCGCGGCCCGGGAACGGTCGCGGGCCCGGCGCGATGCGCGCCGGGCGCGTCGCCGCTAGCTGTACGGGAACGCGCGGGCGGATCAGCGAACGGTCAGCGCGCCCACGTCGCCCTTGGCGACCTTCGGGGTCGTCGGCGTGCTCGTCCAGAGGACGTAGCGACCGGTGCCCTGGCGCGGAGGGCGGCGGCGTCAGTGATGGTGTGGGGCGTCGAGCGGGCAGCGGGCGGCGTCCCGGCTGGGCTCCGTCCCGGCCGGCGTCCCGGCCGGTGGCGGCCCGGGCACACCGGCCCGGGCCAGCAGGACGAAGGACAGCACTCCACCGACGGCGCACAGCACCCCCGCCACGACGACGGCGTGGTGGAAACCGGCCGACAGCTCGGCCGGCCGGTCGTACGCGGCCGGGGTGATGCCGGCGAGGCCCGGCAGCACGGCCACGGCGAGCAGACCGGCGACGCGGGCGATGTCGTTGTTGACCGCCGAGGCGACCCCGACCTGTCGCGGTGGGGCGGCCGCGAGCGCCGTCGCGGTCAGCGGCGCGACCGTCGCCGAGAGGCCGAGCGCGAACACCACGACCGCCGGCAGCACGTCGGTCGCGTAGGAGGCGTGCTCCCCCACGCGGACGAGCAGGACCAGGCCGAGCCCGGCCACGATCGGGCCGACCGTCATCGGCCCGCGGGCGCCGATGCGCGCCGCCAGCCGGCCGGCCCGGCTCGACAGCAGCAGCATCACGAACGTCATCGGCAGCAGGGCGCTCCCCGCCGCCACCGGCGTGAAGCCCGACACCCGTTGCAGCTGCACCGGGATCAGGAACAGCGAGCCGCCCAGCGCGGCGTACATGACGAAGGTGACGGCATTGGCCGCGACGAACTGCCGGTCCGCGAACAGCGACAACGGCATCATCGGGTGCCGGCTGCGCGCCTCGACCACCACGAACGCGGCGAGCAGGACCACACCGACGATCAGCAGGACGATGATCCCGACCGGCCAGCCCCGGGTGGGTCCGTCGGTCAGCGCGAGGACGGTGAGCGCGAGGCCGGCCGCGGCGAGCACCACGCCGGGGACGTCGTAGTGCGGTTCGGCGTCGTCGTCGCGGAGCTCGGGGACGTAGCGCACCGCCAGCCAGACGACGGCCGCGGCGAGCGGCACGTTGAGCAGGAAGACGAGCCGCCAGCCCCACGGCGCGACCCCGACGAGCACGCCGCCCACGACCGGCCCCACCGCGGTCGCGACGCCACCGAGCCCGGACCACGAGCCCACCGCCGCGGCGCGGTCGTCGCGCCGGAACACCGACTCGATGATGGCGAGCGACCCGGGGGTCAGCAGCGCCGCGCCGACGCCCTGCAGCAGTCGCATGGCGATCAGCAGGCCGGCGGTCGGCGCCACCGCGCAGCCGATCGAGGCGACGGTGAACCACACGACCCCGACCACGTAGATCCGCCGTCGGCCGAGATGGTCGCCGAGGGACCCGCCGAGCAGCAGGAACCCGGCGAGCGTCAGCGTGTACGCGTTGACCGTCCACTGCAGCGCGGTCAGCCCCGCGTCGAGGTCACCACCGATCCGCGGCAGCGCGACGTTGACGACGGTGCCGTCGAGCATGGCCATCCCGCTGCCGAGGATGGTCGCGGCGAGCACCCCGCGGCCGGCCGCGGACTTCAGCGCCAGGCCGGGTTCGGTCACCCCTGGACGGTAGCGCCGCCGGCCGCACCGAGCCGTCCGCCGCGAGCCGGGCGTCGTCCCGCGCGAGGAAAATCGGTGGCCGGACGTGACCACACATCGGGCCGGGGGTGCGTCTTAGAGACGTGGTCATGACCGAGTTCGACACCTTCGCCCGGCGCGAGCTGGATGGTCTGCTGCGCTACGCCACCGTGCTCACCGGCGATCCCGACCTGGCCCGGGACCTGGTGCAGGACGTAATGGTCAAGGCGTTCCGCCGGTGGTCGTTGGTGAGTGCAGCCGACAACCAACGTGCCTACGTGCGGACGATGGTGACCCGGGCGTTCCTCTCCTGGCGTCGCAGCTGGGCGGTCCGTCACGTCGTCCTCCCGTTCGACGAACTCCCCGAGGGGCCGCCCACCGGCGATCACGCGGGCGCGATCGCCGAGCGGGACGACGCACTGCAGCGGCTGCGCGGCCTGCCTCGCCGTCAGCGCAGCGTGCTCGTCCTGCGCTACTTCGAGCGGCTGACCGACAACGAGATCGCCGAGGTCCTCGGCTGCTCGCCGGTCACGGTCCGCGGCTACGCGTCCCGCGCGCTCGCCACTCTCCGCGCAGACCCTCACCCCGATTTCGCCGTCACCTCATCCATCAAGGAGCACTCATGATCGACGACCGTTCGCTCGACGACGCCTTCGCCCACGAGGCCGACAGGGCACCTGACGCGGCCTCGGTGCTGGACGACGTCCACCAGCGCATCGCCCGCCGTCGCCGGGTCGCCACGACCCGCGCAGTCACTGCCCTCGCCGCCGCCGCGGCCGTGACCGCCCTCGCCGTCGGTGTCGCCGCGATCAGCGGGCCCGCGGACCCGCAGCACGACCCGTCCGTCGCGGTCGGCGGCGCCCCCGCCGCGACCTCCGCCCCCGCCGCGTCCTCCGCCCCGGCCGCGTCCTCCGCCTCGGCAGGCGCCTCCACGTCGGCGGACCACCGCCCGGCGAGCAGCTCCGCGGCGTCGCTGTCCGGGTCCGGGGGCCCGACCAGGTCGATCGTGACCAGCGCGCGCGACTACTCCTCGATCGACGCGGGCTGGCTCCCCGGCCCGGCCCGGCAGCAGGGCGAGCAGACCTTCAACAATCCCGGTTTCGAGCAGCGGGACTGGACCGTCTCGGTCGACGGGTCGGACGTCGACGTCGTGATCTGGACCCTGAAGGGGTCCCTGCCCACGCGCATGCAGGCCACCGGCGGCGGGCGGGGCGACTACACGAAGGTCACCGTCGACGGACACGAGGGGCGGCAGTTCCGCGGCAACCACGTCACCATCGTCGCCTTCGACCGCGGGGACGGCACGATCGCCTACGCCGGCCCGAGCGTGCAACGGCTGACCGACAAGGTGACCAGCGAGCGAATCGCCGCCATCGCGCGCAAGGTCGCCGAGAACATGCAGTTCGACCAGCACGACCCGATCCCCGGCCGCTGAGCCCGTCCCGCGGGGCAACCGTCAGGGCGCTGCTGTCCGACAGCAGCGCCCTGACACCGCGCCGATCCGTCGCGCTCCGTGACGTGTCCCGCGCTCGCTACCGTGTCCGGGTGTTCGAACAGGTGCGGCACCGACCGCCGACGCCGCTGGCGGCCCCCCGCGAGCTCGTCGTGGCCTGCGCGCCGATGCGCAGCAACGTCAACCTGTCGACGATCGCGCGGACGGCGGGCTGCTGCGGCGTCGAGCGCATGATCGTGTGCGGGCACGCGCGGCTCGACCGCACGATCGCCCGCGACGGCGCGGACTCGGTCGGCCTCGAGGTCCGCAACTCCCTGCCGCCGGTGCTGAAGACCCTGCGCGCCGACGGCTACCGTCTCGTCGGCCTGGAGCAGACGACGAACTCGGCCGACCTGCACCACTACGCCTTCACGCGGCGGACGGCGCTGGTGATCGGCAACGAGCGCGCGGGGTTGAGCGAGGCCGAGCTCGCCCTGCTCGACGACACGATCGAGATCCCGGTGTGGGGTCTGCCCTACAGCTACAACGTCGCCACCGCCACGGCCATGGCGCTCTACGAGTACTGCCGTCAGTTCCCGTCCTGACCGATGGTGCCGCGCAGCCCGAGGACGGCGAGCTCCTCGCGGGTCGAGCCGAGCCGTTTCGTCCAGGACGTCCCCAGGCCGGTGAGCTGCGCGTCGTCCAGGTAGTCGGCGGCCGACAGCATCCAGCCCGCGGCGGCGTAGCCCGGGGCGAGCACGTCGTCGACACTCGCCGGGGTCGGCTCGGGGGTGCCGCCCACGTCGGCCACCGGCGGCCGCCAGGCGTGCAGGTTGAGGGTGACGAGGAACGGCGCGCCGGGGCGACAGCTGGCCGCGACGCCGCGCAGGACGACCGGCTCGGGCGTGACGAGCGCCCGCAGCAGGCTGCCCCACGGCATGAGGCAGTGCACCTCGTCGACGGCGTGGAGCTCGCCCGGCAGCTGCTCCACCGCCGCCCACACGAACACCGCGTTGGGCACGCCGCCCTTGGCCGGCCGGGCGGCGGCCCGGTGGGCGGTGCGACGCATGGCGTCGGGGCCGGCGTCGAGGCCGACGACGAGCGCGTCGGGCCGCGAGCGCGCGACGGCCAGCACGTGCTTGCCGTCGCCGGTGCCGAGATCGACGACGAGTTCCCGGTACGGCTCGCGCAGCGCGGCGAAGGCGGCGGCGTCGAGGTCGCGGGTCGCCTTGCCGATGACCTGCCGCACCGGCTCACCCTAGGCGTTGGCCCCGGGCGAGCGCGGTCGTCAGGGGTCGTGAGCCGCGCCGGCACGGGGCCAACCCCTACGCTGCGGGCATGCGGTTCACCGGACGCGGCCACCCGGCCGTCCGGGCGACCCACGGCAAGACCCTCGAGCTCAGTCCGGGCGCCGAGCTGACCGAGCGCGGCACCTGCATCGTGGCCGTGGCCGCCGAGGCCGAGCCCGTCGCGCCGCTGGCCGGAGCGGTCCGCATCCGCCTCACCGCCGGCGGCCATCGCTTCGACCTCGACGCCGTCGCCAACCCCGCATGGGATCCGGCCGGTCCGATCGTGATCCGGCGCGGCCCCCTGCGCCTGCCGGGCACGTTCGCCACCGACGCGACCGCCGCGGCGGCCGACCTGCCGGCCGAGCTCGTCGCACGCCTGCGCGACCCCGACACGCTCGTCACCGTCGACGTCGCCGAACGGCCGGCCGCGCAGCCCCTCCTCGTGCTCTGCGCGGCCGACCCGCTCGCCACGCACCCCGGACCGGCGCTCGCCGCGGAGCTCGCCCGCGCCGACCAGCTCATCGTCGAGGACGCCGGGGCGCGACGTCTGGTGGGTCCGGCGCGTGGCGCCGCCGGGGGCCGGACGGTCGTGGTCGCCACCGCCGACCTGCCCGGCACGTCGCTGCGGGAACGGCCGGCCGGCGTCGAGGTCGACACGGTCGGTCTGCCGCCGCGGCACGCCGTGGCCGCCGCCTGTCCCTCATCGGCCCTCCTCACCCTGGCCGGGGACGGCCCGGCCGCCGTCGCCGCATTGCGTACGACGCCGGCCTCGCACCGCCTCGTCGTGTCCGTAGGACGCGCCGAGCTGCCCGAGTTGTTGCACCGGGCACGCGATGTCCGCGGCAGCGGCGAGGCCACCGTGGCGCAGGACTTCGGCCGGCCCCGGCCGGCCGCGCCCGATTCGATCCCCGACCTGGCCGGGGCCGAGCGCGTCCACTGCTGCCTGCACCCGGTGCCCGCGGCCGACGCGCTCGATCCCACCGTCCGGGCGGCCGTCGAGGCGCTGCTCGCCGACGGCGTCGGGACGCGGACCGCGGCGCGGGCGCTCACCGCGCTCACCGGGTGGGAGCGCCGGCGCGCCTACGCCGCGGTCGTCGACTGGCCGGTTACGTGATCTCACGCCGGGCTGTGCGCACCAGGCCCAGGGCGAGCGGCACCACGAGCCACACGAGCACCGAGACCAGGATGTTGGGGACGTGGCCCCCGAAATCGCCCTCGACGAGCCAGTTGAAGGTGGTGTTGGTGTCGAGCCAGCGCCCGACGGGCGCGACCGCGTCGCCGAGGATGCCGAAGGCCGTCGGCAGGACGTAGAAGAGGACGACCGCCGCCGCCGTGTTGTGCAGCAGGGCCCCGAACGCGACGCCCATGCCGATGTTGACCAGCACGAACAGCGCGTACCCGACGAGGTCCGCGGCGCCCAGCCCGAGGCCGACGTCGCGTCCGGTGGCCGCGGCGATCGACAGCGCGACGGTGGTGACGACCACGCCGTAGGCGATCGCGGCGAACGCGATCAGCACCGACACCACCACCTTGGCCGAGATGACCCGCGACCGCCGCGGCACCTGCACGAACGTCGTGAGCACCGTGCGCTGCGTCCACTCCGTGGTCAGCGTCAGGATGGACACCACCGGCAGCAGCGTGCCGATCCCGAACGCGGCGAACTGCAGGTAGGCGGCGAAGGTCTGGTCGTTGCCCTGCCGGTCGATGAGCGGGACGAGCATGAGCAGGGCGGTGGCCAGCGCGGTGATCCCGAGCAGCCAGCGCGCGGAGCGGGTGTCGGTGGCCTTGCCCCACTCGACGCGCAGCAGGCGGGCGAACGGGATGGGCGCGCTCGCCGGCGGCATCGGCGCCGCGGCCGGTCGGGAGTCGGTGGGGGCGGACGTGGCGGTCATGCGGCCTCCTCGGACGCGGTGGTGGCGGTGGTGAGGCTGAAGAAGAGCTCCTCCAGCCCGGTGGCGTCGCTGCTGCGCAGCTCGCCGAGGGCGATGCCGTGCTGCAGCGCGAGCCGGCCGACGGTCGGGGCGTCGATCCCCGTGGCGGTGTCGACGGTCAGCGCGCCGTCGTCGGCGCGCGTGACCTGCGCGCCGGTGCCGACGAGCGCCCGTTCCAGGGTCGCGGTCGCGCCCGCGTCCACGGCGCGGACGACGACGCCGGAGGTCGCGAGCAGGTCCTGCATCGCGCCGGCGGCGGCGACGCGCCCCCCGGCGATCACGACGAGATGGTCGACGGTGGCCTGCACCTCGTGCAGGAGGTGGCTCGACAGCAGCACGGTGCCGCCGCGGTCGGCGAAGTCGCGCAGCAGCCGGCGCATCCACGCGATGCCTTCCGGGTCGAGCCCGTTGGCCGGCTCGTCGAGGATGAGCGCCTGCGGCTCGGCGAGCAGCGCCTGCGCGATGCCGAGGCGCTGCCGCATGCCGAGGGAGTACTGGCCGACCCGCTTCTCGGCCGCCGGGCCGGCGAGGCCGACGAGCTCGAGCGCCTCGCCGACCCGGGCCAGGGGGACGCCCGCGGTGCGCGCGGTGATCGCGAGCGTCGCGCGTCCCGACCGACCGGAGTGCATCGCGGTCGGGTCGAGCAGGGTGCCGACGACCCGCGCTGGGTTGGGCAATCGGGCGAACGACGTGCCGGCGACCGTCGCACTGCCCCGGTCCGGGCGGGTGAGTCCGGTGATCATCCGCAACGTCGTGGACTTCCCGGCGCCGTTGGGGCCGAGGAAGCCGGTGATCGTCCCGGGTGCGCACGCAAAGGAGACGTCCGAGACGACCGGGGTCGCGCCGTAGGACCTGGTGAGGTGTTCCGCTGTGATCATGCCGGCAACGCTGCCGTGCCGGGCCCCGGCGTCACATCGGCCGGACGGCTGCCTCTGCTGCGGCGGGCTGCACCTTTCGTCGCGGCCGGCCGTCGACTTTCGTAGGGCGTCGTGGCCGCGCCGGGTCCCTAGGCTGGCGGGGTGAGCGACACCGGTCGGCTGCGTTCGGGGCTGGCGTACCCGCACCTGGTGCCGGCGACCCTGCTGCCGCCGGAGGACCCGTCGCGCGCGACCCGGACCCGGCGGACGTGGCGCGACCGGGTCGTGGACACTCTGCTCTTCCTGCTCGCCGCGGGCACCGGCCTGCTCGCCTTCGCGGCCAACGAGGACGACGCGGTGCACTCGCTCTCGCCGGTCCTCGGCACGGTGGACCTGCTGCTGGGCGGGGTCGCCTGCGTCGCGCTGTGGGGCCGGCGGCGTTGGCCCGTCGGCGTGGGCGTGCTGACGGCGCTGCTGTCGACGGTGTCGGTGACCTCGGCGCCCGCGAGCGTCGTCGGGCTCTTCGGCGTCGCCGTGCACCGGCGCACGACGGTGGCGCTGCTGCTCGTCGTGGTGAATCTCGGGGCGTCGGCGGTCTTCACGCTCGTACGGCCGTCCACGACGTCCTTCTGGGTCATGATGCTGTTCAGCGTCGGCTTCGTGGCCGTCGTGACGGCGTGGGGGATGTTCGTGCGGGCCCGCCGGCAGCTGGTGTGGACGCTGCGGGAGCGGGCCGAACGCGCCGAGGCCGAGCAGCGGATGCTCGCCGAGCAGGCCCGTACGGCCGAACGCACCCGGATCGCGCGCGAGATGCACGACGTGCTCGCCCACCGCATCTCGATGCTCGCGCTGCACGCCGGGGGCCTGCAGCTGCGCCCGGACCTGCCGCCCGAGCAGGTCGCACAGACGGCCGGGTTGCTCCGGGAGACGGCGCACCAGGCGCTGGAGGAGCTGCGCGGCGTGATCGGCGTGCTGCGCGAGAGCCCCGACGGCACCGTCGACACCGCCCCGGGCGCACCCGCGGCCGCGGCCCCGCAGCCGACCCTGCACGACATCGCGCGCCTGGTCGCCGACACGCGTCGCGCGGGCGCTCGGATCGAGTTCGTCATGGACGTCGCCGCGGCCGCCGAACCACCTGGCACCCTGGGCCGCGACGCGTACCGCATCGTGCAGGAGGCCTTGACCAACGTGGCGAAGCACGCGACCGGCACCGCCACCACCGTGCGCGTGGCCGGCGCTCCGGGCGCCGGGTTGCGGGTCCAGGTACGCAACCGCTTGCCGCTCGCCCCCGAGACCTCGCTGCCCGGTTCGGGCACCGGCCTGCTCGGGTTGCGCGAGCGCGTCAACCTCACCGGCGGCACGCTCGAGCACGGCCCGACCGGGGCCGGCGAGTTCGTCGTGGACGCGAGGCTGACATGGCGCTGACCGACGGGACGGAACGATCCCGCGTACGCGTGCTGCTGGTCGACGACGACCCGCTGGTCCGCGCCGGGCTGCGCATGATCCTGTCCTCGGCCGCGGATCTCGAGGTGGTCGGGGAGGCCGGCGACGGCGCCGCCGCGGTCGGGGCGGTCGCGGAGCACCACCCCGACGTCGTGCTCATGGACATCCGGATGCCCGGCGTCGACGGCATCACGGCCACCCGGACGGTGCGGGCGGCGCCCGACCCGCCGCAGGTCATCGTGCTCACCACCTTCCACGCCGACGACTCCGTGCTGCGGGCGCTGCGGGCCGGGGCCGGCGGTTTCCTGCTGAAGGACACCGCGCCGGAGGAGATCGTCGGCGCGGTGCGGCTCGTGCACGCCGGCGAGGCGATGCTCTCGCCCGCGGTCACCCGCACCCTCATCGGGCACGTCACCGGCGACACGAGCGGCGACACGAGCGACGACCCGAGCGGCGACGCAACCCCCGACAGTCCCACCGACGGCACGGGCGGCGGCGGGTCCGCAGCCGACGACCGGCGCTCCGCCGCCCGCGCCCGGCTGGCGACGCTCACCGGGCGCGAGCACGAGGTCGCGGTCGCGGTGGGCCGCGGGGCGTCGAACGCCGAGATCGCGGCCTCGCTGTACATGAGCGAGGCCACCGTCAAGGCCCACGTCTCGCGACTGCTGGCCAAGCTGGCCGCCGCGAACCGGGTGCAGGTGGCCATCGTGGTCCACGACGCGGGACTGGGCTGAGCCCCTTCCCGCACCCGGACGGCGCATGTAAGATTCACGTTAGCTGGGGTGGCGGGGGTCGCATCGCGCCGACCCGGGAGCAGCCCAGCATGATCCGTCCAGCCATCGCCGGCACCGTCCTCGCGGCGGTCGCCGCGCTCGTGGTCACCACCGCGTCGCCGGTCGCCGCGGCCGCTGCGACCGACACCACCGCCCCCGCGCTGGTCGGGGCCGTCGGCATCGCCCCCGCCACCGTCGACGTCACCGCCGGCGACGCGCAGGCGACGGTCACCGCCCGCCTCACCGACGACCTGTCCGGCGTGGTCGACGCGACCGTCACCCTCACCGCGCCGGACGGCACGACGTCCGACGTCACGCTCGAACGCAGCGCCGGGACCGCCCGCGCGGGTACCTGGACCGGTGTCGCGTCCTTCTCGACCTTCGACGCCGCCGGCTCCTGGCCCGCGACCGGGCTGAGCGCCACCGACGACGCCGGCAACCAGCTCACGGTCGGGGCGCTCGGCACCGGCGTCACCGTGACCCGGACCGTCGACACCGCGGCGCCGGTGCTGCTCGGCGCGAGTCTCGATCCCGACGTCGCGACGCTCGACACCACGGCGGGCCCCGTCGACGCCACCGTGCACCTGCGAGCGAGCGACGACCTGTCCGGGGTCACCGGCGGCTCGGTCACCTTCACCTCGCCCGACGGCGACGCGACCGCGGACGGCTACCTGTCCGGGCCGCCGGCAGCGGGCACCGGCACCGACGGCACGTGGGACGTCGCGGTCACCTTCCCGGCGCGCAGCGCGCCCGGTCGCTGGCAGCTCAGCGGGGTCAGCCTCGTCGACGGTCAGTTCAACGCCCGCGACTACGACGACACCGCCGTGCCCGCCCTGGCGGTGACCGTCCGCACCGACGACGACACCGTCGCCCCGGCACTGACGTCGTTCACCGTCGGGCCGGCCACGGTCTCGACCGCCTACCAGCGCTCGGGATACGTGTACGCACGAGTCGGCTTCACCGACCAGGGCTCCGGGCTCGCCGCCGCCACCGTCACGCTGCGCCGTCCCAACGGCACCCTGGACGACGCCCAGACCGCGCCCGTCTCCTACGACGGCGCGCAGGCGCGGTCGGGCACGTCGCGCAGCGGCACGCTCACCGTTCCGGTCTACGCCGAGCTCACCACCGGCACCTGGACGGTCGCGAGCGTGGTCCTGACCGACCTCGCCGGCAACACGACCACCGTGGCGACCGCGGATCTGGGCGCGCACGCCTCGTTCACGGTCAGCAGCGCCGCGGCGGACACCGCGGCGCCGATCGTCACCGGCCTCGCGTTCGCGCAGCCCTCGCTCGACGCCCGCACCGACGCCGCCGACGGCACACTGCTGGTCGCCCTCACCGACCCGGACGCGGTGCCCGCCGGCCTTGCCGACGGCACGGTGACGCTCGCCAGCCCCAGCGGCGACGCCACCGTCGACGCCTCCTTCTCGACCGACGACCTCGTCGACGGCGATCCGGCCACCGGGACGTTCGCCGCCCGGTTCACGCTCGACGCCCGCACGCCGGGCGGCGACTGGCGGATCACCGGCCTCACCGTCACCGACGTCGCCGGCCATGCCACCCGCTACACCGCCGCGACCCTCGCCGCGGCGGTGTCGAGCGTGCCGACGCTGACCGTGCTCGGGGCCGAGGGACCGGCGCCGACCGTCCCGGGCGCGCCGCGGGTCGCGCGCGCCACCCTGACGTCGACGTCGGCACCGAGCGTGACCGTCACCTGGAGCGCGCCGTCGAGCACCGGGGGCGCCGCGATCGGACGCTACGTCGTCACGCCGTGGCTCGCCGGCGTCGCCCTCACGCCGGTGACGGCACGGGGCGTCACCACCGCGACGATCCCGGGACTGGCCCGGGGACGCAGCTACACCTTCACCGTCGCCGCGGTGAACGCCGTCGGCACCGGCGCGGACTCGGCCGCCAGCAACGCCGTCACCGTGCCCGCGGTCGCGCCGTCCGCCCCGGCGATCGGCACCGCGACCCTGGTCGGCACCACGGCCACGGTCACCTGGACGCGGCCGGCGGCCGACGGCGGCGCCGCCGTCGGCGGCTACGTCGTCACCCCGTACGTGGGCTCGACCGCGCAGCCCGCCGTCCGCGTCGGCGACACGACGACGGCGGACGTCGCCGGCCTGGCGAAGGCACGCAGCTACACCTTCCGGGTGGCCGCGGTGAACGCCGCCGGCACCGGGCCGAAGTCGGCCGCCAGCACCTCGGTGACTCCTGCCGCGACGGTGCCGGGCGTCCCGGGTCGCGCGAGCGCGACCGTCGCCGGCACCACCGCCACCGTGCGGTGGACGGCCCCGGCGGACGGCGGCGGGTCGACCGTCACGTCCTACCGGGTGGTCGGCTCGCCGGGTGGCGGGTGCCGCACCGCCGCCACGTCCTGTGTGCTCACCGGTCTCACGCCGTCGACGTCGTACTCGTTCACCGTCACCGCGACGAACTCCCTCGGCCGCGGGACCACGTCGTCGGCGACCCGGCCGGTGACCGCCACGACGCCCGTCGCGACGGCCCTGGCGATCACCGCCGCCCCGCGCCGGGTCCGCCCCGGCGCCGCGCTCGCCGTCACCGGCCGCCTCACCCGCGCGCGTGGCGCCGACGGCGTGACCGGTCAGCCGGTCCGCCTGCAGTACCGGCGGACCGGAGCCCGCGGCGGCTGGCACACGTTCCGCACCGTCGCGCGTACCCGCGGCGGCGGCGCGGTGACGGTGACGGGCTTCCGGCCGGGCTACTCGGTGCGCATCCGGCTGGTCGCGCAGCCGTCGCCCGCCTTCGTGGCGTCGGTGTCCGTCGCCCGGACGGTGACGCGCACCCGCGCGTCCTGAGAGGTGGGGGCCTGTCGCGCGGCTCCCGCCACAACAGGTCCCCCATGCCGACACTGATCCGTCCCCCGCAGGATCGGTCAGGGAGCAGCAGGAGGGCCGCGGTCTTTCGGCCGTCCGTGGCCGGGCCCGTCGTGCCCTCGCCGAGGAGGTGCCCCGGCTGCCGCCCACGCTAACGAGAGACGGGCAGGGAACAGACCAGCACGGCGGTGTCGTCTTCGTCCGTCGGATGATTGCGTCGCAGCAGCTCGTCCAGCAGCTCCTCGGGACGGTCGCGCAGGCCCGAGACGGCCGTCGCGCTCTGCCGCAACCGGGTGAGGCCGACATCGATGCTCTCGCCGCGGGTCTCGATCAGACCGTCGGTGTAGAGGACGACCGCGCTGCCGCCCGGCACGCGGCGCGTCGACTCGCCGCGCCGGGGGGACGAGCGGGTGCCGAGGATCGGGCCGTGCACCTCGTCGAGGAGCTCGACGCCGCCGTCGGGCAGCAGCAGCAGCGGCGGCGGGTGGCCGGCGTTGGTCCACGTGAGCGTCCAGTCACCCTCGGGCTCGGCGTCGACGGTCATGAGGACGACGCTCGCTGTGCCGACGACCGAGAGTGCGGCGAGATTGCCGTCCAGGGCCTCGATCACGCCCGCGCACGACTTGTCCGTGGCCACCGCGATCCCGCGGAGCAGGTTGCGGACCGCCGCCATCGTCGCGGCAGCCGGCAGGTCGTGACCGGCGACGTCGCCGACGACCAACACCGTGCGACCGGGTGTGCTGGGGCACGCGAAGCGGTCGTACCAGTCCCCACCGACTCGGTACCTCGCCCGGGAGGGCAGATAGCGCACCGCGGTGTCCACCACGAGATCCGCCGACGCCGACGGCAGCAGCGCGTGCTGCAGCTGCAGCGCGACATCGCGCTGCTCGCGGTAGAGCCGGGCGTTGTCGACGGCGAGCGCGGCCCGGCGGGCGATGTCCTCGACCAGCGTGGCGTCGGCGCCGTCGAACGGCGTGACCCCTGTCCGGCGGACGAGCGCGAAGGCACCGACCGCCCGCTCCCGGGTCACCAGCGGGACGACGAGCACCGATGACGCGCCGAGGGCGCACATGAGGGCACGGGAGCTGTCGCCCAGCACGGCGGGGTCGTCGAGCTCGGCACCGTCGAGGCGCACGACGGCGCCCTGCAGCATCGTGCCCGACGACGCCGAGGCGGCCGGCACGACGCGGCCGATGTGGTCCTGGCCGAGGATCGCGTCGAGGTCGAGCTCCACGCCCGGCGCCACCGCCCCGCCGACCCGTCGCATCGCGCCGCCGCCGGTGTGCAGGTCGACGATCACGACCTCGGCCAGCCGGCCGGCGAGGATCCGGGCGAGCCGCAGCAGCACCTCGGCCTCGTCCAGGGACGAGGACATGCTCTGCGTCAGCTCGGCGAGCCACTCGAGGTCCGACACCGACTGCCGCGCCTCGGCGAGGTCGGCGCGCCCCTGCTCGCGGACGGCGGCGTCGACGACGCCCCGAACCCGCTGCGCCGAGTCGTCCCGGACCACGATCGACGTCCCGGCGCCGCCACGCAGTGGTGCCGCGATCCAGGTGACGGGCACCAGCTCGCCCCCGGCGGTCGCGAAGCTGTCACCCTCGACCTCGATCGGGGCGGCGAGCTCCCTCGCCTGCCGGAACGGACACCCGCTCGGCCCGTGGTCGGCACCGTGGAACACGTCGTGCGGCGATCGACCGACGAGTTCCGCGGCCGGGCGAGCGACCAGCTCGGCGAGGTGCCGGTTGAGCACCGAGATCGTCCCGGCGGCGTCGAGGCCGAGCAGTCCGATGCTGCTGTCGGCGACGACGTCGCCGAGATCGACCGAGCCGGTCACGAGGTCGTCCGCCTCGCCGTGACATGCCACGTGCGTGTCTCCCGATTGGTGCCGATGCGTCGAGCGACGGTAACGGAGATCGTCCCGACCCGGGCTGTCGAGTTGCTCAGCGGCCCAGGGCCTCACCCGACGCGACGGCCTCGCTCGTGACGACCGACTCGCGCAGGTCGGCCACGGCACTGTCGAGCGGGGCGAGTGCCTCGTCGAGCTCGCGGGCGGCGCCGGGATGCATGGGGCGCAGCGCGTCGACCCGCAACGCGGCGGCGAACACCTCCTGGATCGCCAGGTGGTGCACCTCCTCCTCGGCGGCGTGACGCTCACGCAGGGCGAGGGCCCGTGCGGTCTCCTCGCGGACGGCGGACTCGGCACGCACCCGCTCGCCGATGTCGGTGACCTGCACGTAGATGCCGACGACCGACCCGCCGACGACCCGCGGCACGAACTCGGAGCGGATGTGACGGGGCTGACCCGGCGCGGTGTCGAACGGGCGTTCCATGACCACGTGCGACCCGGCGAGCGCGCTGCGGGCGAGCGGGAGGGCACGGGCCTGCGCCTCGGGCGTGGCGATGTCGCCGTAGAGCTGCCCCAGCATCTGCTCCGGCTCGGGCAGCCCGAACCACCGCGCGGCGATGCGGTTCGCGTACTGGTTGCGCAGGTCGCGGTCCCACACCGCGAGGCCGATCGGCAGGTGCTCCAGCAGCGCGCGCATCTCGCGTTCGTCCAGGGACGGCGATGCCGCGGCGCGGTACCCCTCGGGGGGTCGCTGGGTGTCGTCCACCGGGGTGACCACGGCGGCGTTCGCGGGGCCGGCCTGGGGAAGGTCCGGGTGCAGCGGCACCCGCCACTCGACGGTGGTGCCGTCGTCGGAGTTGATCACCCAGGAGCAGCGGCCGCCGCGACCGGTGGCGATCGTGCGCAGCCGGTCGAGGCTGCTGCCCGCCTGCGGGCGCACGACACCGCCGCCGTCGTCGGCCACGACCACCACGACGTCGCCGTGCTCGACCCCGACGGTGACGTCGACGCGGGTCGCGTCGGCGTGGCGGCCGATGTTGTCCAGGGTGGTCTCGAGTACCTCGCCGACGAGATCGGCGAGCGCCTCGTCGAGCGCGTCGAGCCGCCCCATCACCAGCAGCGTCGGCAGGAACCCGAGGGCGGCGGCGCCGGCCTCCACCTGCTCGCGCACGACCCGCTCGGGGCCTGGCGGCCGGCCCGGCCCCGGCCGGTGCTGGGCGAGCGTGCGCAACCGCTGCGCAGCCGTCGCCATGGTGCGCGCGGCGTCCTCGACGGCGTCCGCGTGCTCGGGGTGACGCCGCGCCACCCGGGCCAGCTCGCTCGCCATCTGGTTGAGCCGCTCCGTGGCGTTGCGCTGCTTGGCCATCGCGTCGCGCTCGCGCTCGCCGATCGCGGTGGCCCGCGCAGCGAGCTCCTGCCGGGCGAACTCCGCCCGCGCCCGGCCGGTGACGTCGGTGGCCATGGTGACGACGCCACGGATCTCCCCGTCGATGCGGTACGGCTCGTAGTGCACGATCGCGTGCCGGCGCAGCCCGGTGGGCAGCGTCATGATCCGTTCGAAGGTCTGCGGCTCGCCCTCGCGCACGGCGTCGTAGTAGGGGCGGGACTCGGCGAAGGTCGCGGCGCCGACGATGTCGGCCGGCGAGCAGCCGACGAGATCACGGGGCTGCAGGCCGAACCACGGGACGTGCGCCCAGTTGGTGAATCGGTTGCGCAGGTCCATGTCGAACAGCGCCACGATGGCCGGCAGGTGGTCGACCACCGTCGCGAGCGACGCAGCCGAGGCGAGCGGGCCCGCGACGGGCTCCGATGCCAGGGTGCGCGGACGCATGGTGGTCGTTTCCTCACGGGCCGATGACAGCAGGACAATCCGTCCAGGCTCGCAGGTTTACCGGACGCCAACCAGGGCGAAAGGCCCGGATCGCGCCGGTGAGATCGTTTCGGCGACGAGCCTTTGGTCCACGCAGGATTCGACGCCGACGGTCGATGTCATGCGGTGCCGGGCCCCGCCGCCGGTTCAGCGGCCGAACGCGTCGGCGATCGCGGCGTAACCGGCACGCCGGTCGGCACCCTCGGGCGTGAGCAGTTGCACGAGCACCTGGTCCGCCCCCGCCGCGCGGTGCCCCTGCAGCCGCTGCGCCACCGCGGCCGCGTCACCGTGGCCGACGAGCGCGTCGATCAGCGCGTCGCTGCCGCGATCGGCGATGTCGGCGTCGGCCCAACCGAGCCGCTTCAGGTTGCTCACGTAGTTGGACAGGTGCAGGTACGGGTCGTCGACCGCGCCCCGGCCCAGCTCGCGGGCCGCCGTCGCGTCGGTGTCGAGCACGACCTTCTGCTCGGGTGCGAGCACCCGGTCCGCGCCGAGGATCTCGCGTGCCTGCCGGGTGTGCTCCGGTGGCACGAGATAGGGGTGCGCGCCGGCACTGCGATCACGCGCGAGGCGCAGCACCTTGGGCCCGAGCGCGGCCAGCACGCGCTCCTCCGCGGGCACGCCCTCGTCGTCGAGCACGTCGAGGTAGTCGACCAGTGAGCCGTACGGCCGTCGGTAGTCCGACGTCGCCTCCGGATGGCCGACGCCGATCCCGAGCAGGAACCGCCCGGGGAACGCCGCGGTGATACGCCGGTGCGACGCCGCCACCGCCCTCGCGTCCGCCGACCAGATGTTGACAATGCCGGTGGCGACGACGAGGTTCTCGGTGGCCGCGAGCAGCGGCTCGACCGCGGCCAGGTCGGCCGCCGGCGAGCCGCCCAGCCAGATCGCGCTGTAGCCGTAGCTCTCCAGGTCGCGGGCGAGCTGTGGGTCGAACAGCGACTCGTGGCCCCAGGTTCCGAGTGGTCCGAGGTGCGGGGAGGTCATCGCCGGGCTCCGTCCGATGGGTTGCGTGCGTGTGTAGGGGTGAACCACCGGCTCGTGCTTCGGCTTCCCGGGACCGGGGCACGATGACGACATGGACTTCCGTCACCTCGGCAACTCCGGTCTGCAGATCTCCGAGATCACCTACGGCAACTGGCTCACCCACGGCTCCCAGATCGAGAACGACGTCGCGACGCAGTGCGTCCGCGCCGCGCTCGACAGCGGCATCACCACGTTCGACACCGCCGACGCCTACGCGAACGGCAAGGCCGAGACGGTTCTCGGCGAGGCCCTGAAGGGCGAGCGGCGCGAGTCGCTGGAGATCTTCACCAAGGTGTTCTTCCCGGTCGGGCCGGACCCGAAGGGCAAGAACGACACCGGCCTGTCGCGCAAGCACATCCGCGAGGGGATCGACGCGTCGCTGCGGCGGCTGCAGATGGACTACGTCGACCTGTACCAGGCGCACCGCTACGACCGGTTCACCCCGCTCGAGGAGACGATGCAGGCGTTCGCCGACGTCGTGCGCGCCGGCAAGGCGCTTTACATCGGCGTCAGCGAGTGGTCGGCGGCGCAGATCCGCGCCGCGGCGATCCTCGCCCGCGACCTCGGCGTCCCGCTGGTGTCCAACCAGCCGCAGTACTCGATGCTCTGGCGCGTCATCGAGGACGAGGTCGTCCCGACCTCTCGCGAGCTGGGCATCGGGCAGGTGGTGTGGTCGCCGATCGCGCAGGGCGTGCTGACCGGCAAGTACGAGCCGGGCGCACAGCCGCCCGAGGGCTCCCGCGCGACCGACCAGTCCGGCGGCGCCGACATGATCAAGCGCTGGATGAACGACGACGTCCTGACCCGGGTGCAGGAGCTCAAGCCCATCGCGGCCGACCTCGGCCTGTCGATGGCAGCGCTCGCCGTCGCCTGGGTGCTGCAGAACGACAACGTCGCGACCGCGCTCGTCGGCGCGTCGCGCCCGGAGCAGGTCGGCGAGAACGTCAAGGCCGCCGGCGTGACGCTGCCGGCCGAGGCGCTGTCCCGCATCGACGAGGTGCTCGGCGACGTCGTGACGTCCGACCCGGATGTCGTGGCGCGCTCGACGCCGAAGCAGCGCTTCGTCTGAGCCGACGGTCCCGCGGCGGGTCCGTCGTCGTCGTCACCGGCCGACGACGACGGCGAAGCCCCGCGCGGGGATGCGGACGGTCGTGCCGGCTGTCGTCCGCACCGTCCGACCGGACGCGTCGTACACGCTCACCCGGCCCGTCCCCGTGGCCACGTGGCACGGCCGCACCGCGTTGCACCGCTCCACGCGGACCGTCCCGGTGCGGAGCTCGCTGACCACCGGGGTCACCAGGAGCGCGTCCACGCGGCCGGCGCCACCGGTGAACCGGGCCGTGAGCGTGGCCGCGCCGGCACCGACGGTGCCGACCGGCAGCGGGACCAGCCGACCGGGGGCGGGCGAGTCGCCCTGCGGCGACCCGCCGCCGGTCGCGAAGCGGCCCACCCGCGTCCCGCCGGCGGTCACGGTCGCCCGCGCGCCCGGGCCCGGGGTGCGGTCCACGACCGCCTCCACGAAGCGGGGTCCACTCCCCGCCGGCAACGTCCACCGCGCCGTCGCGGCGCCGGAGACCGCGAGCAGCTGGCCGCTCCAGGACGACTCGGCCGTGCCCGCCGGTGCGTCGGTCGGGGCCGCGGCGCCGGTGACGGCAGCATCCTCCGCCTCGACCACGGTGGTGCCGTCGCGCGTGGCCGCCGCTCCCGAGGCCCGGGCCAGCCGGGCGACGTCCGGTGCGGCGTCGAGCGCGAGCATCGACAGCAGGCCGTGGATCGTGGACTCGGCGCCGGAGTTGCGGTTCACGGTGCCGTCGGCGGCGATGCCGTCGTACGTCACGCCGGTGCCCGGGTCGTACGTCGGCGAGGCGGCGGCGTTCTGCCCGAAGTACCAGCCGGCCCAGACGCCGGCGAGCTGCCGCAGGCCGCGCGAGCCGGACACCGTCGCGGCGGCCAGCGACGACTGCACGCGGGAGTCGACGCCGTAGGCGATGGTGCTGCGGTCGACCGGTGCCGGGAGCAGCCCGTTGACCGCGCCGTAGCGGGTCAGCAGCGCGGGCGAGAACGCCGCGGCGTCGGCCACCGCGACGCGGGCCAGGGCCCGTCGGTCGAGCGCGGCCGACGCGCGGGCGAGGCCGGCGGGGGCGAGACCACCCCAGGCGTGCCAGCTCGACCGCGACAGCGCCGAGGGCAGGATCGCGCCGTACGGCCAGCGCTGCGAGGGTGCGGTGCCGAGCTGAGCGATGCCGTCGCTCAGCCGCCGCAGCGCGCGCACGCCGTCACGTCCGCCGGCCCGCACGTAGGCGGCCAGGCCGAGCACGGCCTCGCCGGAGGCGTCGGCGCCGTCGGCGATCAACCACGCAGGCGTGCGGACGCCGTCGACCCGGTGATAGGTCCCGTAGCGCGACAGCGAATCCCGCTCGAGGGCGTCGAGCGCGAGCCCGAGCCGCGCCCGCAGGAAGCGCGCGAAAGCCGGGTCCTGGTGCACGAAGGCCCGATAGCCCTCGCCGAGGGCCCAGATCGTGCGGGCGAGCCAGTAGGAGTTCGCCGAGTCCGACGGGTCGGGCTCCTCGCGGGGCAGGGCACTCGCGTTGAGCGTGCCGTCGGGCTGCATCCACAGCACGACGTTGCCGGCGTTCGGGCCCGTGGCGGTCTGCAGGTAGGTCAGTCCGCGCAGCAGGTCGAAGGCGTACTCGCGGCTGTGCGCGTCGCCGAACTGGCGCCAGTGCCGCAGGTACACGACCGCCGCCCGGGCGATGTCGTCGGAGTCGTACGCGCCCTGGTCGTAGGTGTCCGTCTCGGCGTGGTGCGGCCCGCCGCCGACGCGCTCGTAGCTGCCGTCGTCACGGTGCTCGGCGTACACCCAGAGCTCGCGCAGCGGCCGGGCCGGCGCGTAGGTGCTGTGGCCGGCCTGCGCCGGCGGCGTCACGGTCTGGGTGAGGAAGTCCAGGTGGGCGAGGTTGGTCAGCGGCTGCTGCGACGCCGACGGGGCCGACGACGCCGACGGGGCCGCGGTCGCCGGCACGGCCACCGCGAGCGACAGCACCGAGGTCGCGACCGCGAGCAGCGCCCTCACGACGCGGTCCCGAACTCGAGGCGCGCGACGCCGATCGCGGAGTCGGCCATGCCGTAGAAGACGTAGTGCGTGCCGTCGATCTCCTCGATCGCGGTGGGGAAGACGACGTTGGGCACCGTGCCCGACGTCTCCTGTCCGGTCTCGGGCTCGAGCAGCGGCTCGGCCGTCCGCGCCAGCACCCGGGTGGGGTCGTCGCGGTCGAGCAGCATCGCGCCGGCGCAGTAGCGGACGCGCTGCTGCTGGTCCCAGCCCTCGACGAGCTCGCCGGTGACGCCGTGGTGGATGACCAGCCAGCCGTCGTCCACCAGCAGCGGCGGTGGGCCGGCGCCGATCTTCAACGCCTCGTAGTCGTACTCGGGCATCGCCACGAGCAGGTGGTGCGACAGCCGGGTCAGCGCGCCCGGGTCGGTGCCGACGTCCTCGACGGCGGCGTAGGAGATCCAGATGCCGGGACGGTCGTCGCCCACACCGGCCGGCAGGTAGGTCCCCTCTCCCGGCCGGATCCACGACAGGTCCCACATCGGCCGGTGCAGCATCGCGAACGACGGACGCCCGTCCGGGCCGGTGACCGGCTCGGGGAAGAAGACGCAGTCCTTGTTCGGGAACAGGTTGAGGTCGGTGTCGAGGTCGGCCTGGTAGCCGAAGTGCAGCGGGCCGTGCCGCGTCCACGTCCGCAGGTCGCGCGAGGACGCGAGGGCGGGCTTGGGACCGAGCGGGCCGTAGGCCACGTAGGTCATCACGTGGACGCCGAGCGCGGGGATCCACGTCGTGCGGGGATCCTCGACGCCGCCGTGGTCGTGGGCGCGTTCCCACCCCGCGTCCGGGGCGAGCACGACGCCCGCGCGGCGCACGCCGGTCGGCCTGCCGTCGGCGACCTGCACCTCGGCGAGGCCGACGCGGGACACGTTGCCGGCGGCCACGAGCCGCGGCAGCAACCACAACCGGCCGTCGGCGTCGCGACCGCTCGCCGGGTTGAGGACGCCCTCGACCTCGGCCGGCTCGTCCGGGGCCGGGGTCATCACGGTCCCGAGGCGGGTGAGCCGCAGGGCGTCGAGGGTGGTGGCAGTGGTGCGGTGGGCGGTCACGATCAGCCTTTCACTCCGGAACCGATGCCGGTGTTGACGAACCAGCGTTGGAACACGACGAACAGGACGAGCACGGGCACGGCGAGGACGCACGCGCCGGCGAGGATGGTGCCGAACGGGTTGTCCGCGGCGGCCGACGTGGCGGTGATGTAGTTCGACAGCGACACCGCGAGCGGCTGCATCGTCTGCTTCTTGGTGACGAGGAAGGGCCACAGGAACTCGTTCCACGGCCCGATGAAGGTCAGCAGCGCGCCGGTGAGCAGGGCGGGACGCACCATCGGGATCGCGATGCTCCACAGGATCCGCCACTCGGTCGCGCCATCGATGCGGGCGGCCTCGAACAGCTCCTCGGGCAGCTGCAGGAAGTACTGACGGAACACGAAGACCGCGACCGAGTTGATGGCGTAGGGGGCGATCATGCCGAGGTAGCTGTCCGAGAGCCCGTAGTCGCGGGCGACGAGCACGTACATGGGGATGATGAGCAGCTGGAACGGGATCGCCTGCACCAGCAGCAGCAGCGCGAAGAGCACTCCCCGGCCGCGGAAGCGCAGCCGGGCGAGGGCGTAGCCCGCCATCGTGCCGAACACCAGCGTGCAGACGAGCACCCCGGCGGTGAAGATCAGCGAGTTGAGCAGCGACCGGCCCAGGGCGATGGCCCGGTTGATGTCGGTGTAGTTGGCGAACGTGAAGCCCTGCGCCCCCGGGATCAGTCCCTTGAGGGAGCCGTCGGTGTGATCGGCGAACGACCCGACGAGCATGTAGTAGAAGGGGAAGACGAACACGAGCGCGCCGGCGCCGAGCAGCAGGTAGCGCCACCACTGCGGACGGTGCGCGGGCTCGTGGTGCTCGGCCGTGGGGCGGTTCGGTGCGGCGTCGGCGTTGTCGGCGACGTCCTCGACGGTGAGTGTCATCGGTTCCTCCTCAGCCCCGGTCCAGCAGTCGTTGCACCCCGGCGATCGCGAGCACGCCGAGCACGAGGACGACGCCGATCGCGGCGGCGACGTCCGGGCGGTTCTGCTCGATGCCGAGCTGGTACATCAGCAGCACCGGTGACGCGGACGCGCCGTCGGGCCCACCGCCGCCGGTGAGCAGGTAGGGCTCGGTGAACAGGTTCGCGCCGGTGACGATCGCCAGCAGCGTGACCAGCCCGGTCGTGTGCCGGACGCCCGGCACGGTGACGACGAGGAACTGCTTGACCGCGGACGCGCCGTCCATCGACGCCGCCTCGTACAGCTCCTTGGGCACGTTCTGCAGTGCGGCGAGATAGAGCAGCACGTAGAAGCCGAGCTGCTTCCACGTCACGAACCCCGCGACCGACGGCATCGCCCACGTGCCGTTGACCAGCCAGGACGGCCTGGGCGCGGCCGAGCCGAGCACGTTGTTGACGAGGCCGCTGCTGTTGAACAGGAACAGCCAGATGCCGGCGATGGCGACGCTGGCCGTCAGGTAGGGCGCGTAGTACGCGACCCGCAGGAACGTCCGGCCGCGCAGCTTGGCGTTCAGCGCGGTCGCGAGTACCAGGGACAGCACCACCGTGAGCGGGACGTTGATCACCAGGAAGATCGCGATGTTCACGAACGCCTGCTGCACCGCGTCGTCGCCGAGGGCGTCGCGGAAGTTCTGCAGACCGACGAAGGGGTGCGGCACGTCCACGCCGGGCGCGGTGAACTTGTAGCGGTGGAAGGCCATGTACACCGCGAGGCCCACCGGATAGGCGAACAGGGCCAGCAGGAACAGGGCGTACGGCGCGACGAACAGGTAGCCGACCGGGTTGCGACCGGCGTTCCGGCGCGGGGCACGGCGACGCGTGGTGAGCTGGGCGGTCACTTCTTCACCACCAGCCCGTCGATGTCGTGGGCGGTGTCGGTGAGCGAGCGGGGTACCGCCACCTTCCCGAAGATGACGCTGCGCGACCACCCGTCGCGGAACCGCTGCCAGATCTGCACCGAGTTCGGGACGTTGGGCACCTCGATCACCCCTGGCCCCAGGGCGGCGAACGAGCGGTACGCCGGGTTCTTCGCGAAGTAGGCCGCGTAGCGGGTGGTCACGTCCGGACGCAGCGGGATCTGGCCGGTGACGTCGAGGAAGGTGCCGTCCTGCTGCGAGCTGGTCGAGTACTTCAGGAAGTCCCAGGCCGTGGCCCGGTTCTTGCAGGAGGCGTACATCGCCACGTTCTTCGCGTCGCTGAAGGTGTGGGCGCTCGGTGTGCCACTGCGGGTGGGTACGCGGACGACGCCCCAGTCGACCTTGCCCTTGTACGACCCGATGGCCCACGGCCCGACCGTCGCCATGGCGGAGACGCCATCGGCGAACGGGTCACCGCTGTACGTCTCGTCACCGGCGAGCCGTTGGGAGTACAGCGCGCGCCAGAACTCGGCCACCCCGCGCCCGGCGGCGTCGTCGAAGGTCGCCTTGTCGTCCTTCAGCAGCTGGGTGCCGCCGCTCTGGGCGGCGTACATGGGATAGAAGTCGTACCAGGGCTGGAAGAAGTCGTTGGACGCGTTGGGGTAGATCGCGTAGCGGGCCGCCCGTGACGACACGATTTTGCGCGCTGTTGCGAGAAAGCCCGAGTAGCTCGCGAGGTCCGGGTGGTCGGGGTCGAGACCGGCCTTGGCGAAGATCTTCTTGTTGTAGAAGATCATGACAGGGTTCGACTTCCACGGCAGCTGGTAGTAGCGGCCGTCCGGGCTGCGGTACTGCTGCGCCTGCGCGCCGCTGCGGCTCTCGATGTACTGCCGGGCGCCCGGGAACTGGTCGAGCGGGACCAGCCCGCCGATCGCCTGGAACTCGGGAACCGACGCCGGCGAGGTGTTGTAGATCAGGCACGGCTCGGTGCCGGCGATGATGCCGGCCTGGATGACCGCCTCGGACGACTTGCCGGTGGGCACCTGCTGCCCGGTGACGTGCTGCCCGGGATGCGTGCGGTTCCAGGACGCGACCACCTGCTTGGCCCAGGCGACCTCCTGCTCGTTGTTCGAGTACCAGACCTCGATCGGTCCGCGCGACGTGCGCGCCCGATCGGCGTTCACCGGGTCGACGATGCTGCAGGCGGCGAGTGCGAGCAGCGCGACGGCCAGCGCGGCGGCCGTGCGCACCCTCGACAGGGACTTTGCGGTGCGGCGGTGCATCACGACGTTCCCTTCCTAGGACGTGCGGGTGTCGGTGGGGCGACGGAGGCGCGGGCGATCATCCGCGCCGGCGGCAGGTCGACGTCGCGGGCCGTGGCGTCGGCGACCGCGGCGAGCAGGGCATGTGCGGCAGCGGTGCCCCACCCGGCGACGTCGGTGCGGACGGTCGTGAGCGGCGGGTTCGCGTAGTGCGCGAGCTCGACGTCGTCGAACCCGGTGATCGACAGGTCGGTGGGGACGGCGAGTCCCCGGCGTTGCGCGACGGCGAGCCCGGCCATGGCCATCACGTCGTTGGCGTAGGTGATCGCGGTCGGCGGGACGCGCCGCGAGAGCAGGCGGTCGGTCGCTCCCGCGCCCTCGCCCGCGCTGAAGTCGGTGTGGACGAGCAGGTCGGCGGCGAGCCCCGCCGCGGTGAGTGTGGCCTCCCAGGCCTCGCGACGCGAGCGGACGTGCAGGAACTCGGCCGGCCCGGTGACGTGCGCGATCCGGTGGTGACCGGCGTCGACGAGGGTCCGCACGACCTCGCGCATCCCGGCGCTGTCGTCCACCGACACCGCACCGACCCTGCCGGCGCTCGACGTGCGGTCGGGCCGGCCGAGCGTCACGGCCGGCAGGCCCAGCTCGGCCATCAGCGCGGGGCGGGGATCGTGGACCCGCAGGTCGGTCAGGAAGACGCCGTCGACGCGCTTCTCGGCGGCGAAACGCCGGTACGTCTCGATCTCGGCGTCGTGGTCGGGCACGACGGTGAAGGTGAGCGACTGCTCGCTCGGCTGCAGCGCGGCGGTGACCCCGGCGACGAACGCCGGGAAGAACGGGTCGGCGCCGACGGTCGTGGTCGGCCGCGCGACGACCAGGCCCAGCGTGAACGAGGACTGGTGCGAGAGCGCGCGGGCGCGGTGGTTCGGGCGCCACCCCAGCTCCGCGGCGGCGTCGAGCACCCGGCGACGGGTCGCGTCGGCCACGCCCGGGCGGTTGTTCAGCGCGAACGAGACGGCGCCGGGCGATACCCCGGCCTCGCGCGCGACGTCGGCGATCGTGACCCGCCGCGCGGCCCCGCCGTGCTCGCCCCGTCCCGCCATCCGACCACTAAAGCGGTTTAGTTCCCCGGCCGTCAAGGGTGGGCGCGGAGCGGACCGGGTTACCCGCGGGTACGGCGCGCCCCGCCGTCCACGGGCCCACGGCGCAGGACAATCGCGCGGTGATCGACCTCGCGGCGGCCGTCGACTACGTCGTCGCCGGGGACAACGCCGTGGTGCTCCCCCGGCTGCCCGACGCCTCCGTCCAGCTCGTGTACATCGATCCGCCGTTCAACACCGGCGCCGTGCAGCAGCGCCGGACGCTGCGCACGGTCCGCGACGACGCCGGCGACCGGACGGGATTCCAGGGCCGGCGCTACACCACCGTCGAGCTCGGCCGGCTCGGCTACGTCGACGTCCACGACGACTACCTGGACTTCCTCGCCGCGCGGCTGGAGCACGCGCACCGGCTGCTGCGCCCGGACGGCACGCTCTACCTGCACGTCGACTACCGCGAGGTGCACTACTGCAAGGTGCTGCTCGACGCGATCTTCGGGCGCGACTGCTTCCTCAACGAGATCGTGTGGGCCTACGACTTCGGCGGCCGCGGCCGGGACCGCTGGCCGGCCAAGCACGACAACATCCTCGTCTACGTCAAGACGCCGAAGGGCCACTACTTCGACCAGGACGCGATCGAGCGGATCCCCTACCTCGCACCCGGCCTGGTCGGGCCGGAGAAGGCGGCGCGCGGCAAGCTGCCCACCGACGTCTGGTGGCACACCATCGTGCCGACCAACGGCCGGGAGAAGACGGGCTACCCGAACCAGAAGCCCGAGGGCATCCTGCGTCGGATCGTCTCCGCCTCGTCCGCACCCGGCGCTCGCGTGCTCGACTTCTTCGCCGGCAGCGGGACGACCGGCGCGGTCGCCCGGCAGCTGGGGCGCCGGTTCGCCCTCGTCGACGCCAACCCCGACGCGGTCACGACCATGCGCCGCCGCCTCGGCGAGGACGGCGTCCGCTACCTCGACGCCGACGGCGTGGCCCTCGACGACTGAGGGCACCGAGTCCGCATCACGATAGAGCCCGAAGTTCGTACATATCTGCCCAAGAACCCGAAACTGCCCCTTGACCGGGCAAACCTGGCGTTCTTCCCTCGACTCATGATAGTGACCGCGGCCTCGGCCCGGCTCGACCCGCCACTGCGGAGCCTGCTGGATCCCGACGCCCTGCTCGACCCGCACGACCGGTACCGGTCCTGGCGGGCGAGCGCGCCGGTCGCGTGGGACGAGGGCACGAGCAGCTGGGTCGTCACGAGTTACGCGGTGTGCCGTGACGTGCTGCAGGACGTCACGACGTTCGGCTCGGACCGGCGCCGCGCGGGGCTGCCCCTTCCCCCGTCGATGCTCAGCATCCAGACCCTGGACCCGCCCGAGCACACCGAGATCCGGCATCAGGTCCTCGCCGCCCTGCGCCGCTACGACCTGCGCACGGCCGACACGGCGATCGCGGCCGCGGTCGACGACGTCCTCGACCGCGCCGTCGCCGGCACGACCGTCGACTTCGTCCGCGACGTCGCGCAACCGCTGGCGCTGCAAGTGATCGCGGACGTTCTCGGCGTCACGCCGCCGGACGCCGCGTGGTTCGTCCCGGTGTCGACGGCGATCGTCGACTCGATGGACGCCGGGCTCGCCCCCGAGCGCCTCGCCGCCGGCGTCGCCGCACGCGAGGAGCTCGCCGCCCTCGCCACGACGTGGCTCGACCACCCTGACCGCCCCGGCCTGGTGGCCGCGTTCGCGGCCGGACTCGACGAGTGGGACACCGACCCCGTCGTCGTCGCGAACACGGTGCGGGCGTTCGCCCACGCCGGCTTCGAGTCCGTCGGCCGGTTGCTCGCCGGCGCTGCGACGGTCCTGCTCGCCGAGCACCGGCTCCCGTCGGCCGTGCCGTTGTCGGAACGCGCGGCGGCCGAGCTGGTCCGCTACGTCAGCCCGGTGCAGGGCGACGCGCGGGTCTGCGTGCGGGACACCGAGCTCGCCGGCGTCCCCATCCGCACCGGCGAGGTGGTCACCCTGCTGCTCGCCGCGGCGAACCACGACCCGGCCGCGTTCCCCGAGCCCGACCGCCTCGTCCTGGACCGGGAGCCGAACCACCACCTCGGTTTCGGGCGCGGCGCGCACGCCTGCGTCGGGGCTGCCCTCGGCCTGCGGGTGCTGCGGGCCGCGCTCGACGGGTTCGGGCGTCGTTTCCCGGCGGCCACGCTCGTCGAGTCGCCCGCCTGGGCCGCGAACGCGACCCTGCGCGGCCCCGCCGCGGTGCTCGTCTCACCCACCGGACGCGAGAGGAGGTGAGCGTCATGACGTACGTCCACTGAGCACGGTCCAAGGTCCGCAGCGAACCTACGGGCCGACAGGACCCGCCGGGCCGACACCGCTCGGGCCGGCGGGCCCCCGACCGTCGCCGCCGACATCCCGCGTCCCCTCCGATCCGAAACGGGCTCCGCCATGACGTTCGCCCTGCACCCGCACCGCAGGACCGCCGGCCGCGTCGCCGCGCTGGCCCTGTCGGTCCTGACGCTGGCCGCGGGCACGCCGGCCCACGCCGCCAGTCGCCCGACGCTCGATCGCTTCGGCGCCCTGGTCGCGTCGCGGACGAGCACGGCCGCTGCGGTGGCCGATCTCGCCGTGTTGCAGCGGATCGCCCAGCGCGACCACGGCAACCGGGCGACGGGCACGCGGGGGTACCGCGACTCGCAGGACTTCGCCGTGCGCCGGTTGCGGGCCGCCGGCTACCGCGTGCAGCTGCAGCCCGTGCCGTACACCAAGTTCCACGTGAGCGCCGAGCGCACGCGGCTGCAGCTCGGGGCCCGCACCGTACGACTCACCTCCCTGCTCATGGACGAGTCGCCCGCACGGCGGGTCACGAACGCGCCGCTCGTGGCCCCCGCCGACGGCCCGACGGCCGGCTGCCAGGCCGCCGACTTCGCCGGGCAGGACGTCAGCGGCGCCGTCGTGCTCGAGCCGCGCGCGTCGTGCGGCTACGCCGCCCAGCTCGCGGTCGCGGCGGGCCTCGGTGCCACGGCGGTGCTGCTCTCCTATCCCACGCCGCGGCCGCAGAACGTCCTGCGGCTGCACTGGTTCGACAGCACGCCGCCGGCGATCCCGCTCGCCTCCATCCGGCACACCGACGAGACGGCGTTGCGGGCGGCGCTCGCCCGCGGACCGATCCGCGTCGACCTCGACTGGCGCGGTCACGACGTCAGCGGCGTCACGCACACCGTGATCGCCGAGACGCGCGGCGGCTCGGCGCATCACGTGGTCATGTTCGGCGGCCACCTCGACAGCGTCGACGAGGGGCCGGGCATCAACGACAACGGGTCGGCCGTGGCGGCGGTGCTCGAGACGGCGGTGGCGCTCGCGCCGTTCCAGGACCGGCTGCGCAACCGGGTGCGCTTCGTCCTCTGGGGCGCCGAGGAGCTCGTCGACGTCGGGTCGGACCACTACGTGGCGCAGCTCGACGCGCAGCAGCGGGCCGACATCGACGTCTACGTCAACGCCGAGATGATCGCGTCGGACAACTTCGTCCGCTTCGTCATGGCGGGCGCGGGCATCGTGTCAGCCCCGTTCGAGGCCTACTACGCCGCCCGCGACCTGCCGATCGAGCGGGTCGGCTCGGACGCCGTCGGCTCGGACCAGGAGCCGTTCTTCGCGGCCGGCATCCCGATCGCCGGTCTGTTCGACGGCGCGCTCGGCGTCAAGACGCCGGCACAGGCCGCCGTCTACGGCGGCCGGGCAGGGCAGCTCTACGCCTCGTGCTACCACCAGGCCTGCGACACGCTGGCCGCGATCGACCGGCGCGCGCTCGAGCAGAGCACCCACGGCCTCGCCTACGCCGTCGCCACCCTCGCGGGGCAGGCGGCTCCCGGCGCGCGCTGAGCCTGCGACCCGGGCCGCGGCCGGTCACGGGCGGTAGTGCGTCTCGCCCTGCAGGTACCGCACGCCGCCGTCGTCGTCGACCGGCTCGTCGGGCGTGCGCACCGTGCCGTCGTCGATGACGTCGTAGACGTGTCGGCTCGCCCCCGCGCCGCAGTAAAGGTAGTTCTCGAGCGTCACGCTGCGGTTGCCGTCGGCGTCGAGATACGCACCGCGCCGGCCGAGGAAGAAGCATCGACCGTCGCCCTCGGACTCCGCGTGCGCGATCGCCCCGTGCAGGTCGCCGGTGGCGAGCCGCTGCCCCTGCACGCTGCGATAGACGGTGTCCGGATCGCTCCACACCGCCACGGCCAGCACGACGACCGTCGCGGCGAGCGCCGCGATGCAGGCACCGAGGACCGCGACGGTGACGACGAATGCGCGCCGTGACACCGGACGGCCTCGCCGCGCCCGTCGTTCCATCGCCGGGTTCGGCAACCCGCCCGTCTCCGTCACGGCTCTCCCTCCGGGCCGCTCGTGCCGACCGGGCACGAGCCGACGGCCCGATCCATGTCGTTTCGGCGAGAAAGTACCCCATGCCCGGGTCGGCACGCCGTGCCTCGGGCAGCCACGACGCCGTCGCGGGCCTAGGCTCGTCCCATGAGCGTCGTCGTGGGGTACGTGCCGGATGCAACGGGTCTCTTGGCCGTCAGGCAGGCGGCGCAGGAGGCGACCTGGCGCGGGACCGACGTCGTCATCGTCAACGTCATCGGGGCGAGCGGCTACACCACGCCGACCGCCGCCGACGAGCAGCACATGGACTCGGTCGCGGCGCTGCTCGCCGACGGCGGGGTCGCGCACACCGTCCGCACGGTCGGCGCCGAGGAGGGCGTCCGCCCGGCCGAGGCCATCCTGCAGATCGCCGACGAGGTCTCGGCCGACCTGATCGTCGTCGGCATCAAGCGCCGGTCCGCCGTCGCGAAGGCCGTGCTCGGCAGCACGGCCCAACGCGTGCTGACCGGCGCGGTCTGCCCCGTGCTCGCCGTCCGCTCCGACGACTGACCCGCACCCTCGCTGCCCCGACCTTCGAACGCGACGGGCGCACGTAGC
Organism: Jatrophihabitans endophyticus; assembly: GCF_900129455.1. NCBI lineage: Bacteria > Bacillati > Actinomycetota > Actinomycetes > Jatrophihabitantales > Jatrophihabitantaceae > Jatrophihabitans > Jatrophihabitans endophyticus. The sequence goes on from NZ_FQVU01000002.1 coordinate 498,888, forward strand.
CGCTTGCCGTGTGCGGCGTGGCCGGGAACTCCGCGCAGCTAGGCTGCCGCCATGCGACGCCACCTCGCGACCCGCGGTTGGCTACCGGTCTTTGCGGCATCGGCCGTCGCAATCGGTTGCGTGGCGTGCGCATCGGACGAGCAGACGACCGTCACCGTCCGCAGCAGCAACAGCTACTACGGCGAAGCTTCCTACGACGACGGCGTGACCGATACCCGTGCCGCGATTCCGGCGGTAGACCTGCCCACTGCGTCCGGCGCCAGTCTGACTGTGCACGCCACCGCGGAGGCGCCCCCCACGCCGCGCTTCGCGTCGCGGTACCTGCGACATGGCAACGGGTCGCGCATCCAGCCGGCGGACCACCACGCAACCATCCGATTTGCCATCTCGAACTGGAACGGCAGCCACTTCTCCCACAACACCTGGGCGGACCCGGGTGCGACCCCCGTCCGCGTCGGCAGGTCGACACCGACAGACGTGCTCGCACGCGTCTACACCCTCGTTGTCGGCGACATCGTCGAATTCACCGACCGCGCGGGTCCCGAGCTCAGCCGAAGCGGCCCGACCCAGGTCGTGGTGCTGGAGGTCGTGAGCCGCGGTTAGCTGTCAGCCCACTCACGGCGCGGCTCCCACACCCCAAGGGCGCCTCGATCACACCGGCACGGGCGCGTTCGGTCGGTCGACGGTCGTGCCACCGACATCCTCCTCGGCACTCTGGCGGGGCTCGCAAAGTTGAGCGAGTACCCCTCCGGCCTAACCCACGAAGGCTCGTAGTCGCCAGCCCGTGGTGTCTCCGATGCGAAGCGACGCGGACCTAAGCCCAGCAGCTTCCCTTAAGGCGCCCCCTCCCGCCACTGCTACGACTACCGCGAAGCTGCCTGATGGACGATCAGCGCCGAGTGTGTCGCCGGAATCTCAGCGGTCAGCAACCGGCCCAGCCGGCACCGGTCAGAGCACGCACCCCGACCGCCTCCTGCGGCATTCGGCATCCCGACGCCAACAGGGCGGCAACCCGGTCTGCGACATCGGTGCCTGCTTCGTCGGGCCCAGCGAGCCAGCGGGTCAGATCGGCAGCTGCGGCTACCTCGACACTGCGTCCGGCGGTCTGCTCAGCGCCGCTGTTCAGAAGTTGCCGGTACAGACGCAGCGCCGGCCGGACCGGCGGCAGCTGCTCGAGGTCGGAGATCCGGGCGGCTGCGGCCGGGATACGCAGCCCGTCGAAGTCGAGGTCACCGAAGTAGCGGACCTCGTCCGCCGCGGGGTGTAGTTCCGGAACTGTCCGGACCGACGCCTCGAAGGCGCCGCCCGCTCCCCATGCCACCCAGCCGATGCCGAACGGCTCGCGGCGCACGCACTCGAGCAGGGTGGTGAAGGTATCGGAGTTCTCGACGACGAGAAGGACGCCGCCGGGCCCGGTGTGCACCGCCGGGAGCGGCGGATGAGCGCGGAACGTGCGCAGCAGGGCGAGGGTCAGCCGGTCCGGGCCGAACAGGCCGGTGCCGAGCAATCGGTCGAGGGTCTTCTCGTGCCCGAAGATCTCCAAGGACCGTTCCCGCAGCGGCACCCGGTCAGTGTCGCGGCTGCGGTCACGCAGCCAGTCATTCACGCACGCCAGGCGATGCACCTGTGACACGGTCAGGCGGGCGGTCGCCGCCCACGCCAGTTCCGGGCGCCACACTTTCGCCCGGGCCATCGCGGCCGCGGTCGGGGTCGCGTCCGGCGCCGGGAGCGTCACCTGCCGCGGAAGCCAGGGGCGGGCGGTGCGGTCCTGGGCCTGGGAGGACGACAATAGGCCGGCGGCAGCGAGCGTACGGAGATCCTCGGCTAGCACCGCCCGCTGCTCTGCGCGGCCGACCGAGGCCGGGTCGGCTTGGGCTGCGAGCCGCCACAGATCTTCTAGGCGCACGGTGCGGTTCGGCCACTCCTCGAGCGCCGCGGCCAGCCGCGCCTGGCGGCCGGTGAGGGTCCCGGTCTCGGGCACCGCGGCCGTCACCGGCCTGCCGGTTTCCGGTCCGGAGCGCTGCCGCTGGCTGCGCGCGTGCGCAGGTGAACCCGGGCTGCGGTGACGGTGCCGGGCCGGGAACCGGGGGTGTCACCGCCGCCGGCGGGCTCGTATGGGTCCGGCAGGCGGCGGCGCATCTCGTCGGCAACCTCGATGTATTTCAGCCCGGCCCGCAGGTCGGCGTCGTTCCGCATCCTGATCCACAGCGGGAACGAGGCCAGCGCCCGGTCGTCGAATAGGCCGGTCGTGTACACCAGCTGGACGTTGAGGGCGGCGGCGACCATGGTCTGCATGTCGAGCAGGTAGCGGGCCGACGCCTTCCCGATCGGGTTGTCCAGGAACAGCACGCCGGCGTGCGGTGACCGCAGCCGGCCGCGGTTGTTGGCCTTCAACGCCGCCAGGGTGCAGTACAGCAGGATGGCCGCGGTGAGTTCCTGCCCGCCGGAGAAGACGTCGTTCATCTCCTCGACCGGGGCGCGTTCGTCGCGCAGCACTTGGTCCGGTTTCAGGACCGTTACCCGGAACCCGTTCGGGACGGCGGCTTTCACGCCGGCCAGCAGCAGGTTGAACCCGTCCCGGCGCGACGACCGCGCGGCCTGCCCGGGGTCCCGTTCGCGGGCCAGCTTGTCGAGCAGGTCCCCGACGCGGGTGGCGATGGTGGCCGCGTCCGGGTGCGTGTATCGGATCTGCAGGAAGTCCTTCCCGGCCCAGTCGCCGAGGGTGTCCGGCAGCCGCGACAGCCGCGACGCCTGCCCGACGGTCCTCAGCGCCTGCTCGACCAGCGTGGCCAGCTGCCGGGCGATGATGCCGCGGTGCCGCAGCGCGTCCTCGAGCTCGCCCTGCAGCGATGTGCGCCGCGCCGTCATCTGGCCGGACCAGTCGACGGCGTTGGCCGCGACGACGTCGCCCGGCGAGTCCAGCAGCGCCGTCCGCAGCGGGTTGCGCATCTGCTCGTACTTCTCCGAGCGGGTGAACTCGATGAGTTCGTCGTGGGCGCGGCGGGCGGCGTCGCGGGCCAACTGCTTGGCCAGCGTGGTCTGCTGCAGCTGGTCCCGGGCGGTTTCGGCGGCGGTCTCGGCAGCGGCGGCCACCCCGGCGAACGGCGGCACGTCTCCGGGCTCGGTACTGGTCGCGTTGCCGCTGGCCTGCAGGACGGCAGCCAGCGGTCGGTACGTCCCGCCGAACGCGGCCGCGCGGCGTTCGGCGTCGACGACCCGGACCGTGAGCGTCTCGATGCGGCCGGTCACCTCGTCCAGCGCAGCCTGCGCGGCCCGTTGGACGACGGTCGCGCGGGCGAGCAGCTCGTCGCCTTGCGCGATCGATGTCGGCCGCCACTCTTGCGCCAGGTTGATCCAGCTGCCGCTCCCGTCACCCGGAGCGGAGTCGGCGTAAGCCGTCCGGGCCTCACCGACCCGGACGGCGACCTCCTCCACGCGGCGGGTCAACGCCTGCACCTGCTGCTGCGCGAGTTCGGCCGCACGGGCCCACAGCGACGGGGCGGCGCCGTCCGGGCCGGCGAGCAATTCTCGCGCGGCCTGCAGATGATCGACGGGCCGCATCGCCAGTTCCCGATGGAGGGACTGGGCCGTCTCGGCGGCCTTGTCCGCGGCAATCTTCAGCTCCTCCGCGGGCGCGGCGGCGCGGTAGTTCGCTGCGGCCGCGTCGTAGGCGGCGGTGAGCTCGGCGACCGTCTCGGTGGGCGGTTGGACGTCCACGGCCCGCGTGGATGTCTCCACGCCGGCCATCGCGTGCCGCAGCCGTGCCGCCTCGTCCCGGCGGCGGCTACGGTCGGCCCGGAGCTGTTCGGCCTCGGCCAATGCCTGGTCACGCCGAGTTTCGGCGTCCTCGGCCGCGCGGCGGGCCGCGGCGGCGGCGTCGTGGAGGCCGGGCAGGTCGGCTTCGACCTGCTCGGCGGCCCGGACGGCGTCGGCGAGCATGGCGAGATCCTTGACCCGGTCCGCAGCGGCCCGTTCTCCGTCACGGGCCCGGCCCAGCTGCTCGGTCGCAGTTTGCCGGTCCTGCTCGGCTTCGGTGACCCGATGGGCGGCGGCGGCGTGCGCGACCTGTGCCGCGTCCGCGACCGCGGTGGTCTCGGCGGCGGTGGCCTGCAGCGCGGCCAGGTGCCCGGCCGGGTGGTCCGCGCGCCACGCCGCGATCGTAGCGCGAGCGGCGCTGAGTTCCTGGACCTGCCGGGTGGTGCTGGTGATGCTCTCGCTGCGGGCGGCCATGACGCTCAGGATCTGGTCGCGGCGCTCCGCGGCGGCCTGCTCGTCGTACATGGCGGGGCTGGCCTCGACGACGAACCGGTCATCGGCAACGGTGACGAGCTGCAGCAGCGCCGCGCCGCTGCCGATGGTGACGGCTGCGGCCGGCAGCAGCCGTGCCTCAAGCAGCACTTCGCGCGCGGCGGGCAGCTGGCTGGGGTCGGTGACGACGATCCCGTCGGCGAGGTCGGGGTGGGCGGCGACAAGTTCCGGCCGCTCGCCGGGTGCAGCCGCCCCGGACAGGTACCGCCACCCGGAGTGCGCGGCGATCCCGGCCTCGGTCAGCTTGCCCAGGGCCCGCTCGACCTCGCTGCGGGGCGGAAGGAGCCCACCGTCGCCGAGCGCGTCGAGGACACGCTGGTCGTCGCGCTGGTGGCCGCGCAGCTCGTCGAGCGCGTCGGTGTGCGCGTCCATGTCGTCCTGAAGCGCGGCCGTGATCGCGTCAACCCGGTCGTCGAACGCGGTGACCAGCAGCGGCTCGTCGCCGCCGACCGCCTGGTGCACCGCCGGCAGCGCCGCGACGCGCCGCGTGTGTTCCTCGGCTGTGTGAGCGGCGTCGACTGCGGTGTGGCGACGGGCGACCGCGGCTTGGGCGATGTCCCGCTTCCGTCGTTCCTCGTCCGTGGCGTCCTTCAGCGCGGTGGCGGCGTCGGCGTCGGCTCGCTCGCGGTCGGCGAGCTCCAGTTGGGCGGCGTCGTTGACCTCGCCCGCAGCTGCCGCCTCGTCGGGGACGGACCGGGGGGTGGTGCCGGGGCGGGCCAGGCCGCTCGCGACGGCCGCAGCGACCTTGGCGGCCGCGTCGTCGACCACGCGTTTCATCTGCTTGGCCCGTTCCTCCAGCCGCGATGCGGTCTCCAGCGCGCTGCTGCGTTCGCCGTCGGCGTCAGCGGCGTCAGCCGTCCGCGTGGCGGCACGGGTCTCGGCGTCGGTCGCGTCGGTCTGCGCGGTCGTGGCGGCGGCGTCGAGGCCAGCGAGCAGCCGCGCGGCCGCCTGGTCGCGCCGCCGCAGCGTCGGCGCCGCCTCGGAGTCGGCCGCCTCGAGCAGCTGTGCGGCCTCCTCGGCGCGAGCCTGCGCCGTGACGCTCTCGGCCAGTTTCGGGACGACGGTCCACCCGGCCGCGACCAGCTGTTGCCGGGCCAGCCGGTCCCGGACCTCGCCGGCTTCGGCTTCGGTCTGCTGCTGCCGCAGCCGCAGCGTCTGCCGTCGGACCTCGCGGATCACCTGGGTGGCGCGATCGCGTTCGGTGGTGCGGGGAGCGTGGAACGTCTCCGCTTCGGCGAGCTCGCCCTGCAGGGTCTCCTCGGCGCGGGTCTCCTGGACGTGCCGGGCAGCGAGCGCGGCAGCGAGCTGCTGGGCGGACGTGCGGGCCGCCGCGGCGCGGGCCGCGGTGTCGGCGTCCTCCTGGTGTGCGCCGGCGAGCACGTCGAGGCCGGCGATCGCGCCGTCGAGGAAGTCGCGTTCGAGCAGCATGCTGTCGCGCTCGGCCAGGGTGGCCGACCACTTTTCGAAGTTGTCGGCGACCGCGACGGAGTCCTCCGGCTCGGACACGATCGTGAGCAGCCACTCGATGAACTCGGCCGAGGACTTGAACGCGAACGCGTTGGCGGCGTCGCCTTCGTCGACGTTCATGCGGCGTTGGATGTCGAACAGGTCCGGTTCGAGGCCGAGGCTGCGCAGGTGCGTGACCCACTGCCCCTGGTCCTCGCCGATCCAGGCGACCTGCACCGACGGGTCGGCCTGGCCGATCTCGCGCACCTCGTCGCGGTAGCCCTCCAGCCGGCGGCGTCGGCCGGTGTCGGCGACCGGGAGGGTGTCGAAGGTGAGCATCCCGTCGGTGGGCCGGAACGAGTACCAGGCTTCGACGAGCGGGTTGGTGCCGGCGGGGACCCTGTTCCGGCGCTGGAACACCTTGCCGGTGACGACGAGGTCACCGGTGGTGACGTTCATCCATTCCAGCGCCACATGCCCGGTGTCGGTGTCGGACACGAACTTGTCCAGTGACGCGCCACCGACGGTGCGGCGTCGGCCGGGCAGAACGACTGAGAACAACAGCTTGAGCAGCACGGTTTTGCCGCCGCCGTTCTCGAGCATCAGCAGCGACACCGGCGACGGGCGCCGCAGGATCGGGCCGAGCAGGGTCGCCTGCCCGACCGGCGCGCCGATGCCGGACAGGTCGAGGGTGACGTCGGCGTACCGGGCGCCGCGGGGACCGATGCCGACGAGCCGGGCACGGTTGATTTCATACATGCGCTGTCCTCACGGGCGTCGAAGAGGGTACGGCGGACAGGTCGACGGGCTCGAGGTGGTGGCTCACAGTTCGGCCACGGCGTCGTCGGTCCAGACGAGGGTGACGAGCGTGCCGGTGCCGTCGGTGATGGCGGGGACGCCGAGGCGGACCAGATCCCCGAACAGTCGGGCGCCGGCGTCGAGGACCTGCACCCGGTACCGGGACGTGGTGCGGTAGGTGCCGCCTCGTTCGTCGCCGGCCGGAGCGAGCATGCCGTGGTCGGCCAGGAACGCGAGCGCCTTGCCGACCATGCCAGTGGTCGAGCTGGCGACGCGGCGCCCGTCGCCGGAGGACGGGCTGGCGGCGCGACGCTGGTAGACCCGCCAGGCAACTTCGAGGTCGGGCTGGTCGGTCGGCGGATCGAGCTCCTCGCCGTCCGCGGCGGCCAGTTCGGCGAGGCGGCGGGCTGCCTCTCGGACGAACGCGTCGACGCCGTTGACGGTGATCCGGCCGACGTAGGCGGGGTTGGCAAGGTCGGCTGGGCGCGGGTACGCCATCGCGGCCGCGCCGAGGTGGGCCAGGGCGTGCAGCACCCGCTCGGCGGCGCGGCCTTCGCTGGCCGTCCGGCGGGCGTAGTCGCCCATCCGGACAGCGAACGGGGAGTCCTCCGTCGCGGCGGCGACAAGGCCGTGGCTGTCGTCGACGTCGAGCACGATGAGGTCCATCCCGAACGCGACGGACGTGACGGCGTCGGCGAACGTCGCGTCGCCGCGGTAGCGGCGCACGAGGGCGGCGTACTCGGCGTCGCGGGCGGGGCGCACCTTGGGGCGCAGCCCGAAGGCGATCAGCCGTGCCGCGTCGCGGGTGTCGGTGCTCATCTCAGCCGGTCCTTTCCTGCACGTCGTCGTCGTCACGGGGTTCGGCGCTGGGGTCGGTGTCGGGGGTGTGGGCGGCGGGGAGGAGCCCGGCGCGGGCGACGAGCAGGTCCGACCCGACGAAGTCCGGGTCGTTGAGCGGAGTGCCGTCGTCGACGGCGACCATTACGTGCCGTTCCTGGTTGTTGCGGGCGGCGCCGATCTCCTGCGCGGCTAGGGCGAGGACCCTCACCACGGTCAGCAGCGGCAGGTCGACCACGTCCTCGGCCCTTTCCTGGGTGTCGCGGGCTTGCTCGAGCAGTCCGGACAGCCGCTGCGGTGCGTCCGGGTCGAGAGCGAGCAGCCGGTCGAGCGCGGCGTAGGTCGCCTCGTTGAACCGTTCCGGTTCGGTGATCTCCTCCAGCTCCGGTTCGGTGATCTCCTCGCCAAGCATGTCCCGTTCCACTGGTGGCGTGGTGAGCCCGTCGTAGAGGTCGATGAGGCGAGGCGCGAGGGGTACGTCTAAGCCGACGGAGGCGCGGAAGTAGCCGTCGAGGGCGGCGGACGCCGCCTGGACGGGCAGCCGCAGCGTCGGGACCAGGAGTTGGCCGTGCAGATCCAGGGCGACGGCCGCGGCCGGATTGATAGTGAACGTCTGCCGGTCCTGTTCGGCCCGGAACCGGCCGCGGGCGTCCTGGAGGCCTCGTTGCAACTGGGCGTGGCGGCGCAGGCATTCCCGCACCAGTTCGACCAGGCGGGCCGCTTGCTCCTTGCGTTGTTCGGTGTCCGCGGTGTCGCGGGTCTCGGTGATGCTCAGCAGGATCGCCGACTCGGTACGGGTGCGTTCCTCGATGTGTCCGAGCGCGTCGGAGAGGAACTTCGGCATCTCCTCCACCCAATCGACGTTGCGAACGTCGCGGGTGGTCGCGTCCAGATGCAGCCGCAGCATTTCGCCGTACCGGATGGTCTGATAGCGGGCGGCCTGCGCGGCCGCCTGGGCCTCGGACAGCTTCCCGCGCCGGATCAGGACCTCCAAGCGCAGGTCCGCGGCGATCTGTGCGGACTCGATGTCGACGTCGAGCGCACCGACGAGCACGTTTACCGCCTCGTTGGACGCGCGCAGGTACAGCTCGCCGTCGGCGCCGTACGTCTCCTCGAGGAGCTTGAAGTCGAAGTGCCGGCGGGAGTATCCGCCCGGGCCGGTGACGCCGTACACGGCCCGGAATCCGCGGTCGGCGTTGCCGGCGTTGAGAAGGTTGTCCAGCACCCAGGCGGCGACCTCCGCGTGCTCGTCGGCGGGCCGGTCCGGTGCCTGTTCGGCGGCGGCCGCGATTACCCCGGACAGGACATGGTCTGGCCGGGCGCCGCGGTCGAAGTCCATGGCGAGGGTGACGAGGTCGATTGCACTCAACGCCAGTTCGGACATCTGGTAGATCGTCCAGTCGCCGGTTTTCGCGCTCTTGCGGGCATCGAGGTCGTGCAGGGGCACGGTCGTCGCCAGCGCCTTGATCCGCAGCGCGAAGCCCGCGTCGGTCGTCGCTACGAACTCCTGCCCGGGCATGACGATCACGCTAGGGCGTACCTACGACGATTTCGTAGGATGGCGCAAAGGTTTCGTCCGCGTGGGGTGCCAGTGACCGATGTGAGTGGCGCGGTTGGAAAGGCGCGGCCCGGATCGCCCGCATTCACGTGCAGCGCCTCCTTCGCTCGTGCGCAGCGAGCGACCGGCTGAAGAGCAACTGCTCACCAATCAGGTGAGCAAGCGGCGGAGGTACAGCTCCATGACGTGATCGTTGCCGACCATCTGCTGTGCAGCGGCGAGGTCGTAGCTCAGCGTCAACCCCGCCGCGCCCATCGGGACCGCACCCGGGCGTGGTTTGCCGGGGAGGGGCACTGGGATACCGAAGTAGGCGCCCACTGTGACGACAAGAAGGCGCGCCGTCGATCCGTTGATGTTGACGAATGGGTGAATACGAACCCATTCGCCGTGCACCCAGGCGAGGAGGGCTACGACGTCATCGAACAGTTCCTCAGGCATAGGGGGCGCCGAGTGACGACGCGTACCGAGTCCGGATACGCGTCGTGCGAGCTCGGCGAAAAAGCTCCGCACCTGCGATGGGACTTGGCCCGGCGGCGTGCCGGGGACGTTGTTGACGTGGACGGGGCAGGCGGCTAAGCGGCCGGCTGGCGGTCCTTCGCCGCGGAAGTGACCGGCCACGAACGGGTCGATCAGGCGTACTCCGGCGACCGCCTTCTTGTGCCAGCGGCGGAGGTCCTCCTCGGTGACGAGCTGACCGCCTCGCCCGAGCTTCGCGGCTTGCTCACGAACGCCGACGAGCTGGTCGGCGATGCGGGCTTCGTTGACGGGTGTGTCCGCCCACGGCCAGGGGCGGGAGGTCGCTCGACGAGGCGGCCGGTTCCTACGGGGCTTCGGGGGCAAGAGACCGCCCGGGCCAATTTACCTCGCGGTGCAACTGCTCGGGCTCGTCTTCGCGCCAGGCTTGCGCTGCGCTCTCCCAGTCAGCGTCGGTGAAGGTCCGCCGAGGGGCGGGCTTTGCTCGGCGGAGCCAGGCGTACCCGTCCCGCTCCACGGCTGTGACGTAGGCGTCGCCGGTGCCACGAGCGTCTCGCCGGGTGCTGTCTTGAAGCCAAGCCCGCACTGTTTGGTCGCCGTACTGCGCGACAAGCAATCCGATGATGGCGTGGAGCCGAAGCAGCAGACCGGCTTTGTTGGGCTTGACCTCGGCGGTCGGCACGTTGCGCCAGTACGCCAGGGACGACTCGGCAAGACCCACGCTTGCGACGACATCTGCCTTGGTGGCGAGAAGCCACCGGCTTAGATCACGCGCCGCGATCGCAGCGGGGTGCTCGCGGGCGGTTGGCGCACTTCGCTGCCCTTGCTCACGCAGCACGATCGTTACGTGGTGGAGCAGCAGCTCCCACGAGGAGATCGGCGTGACGGCCTCATGGCGAATCCCAGTGGGCGTGATTCCCCAGTCCGAGAGATCTGCCGAGACGGGCGTGCTCAATTCTTCCGGCGGCAGCCCGGTCGCGTCGACCGGCAGCCGTGGCATTCGCAAAGTGCGCATCGTTGTCATGGTGACTTCGCCTCCCCCCGCAAGTAGCCGAGCATGGACTCTGAAACAAGGTGCTGGAACAGCGACACGCTGACATCGTTCAGCTGCGAGATCAATTCGGGGAGCTGCGTGCTCGCCCAAAGGGTCGACGTCTCGGTGTAGGTGTCGATGTCCAGCAGGAAGCGGCGTTGTCCATCACCGTCGTGGACAGGTCCCGATCGCACCGATGATCGGATCTGGTCGTCGATCTCAAGGAGCATCCGCTGCTCGAAGGCGAGGACTCCATCACGAAGTGTGTCGTCGCTAAGTGGGGCCGCCAAGACTGCGTTGAGCCGCTGCTGCCAGTTCTCGTCCGAACCGTCGGTTTCTGGCGCCGGAAGCAGGTTGATGAAGCGCAGACCGACCCGCGTGACGAGCGTTGGGGCGGCTTGCGCTGTGACTGCGTCCAGTGCGGTAAGTACCCGCGGCAGCATGTCGTCGAAGCCGGTGAACTGCGGCGTCTCCAGGGAGACGGAATCGGGCAGCAGACTGAGGTGCCAGGCGTCGTCCTCGCTGGTCAGCCGCCATCCGCGCCGTTCGGTCGGCCCGGCAGGAAGAGGCCCGTTGAGGCTGACCAGAAGTTCCTGTGCTGAAAGCTGCGCGACCTGCGGATACGGGTGACCGCTGACTGCGAGTTGGTCTTGGAGCCCACCAAGCAGCTCACCCGGCACAGCGTCGCGTTGCGCGTCGAACCGCACCTGTGTCGCGACCAGCGAGAGCGCGGCGTTCGGCAGCGGGCGACGATCAGGGGACGACAACTTCAACATGACCCCTCCATCGACCTTACTGTAGGCCAACTGTAGCCAGCGAGAGATGTGATTCTTCACGATCACGCCGAGCCGACAGCTGTGATGCTGGTCGGGCGAGCACTCGGTCGGGCCTGCGCTGCCACCGGCCTTGATCGTCGTGCCCAGCCCCACATCGTCCGCGATCAGCAGCGCCACGCGCGGCATGTGCAGGGCCTCTGCGACAGGTTCGAGCTGGTAGTCCTAGATCTGGATGCCGGCCCGGAACGGCGCCTGCGACGTCGCGACGTCCGCTGACGCGACGGTGCCCCACCGGACAGCGTCGATCAGCGCGCCGAGATGCTGCGGAGCGTTCCACTGATCCGGGCCGGGGACGTCGGGAAGCGCCCCTGCCGGAACGATGGCACGGCCCGGCTCGCCCTCCCACGCAACCTCGAGCTCCTCGCCGAGGTCGTCCTCGGACACGGAGGTCAGACGGATGAGCGTGCGGCCAGGGACAACGCTCGCCGCGAGCTCGTCGGCCGGGAGGCTTGATAAGTTCAGGTCTGACACGACCCACTGCTGCCCGCGCACGCGCACGCGCTGACCGCCCTCAAGCGCGTCGGGGGTAAGGGTCTCGACTCGAGATCCTAAGTCACGGCCGTGGTGTTGAAGATCAGCAACACCACGGACTGCGCGTAGCTTGCGCGGTACCTAGGCCACAGAGGCAACGTCTTCATCCCGGTCGACAAGCGGCGCGATCCCTTCGTACAACGCTCTAAGCCAAAGAGTCGCTCGTCGCCAGGCCCGACGAAGTCCAGAACGGCCCTCGCTCTCGCGGATGCCACTTCGGCGGTGCGCTGCACGTCGTCGTCACCCACGGCGTGCGCGTCTTCATCGCCGCGGAGGCAGCGATGTCGGCCCTAGCCTGGGCGACGTTGTTCTGCCAGTGCTCGAGACGGGAGACCGAATTACGGCGCCTGGACGCCGTGCAGAAGAACTCACGCCTGAACCACCCCACCACCTGCGGCAAGGTCGAACGCGTCCAACAGACGATGAAGAACTGGCTGCGAGCACAACCTGGCCAGCCGACCACCATCGACGAGCTGCAGTCACTGCTGGACACCTTCGTCGAGCTCTACAACCATCACCGGCCACACCGAGCCCTGCCTCAGCGCGCAACGCCGGCCGCGATCTACCACTCGCTCCCCAAAGCCACCCCAACACCCGGCGCCCGCACCAGCGACACCCACCACCGCGTCCGCCGCGACACCATCGACGACTCCGGCGTCGTCACCCTGCGCGTCCACGGCCGCCTGCACCACATCGGCATCGGCCGAACCCACGCCCGAACCCACGTCATCCTGCTCATCGCCGACCTCGACGTCCGCATCGTCGACGCCGCCACCGGCGAACTCCTACGCGAGCTCACCATCGACCCCAGCCGCGACTATCAACCCACCGGCAAGACCAGAAAATCAAGAAACAACAGCTGAACCCACGAAACGCAGGTTCACCTGTCGCCGATGGCCCGAGACATCACACTGGCGGAGGGCGTGGGATTCGAACCCACGATGACGCTTCCGCGCCATAGCGGTTTTCAAGACCGCCGCACTAGGCCACTATGCGAGCCCTCCGGATGGTGCGGCTCGACCCTACTGGGGCGTCGGGGTGCTGCGGATCGCCTCCACGGAACGTGATGGGTCGCGATGACTCCGACGTCACGTTCCGGTGACGACATCGCCCAGGATCGGGCGACTGCGTGCGCGACGGACCGCAACGGTCGGTGTGGCGTACCCGGCTCGGCTGAGCAGGCTCACGCCGCGGGAAGGACCGGGGACGGGCCGTCGTCGTGCGCGACGTGCGCGAGCTGGCGCCAGATGAGCCCCACGAACACCGCCGACCCGCCGAAGGCGAACCAGAACGGCGCGGTCACGCCGTAGTGCTGGGCGAGCAGTCCGCCGACGCCCGAACCGACGACGAGGCCACCGAAGACGCCGACGACGTTGACCGAGTTGACCCGCCCCTGCAGCGCGGTCGGGACGGCACGCTGGCGCACGGTGATCGACGTCGCGCCCCAGACGAACGCGTGCGCGCCGAACACGAAGAAGATCACGAGCGCGACCCACGGCACCGTGGTCAGCGCCAGGCCCAGGTGCGTGACGGTCTCGATGATCAGCCCGACACGCAACAGGTTCCCGAGCGAAACGTGCCGGGTGATGCGGTCGTAGCCGAGCGTCCCGGCGAGCCCGCCCGCGGCCTGGACCGTCGTCACCAGCCCGAAGCCGACCGCCCCCAGGCCGAGGCGGTCGGTCGCATACACGACGAGCACCGACCAGGCGGCCCCGAACGTCACGTTGAAGATGAGGATGGTGAGGACGAGCGTCCGCACGGCGGGATGGTGCACGACGAAGCGGAAGCCCTCGGCCACGTCGCGCCGCAACGACGTGACCGTCTCGCCCCGGCCGTGGGTCGGGAGGACGACACGCGCGACGAGCCCGATCGAGACGAGGACGAGGACGGCCTGGGTCGCGAACGGCCAGGCCCGTCCCGCCGCGAACAGCGCGGCGCCGATCGGCGGCCCGACCAGCTGGTTCAGCGTCACGAAGCCCGTCTGCAGCCGGGCGTTGCCGACGGCGAGATCCTCGCGCCGCACGAGCATGGGCAGCAGGGTCTGCGAGGCGTTGTCGGCGAAGACCTCGGCCGTCCCCATCACGAACAGCGCCCCGAGCGCCACCGCGACCGACACCGTGCCGGTGACGATGGTGAGCGTCAGTGCGGCGAGGACGACGCACCGCGCGGAGTCCACCGCGACGACGATGGCGCGGCGGTCGCGCCGATCGGTGAGTGCGCCGGCCAGTAGGCCGAACAGCAGCGGCGGCAACCACTGCGCGGTCGCGCCGAGCGCGATGAGGAACTTCGAGTCGGTCTGCGACGCGACCAGCAGCGGCCCGGCGGCGACGGCGACGCCGTCCCCGAGGTTGGACGTCCACGTCGAGGCGAGCAGCCAGCGGAAGGGCCGGCCGAAGCGAGGCGGCGCGACCGCGTCGACCACCCGGCTCACGGCCGCGACGCTATCGCCCTGGCGCAGCCGATCTCGGTGTGGTCCAGGTCTCGTAAAATCGGAGGACACATCTCCGTATTCGCGAGTACGGTGGTCCGAGAACCGGAGGTACAAGCTCCGCTAAGTCCTACGCTACCCCTAGGAGTCCCTCGTGACCGCCACGATGACGAAGTCGCGCACCGACGCGACCTCGGCGGGTGACACCCACGCCAAGCGCTGGTGGATCCTCGCCGTCCTCGGCATCGCGCAGCTGATGGTCGTGCTCGACGCGACCGTCGTGAACATCGCGCTGCCCACCGCCCAGACCGACCTCGCCTTCTCCGACAGCTCGCGCCAGTGGATCGTCACGGCGTACTCGCTGGCCTTCGGCTCGCTGCTGCTGATCGGCGGCCGCATCGCCGACATCGTCGGCCGCACCCGCATCTTCATCATCGGCATGATCGGCTTCGCGATCGCCTCCGCCGTCGGCGGCGCCGCCGTGAACGTCGGGATGCTCATCGCCGCCCGCGCGGTCCAGGGTGTCTTCGCCGCCCTGCTCGCGCCCGCCATCCTGGCGCTGCTGACGACGACCTTCACCGAGGCCCGCGAGCGCAACAAGGCGTTCGGCATCTTCGGCGCCATCGCCGGCTCCGGCGCCTCGATCGGCCTGCTGCTCGGCGGCGTCCTCACCGAGTACGCGAACTGGCGCTGGACGCTGTTCGTCAACCTCATCTTCGCCGTCATCGGCGTGGTCGGCGGGCTGAGCCTGCTGCAGAACGAGGTCTCCGAGCACCGCCCCAAGCTCGACGTCCCCGGCACGATCCTCGTCTCCGCCGGTCTCTTCGCACTCGTCTACGGCTTCTCGCACGCCGAGACCGACAGCTGGAGCAGCCTGATCACGATCGGCTTCCTCGCCGCCGCCGGCATCCTGCTCATCGCCTTCGTCGTGACCCAGATGCAGGTCAGGCACCCGCTGCTGCCGCTGCGCATCGTCACCGACCGCAACCGCGGTGGCGCGTTCCTCGCCATGGTGCTGTCGGCCATGGGCATGTTCGCGGTGTTCCTGTTCCTCACCTACTACCTGCAGGCGTCGCTCAAGTACAGCGCGGTGATGTCCGGCGTGGCCTTCCTGCCCATGACCGGTGTGCTGGTGGTCGTGGCGGGCGTCGGCTCCACGGTGCTCATCCCGCGGGTGAGCCCGCGCATCCTGATCCCGCTCGGCATGCTGCTGGGTGCGCTGTCGATGTACCTGCTCACCAACATCGGCGTCGACACCGCCTACGTCTCGCACGTGCTGCCCGCGCTGCTCGTCCTGGGCGCCGGCCTCGGCCTGGTGTTCGCTCCCGCCTTCAGCCTGGCCACGCTCGGCGTGAACCGGGACGACGCGGGCGTGGCCTCGGCCGCGGTCAACACCGTGCAGCAGGTCGGCGGCGCCGTCGGCACCGCCCTGCTCAACACCATCGCGGCCTCGGCCCTGACGTCGTACTTCACGTCGCACCCGCCGGCGAGCCGCACCCCGGCCGCCGTCCAGGCGGCGCGGGCCGAAGCCCTCGTGCACAGCTACGTCGTGCCGTTCTGGTGGGCCACCGCGATCTTCGCGTTCGGCGCGGTCGTCAGCGCACTGGTCCTGCGCTCCGGGGTGCCGGACATCGACCACGAGAACGCCGCAGTCGTAGCCTGACCACCACCACCCGCGGACGGGAGGCACCAGCCATGACCACGGTGAACGACGACGTCACCGAGTCGACCGACGAGGACACCGTGCTCGACGGTGCCTCCCGCCCGCTGCGCAAGGACGCCCTGCGCAACCGGCAGGCGCTCCTCGCCGCCGGCCGCGAGGTGTTCGCCGAGCGCGGCCTCGACGCCAGCCTCGACGACATCGCGCATCGCGCCGGTCTCGGCGTGGGCACGGCGTACCGGCACTTCGGCAACAAGCACGAGCTGGCCCGCGCCATCTTCACCGCCGCGGTCGACGACGTCATCGCGCTCGCCGAGCAGGCCGCGGCCGACGCCGATCCCTGGTCGGGGCTCGTGCGCTTCCTCGAGGGCGCCGCGGCCGCGCAGGCCGCCGACCGGGGACTGCGCGAGGTCATGATGGGCTTCCACGACGAGCTCGAGACCACCCGCATCAACAACGCACTCACCACGTCGCTCAATCAACTGGTGACCGCCGCCAAGGCCAAGGGTCAGCTGCGCGAGGACGCCGAGGCGTCCGACGTCGGCGTCGTCGTGCTGATGCTGTGCACCGTCGCCGACGTGTTCGGCGACTACTCCTCCAACCTGTGGCGGCGCTACCTGCCGATCCTGCTCGACGGGCTGCGGCCGGGCGGGGTGCTGCCCGAGCCGCCGCTGGACGACGAGCTCGTCCGCGAGGCCTTCGCCAGCCACAAGCAACGGCTGGCGGGGCGTGCGCCCCGCGTGTGAGCGTCAGGCCAGCAGCTTGGCCCGCAGGGCCGCGCCGTCCGCGTCGGTCCAGCCGTGGGTGCGCAACCAGGCGGGGACCCCGCCGTACTGCTCGGTGACCGCATCGAGCAGCCGCCGCATCGTCTCGGCCCGCGGTCGGTGCCGGTCCTCGTCCACCTGCCCGGCGAGGTCACCGGCATAGGTCGTCGAGGCCCGCAACCGTGCCAGGATCGCCCCGATGCGCTCCGCGGTCCGCTCGTAGTCGGCCACGATCTCGTCCCGCTCGACCCCGACCTCGGCCAGCGCGAACGCGACCACCACGCCGGTCCGGTCCTTGCCGGCCGCGCAGTGCACGACCGTCGCGCCGGGGCTGCCCGCGATCGCGCGCAGCGCCGCGATCACCGAGTCGGGGCGGTCGTCGAGATAGGCGAGATAGACGCCGGACGCGCCCCGACGGCGCTCGTCGTCGGACGCCGGCAGCTCGCGCTCCTGCCAGGGCAGCACCACGGTGCCGTCCTCGGCCGAGGCCACGTCGGTGGTTCCGCCCGCCTCCGGGAACAGCGACAGGTGCCGCACGTCCACCGCCGGCTCGCGGGTCAGCGGGCCCGGCCCCTCCGCCTGCACCTCGACGCCGGTGCGCAGGTCGACGACGGTACGGACACCGACGTCGTCCACGAGCCGGCGCACGTCCGCGTCGCTCAGACCCTGCAGGTTGTCCGCGCGCACGAGCCGGTGGGGCGCGACGGCGCGGCCGTCGGCGGTCGGGAGCCCGGCCAGGTCGCGGACGTTGACCGCGCCGTCCAGGTCGAGCCAGGCGGGGGTGATGGTCACGTGGACCGAGCCTACGGCCCGCTCAGGCGAGCGTGCGCTGCAGCCGGGTCCGGACGATCGCGGCGAGCTCGTCACGCAGGGCCAGCTGCTGCGCGGCACGGTCGTCGCCGACGCGCGCGACCACGGCGCTGCGGGCGTCGGCGACCTGCGCGTCGTTCGCCGCGGCGAGGGAGAGCTGCGGCGCGGACAGCGTCGCGACGACGGCGTCGGACGTCGCCAGCACCCGGTCGATCGTCCCGTGCGGGCGCCGGGCGACCATCGCGTCCATCCATGCCGGGCTCGCGCACAGCGGGCGGACGAGCTCGAGCGCCGCCGGAGCCGACACGGCGTCGAACGCGGCGACGTCGAGCCGGGCATCGTCGGGGTCGACCCGCTCTTCGGACATGCCCTCGAACATACGAGGGCCCCGCCCGATGGTGTCGGACGGGGCCCTCGACGTCGGCGTCACTCAGCGGGTCAGAACGACTCCTCGGCGACGTCCATCAGCGCGTTGTCCATCGCCTCGGCGGTGGCGCGGCGCGCGCTCAGCTCGGGCAGCACCGTGGTCGCGAAGAAGCGCGCCACGGCGGGCTTGCCGGCGTAGAAGGCGCGCTCGGCGGCCGACAGCCCGTTCTGGTCCAGCTTCGTGAGCGCGACGGCGGCCTGCCGCAGCAGCAGGTAACCGACCATGAGGTCGCCGGCCGAGAGCAGCAGCCGGGTGGTGTTCTGGCCGACCTTGTAGACGTTCGCGACGTCCTCCTGGCCGCTCATGAGCTGGTTGAACATCGCGCCGACGATGCCGCCGAGGTCGTCGAGCGCCTGCGTCAGCAGTGCGGCCTCCTCCTTGAGCCGGCCCTCGTCGGCGATCGACTCCAGGAAGGCGGTGACCTCGTTGGAGATCGCGCCCAGCGCCGCACCCTTGTTCTTCACGATCTTGCGGAAGAAGAAGTCCTGGCCCTGGATCGCGGTGGTGCCCTCGTAGAGCGTGTCGATCTTGGCGTCGCGGATGTACTGCTCGAGCGGGTAGTCCTGCAGGTAGCCCGAGCCGCCGAAGGTCTGCAGCGCCTGCGCGAGCTGGTCGTAGGAGCGCTCGGAACCCGCGCCCTTCACGATCGGCAGCAGCAGGTCGTTGATCGCCTCGTCCAGCTCGACGTCGGTGCCGGCGGCCTTGCCGACGATGATGCGATCCTGCGCGCTCGCGGTGTAGTAGACGAGCGAGCGCAGGCCCTCGGCGTAGGCCTTGTTCAGCATCAGGCTGCGACGGACGTCGGGGTGGTTGATGATCGTGACGCGGGGCGCGGACTTGTCGGCGGCCTTGGTCAGATCGGCGGACTGGACGCGGCTCTTGGCGTAGTCGAGCGCGTTGAGATACCCGGTCGACAGCGTCGCGATGGCCTTGGTGCCGACCATCATGCGGGCGTGCTCGATGACCTGGAACATCTGCGCGATGCCGTTGTGCACGTCGCCGACGAGCCAGCCCTTGGCGGGGATGTCGTCGATCTCGCCGAAGCGCAGCTCGCACGTCGTGGACGCCTTGAGGCCCATCTTGTGCTCGACGTTGGTGACGAAGGCACCGTTGCGCTCGCCGAGCTCACCGGTCTCGGGGTCGAAGAGGGTCTGCGGGACGACGAAGAGCGACAGCCCCTTCGTGCCGGCGCCGGCGCCCTCGGGGCGGGCCAGCACGAGGTGGACGACGTTGTCGACCATGTCGTTGACGCCGGAGGTGATGAACCGCTTGACGCCCTCGATGTGCCAGGTGCCGTCGGGCTGCTCCTTGGCGATCGTGCGCCCGGCGCCGACGTCGGAGCCGGCGTCCGGCTCGGTCAGCACCATGGTCGAGCCCCAGCCCTTGTCGACCATCTGCTGGGCCATCTTCTTCTGGGTCTCGTTGCCGTTGTTGTAGAGGATGCCGGCGAACGGCGCCCCCGCCATGTACATGTGCAGCGCCGGGTTGGACCCGAGCACCTGCTCCGCGATCGCCCAGACGACGGTGCGGGGGACGAGCTGGCCGCCGAGCTCGGGCAGCGTCTCGAGCCGCCACCACTCGCTGTCGAAGAGGGCCTTGAACGACTTCTTGAACGACTCGGGGAGCTTCACCGAGTACGTGTCCGGATCGAAGACCGGCGGGTTGCGGTCGGCATCGGCGAAGGACGCGGCGAGCGGGCCCTCGGCCAGCTTCGCGACCTCGGCGATCATGCCGCGCGCGGTCTCCTCGTCGACGTCACCGAACGGTGCGGTGTCGAGCGTCTTCGCGGTCCCGAAGACCTCGAACAGGTTGAACTCGATGTCGCGGACGTTGCTCTTGAAGTGGCCCATGTGCCGGTACTCCTGATCTGGTTCCTCGCAGCGGCGAGCACGGGGGTTACCCGTCAGTAACTTCAGGATATTACCGGTCGGTAACGCAGGCAAGCGACAGCGCGCGACACCGATCCGCGTCACAGCCCGCAAGCGGCTCAGAAGATGACGCGCAACCGGATCGTCTCGGGCATGGCGCGGATCTGGTCGACGATGGTCTGCGTCGTGCCACTGGCGCTGTCGGTCACCACGTAGCCGACGTCGCCGCGCGTGCCGAGCAGCTGGGCCTCGACGTTGACGCCGTTGTCGGCGAGCAGGCCGTTCACCCGGGCGAGCACCCCGGGCACGTTGCGGTGCAGGTGGATGAGGCGCAGCGTGCCGTCCGGGCGGGGCAGCGAGATGCCGGGCACGTTGACCGACATGCCCGTGGACCCGTCCAGCACGTAGTCGCGGAACTTGCCGGCCACGAAGCGCCCGATGTCCTGCTGGGCCTCCTCGGTCGAGCCGCCGATGTGCGGCGTGAGGATGACGTTCGCCAAACCGCGCAGCTCGGAGACGAACTCGTCGCCGCGGCCCTTGGGCTCGACCGGGAAGACGTCGACGGCCGCGCCGGCGATGTGGCCGGACTCGATGTGCGTCCGCAGCGCCGCGTAGTCCACGACGAAGCCGCGGGACAGGTTCAGGAACAGCGAGCCGGGACGCATGAGCGCGAAGTCGGCCTCACCGAAGAAGTTCTCGTTGGCCGGGCGTCCGTCGACGTGCAGGGTGACGACGTCGGAGTCGGCGAGCAGGTCCTTGAGCGAGAGGCAGCGCCGGGCGTTGCCCAGGGCCAGCTTGTCGGCGGTGTCGAAGAAGAGGACCTTCATGCCGAGGTTCTCGGCGAGCACCGACAGCTGGGTGCCGATGTTGCCGTAGCCGACGATGCCCAGCGTGCGGCCACGGACCTCGTGGGCGCCGCTGGCGGACTTGTCCCACACGCCGTCGTGCATGAGCGCGTTCTTCTCGCTGAGGCGACGCGTCAACGAGATGATCTCGGCGATGGCGAGCTCGACCACCGAGCGTGTGTTGGAGAACGGGGCGTTGAACACCGCGACGCCGGCGGCGGACGCCGCGGCGAGGTCGATCTGGTTCGTCCCGATGCAGAAGGCGCCGATGGCGACCAGCTGACCGGCGGCGTCGATCACGCGCTGGCTGACGTGGGTCTTCGAGCGGATGCCGAGCAGCCCGACGCCGGCGACGCGCTCGACGAGCTCGTCCTCGTCCAGCGCACGGTCGAGCGTCTCGACCTCGAACCCGCTCGATCGCAGGATCTCCACCGCGTCGGGATGGATCTGCTCGAGCAGCAGGGCACGCGTGGGACCGTCGGTCATCGAGCAGGGCCTTCCTTCGTCACGCCGCGGCCGGTGGTGGCCGCCTCCTCCGCGAGTCTAGTGAGGACGACGAAACGCCCCGCCCCCGAAGCGTTCCGGGGACGGGGCGACGACGAGAGTGCGTCAGGCGTGGACCTGGCGGCGTCCGCCCACCTTGCGCCAGACGAGCAGGACGAGGATCGAGCCGAGGACCGAGCCGACGATGCCCGACACCTGGAACATGCCGTCGTCGCCGTCCTTGTGGAAGATCAGGTAACCGAGGAAGCCACCGACGAGCGAGCCCACCATGCCCAGCACGATGGTGCCGATGATCCCCATCGGGTCCCTGCCCGGTACGAGCAGCCGGGCGATCGCACCTGCGATCAGTCCGACGATGATGAAACCGATGACGAACATGCGTGCCTCCTCGGGCGACGTGGTCGCAGCGGGCATACCCGCCGAGTCGGACGCCGCTAACCGCTAGCTCACAGCAGGACCGGTCCCGACGCCGACCGCGCTCCGGCTGATGCCGATGCCACCGGCGGTGGTGGGGCCGTAGCGGGCGATCTCGCGGCCGAGATCCAGCGGCCGGATGCCGGTCCGGCCGGCGAGCGCCGCGTCGTCGAGCAGGTCGGCCGGGACGATCCACGCGACCTCGAACTCGAGGCCGTCCGGGTCCTGCGCGTAGAGCGACTTGGTGGTGCTGTGGTCCGAGGCCCCCACCAGCGCGCCCGCCTCCGCGAGCCGCGCGGCCAGGGTCTCCAGGTCGTGCAGGGTCTCGACCTCCCACGCCAGGTGGTAGAGCCCGACCGTGGTGCGGCCGGCGCCGGAGGCCGCCGCGTCGGCACCGATCTGGAACAGCCCGAGGTCGTGATCGTTCGACGACGCCGCTGCTCGCAGGAACGCCGCGCGGCCGGCGAGCTCGGTGATGACCTCGAAGCCGAGGACGTCGCGGTAGAAGGCGACGCTGCGTTCGACGTCGCGCACGTAGAGCACGGCGTGGTTGAGGCGATGGACGGGCATCGGCGAACCTGCTTCCTGCGACGCCGCACCGTCGTCGAGCCGGGCGGCGAACTTGGTTGATCGCTCAACCATACGCCACGGACGTACGCTGCGGGGGTGACGACCACGTGGCTCTCACCCGCCGAGCAGCGGGCCTGGCGGGCGTACGTCGAGTCGACGAAGGTGCTCTTCGACGCCCTCGATCGACAGCTGCAACGCGACGCCGACATGCCGCACGCGTACTACCAGCTGCTCGTCCGGTTGTCCGAGGCCGACGGACGTTCCCTGCGCATGAGCGAGCTCGCCGAGCTGACGCTGTCCTCGCGCAGTCGGCTCTCGCACGCCATCGCCCGCCTCGAGGAGCGCGGCTGGGTCATCCGGTCGGACTGCGAGACCGATCGCCGCGGCCAGATCGCGACGCTCACCGACGCCGGCTTCGACGTGCTCGCCACGGCCGCGCCGGGGCACGTCGCCGCCGTCCGCCGGTTCCTGGTCGACGGCCTCAGCGCCGACCAGCTCGCCGAGCTCGCCCGCATCGGCGAGTCCATCGTGGCCCGCGTCAACGACGCCTGACGACGCCGCGGGCCGATCGTCGCTACTTCACGGCCGCGAGCAACGCCCGCCACGTACGCGTCCACATCACGCCACTTCGACCCAGGTGGTGCTTGGCCTGGAAGCGGCGGACGGCGGCGACGGTGGCGCCCGTGTAGTGGCCCGTCGCGCGCACGTGCAGCGCCGTCTGCAGCGCGGTCACCGCGGGGCCGGTGAGACCGCGGCGCAGCGTGGCGCCGGAGTAGGCGACGAGCGCCTTCTTGGTCGACGACGACTTCCTGGGCGCCTTCACCGACGCGTAGTTCTGGCAGCCGCTCAGGTTGCGCTTGCGGTACATCGGCGCCCAGTTCATGCCCTGGTAGCGGCAGGGGCCGTAGTCGGTCGCGTAGACCCGCTTGGTCCAGAACGTCGTGCGGCCCATCGCGCCGTTCCAGCTCAGCGAGATGTGGACGTGGGTGCGGTGGCACCAGTTGTCGTTCGCCCGGCTGGGCAGCTTGCCGCAGCCGTTGTAGTCCTCCCAGCGGCCGCTCCAGGCGCCCCACATGCGGTTGTCGTAGATCAGGTACATGACGCCGAGCCGACGCGCCATGGCGAAGCGGTTGCCCGCCTTGTCGGTCGCGAGCAGCCACGCGATCGCGGCCTTCGCCGCTGCGTGCTGCGCCTTGTTCCGGATGCTGACCATCCAGTCGATCGCCCGACCGTCGTAGTGCTCGCTCCGGCTGCCGTCGGTGCCGCAGGCGTAGGTGGTGTTCCAGCTGCGTCCCGCGGAGTAGGTCGCGGCGAGCAGCGTGGCCAGCTTGCGGGTCCCCGGCCGGGTACGGGGGTCGCAGGCCACCTGTCCGCTGTAGCCGGCCATGGGCTCGATGGTGGCGGGCAGGCCGCTCGGGGTACGGGGCGCCCGGGTGGCCGCCTGCGCCGCCGTGGGCGCGACCAGCAGGGCCAGGGCGGCGAGCGTCGTCGCGACGAGCGCACAGAGCCGGGAGAGCGGGCGGGGCATCGGGCTACCTCGATCGTGTCGGCCGTCGACGGAATCCCGCGACGGCTGCCGTACCCCCGGCACCATCCACCCGCCCGTTCATTCTGACCGACCGCTGCCGATAAAGAAAGTGTTAGCTCGATGGATTGCCGTCGATGTGGTTTAGCCGAACTGACCCCGGGGTAAAGACGACCAGGCCCGTGACCGGCGGGTCGCGTACACGCACGGAGGCGTGATGACCTCGACGGCGCAGTCCGAGCCGACGGTGCTGCCCGAGCAGGCCGCCGGCTTCGAGGTCGCGACCGTCTCCGCCGACACCCTGCGCGCCGGCATCCGCGTCGTCGGCACCCTCGACGCGACCACCACCCCGCTATTGGCCGGCATCCTGCGCACTCACACGGTCGCCGGCCGCCGTTACCTGCGCGTCGACCTCCGCGCCGCCACGCTCGACGACGCGGCGACGATCGACCCCGCGGTGGTCCGCACCCTCGCCGCGGCCCACGCCGCGGTCGACGCGCTCGGCGGCATGCTCGTGCTGGAGAACGCCACCCCGCTCGTCCTCGCCGCCGCCCGAGCGGCCGGGTGCTACGCCCGGGCCGCCGACTGACGACCCGAGCACGCGGCCCGGCGCGGCCGATCGGCGGCGCCCGTCAGGGTCGGTCGAAGGACGCGCCGAGGGCGTCGAGCAGCTCCTCGGTGCCGGCGCGACGCTGGTCGTTGGTGTCGAGACCGTCCAGGTAGGCGCCCTGCTCGGTCAGGACGAGGCGCGTCCCACCCGCCACGGGCGTGACCTCCACGGTGGCGACCGAGACCGAGATGCGGCGCCCGTCGAGGTGCATGTCGTAGGACCACACGATGCGCCGGCCGTCCACGATGTCGTAGAACGTGGCGTCGAAGTCGTAGCTGGGCCCGTCGTGGACCTGTCCCCGCATGTGCTCGCGACCGCCCACGCGGAAGTCGAGCGTGTGCTCGGCGACGACGTCGCCCTCGGCGTCGGGTCCGAACCAGCGCGCCTTGGCCTCGCGCGACGTCCACGCGGCGAAGACGCGCTCCGGGGCGGCGGGATAGGTGCGTTCGACGACGAAGTGGTCGTGGACGACCGAACGGTCGGTGGTGGTCATGACTCGTCCTCTCGGGATCGGTCGCCGCCCCCGGGCGGCGGCAGGTCGGGCTCGGCCAGGAAATCGCCGAGGCGATCGAGGCGGTGGGCCCAACCGCGCTTGCGCTCGCCGATCCAGTCCTCGACGGTCGTCAGGGTGGTGACGTCGAGACGGCACGTGCGCACCCGGCCGACCTTCTCGCTGGTCACGACACCGACCTCCTGCAGCACCCGCAGGTGCTGCAGGAGCGCCGGCATCGACATCGGCAGCGGGTCGGCCAGCTCGCTGACCGACAACGGCCCCGTCCCCAACCGTTCGACGATCGCGCGCCGGGTCGGGTCCGCGAGCGCGTGCAGCACGCGGTCGACCTCGGTCAGATGGTTAGGCACACGCTTAAGTATTGGCACGCGCGCCGCACTGTCAAGGGCGTGCCGCCCGCCCCGTCAGCGCCGTGCCGCGATCCAGTCGTCGACGACGAGCGCGAGGACGGGCATGGTGACCGATCCGCTGTCGACCAGCGCGGCGTTGAAACCGGGCAGGTCGAACGCCGCAGCGAGGGCGTCCTCGGCGTGCGCGCGGAGCCGCACGATCTCGCGCAACCCGGCCTGATAGGCCAGCGCCTGCCCGGGCCGGGCGATGTAGCGGTCGACCTCGTCGAGGAGGAACTGCTCGGGCAGCGCCACGTGCTCGATCAGGTAGTCGCGGGCCTGCTGCCGAGTCCACCGCAGGGCGTGCAGGCCGGTGTCGACCACGAGCCGGGCGGCGCGGTGCATCTCGATGTAGACGGCACCGAGCTGCGCGCGCACGTCGCTGAGCAGGCCGAACTCGTCGGCGAGCCGCTCGGCGTAGAGCCCCCACCCCTCGGCGTGCACGGTGATGGACAGCTGCTGCAGCAGCGGCAGGTCGGGGAGTATTGCGGCCCGCGCGAGCTGGGAGTGGTGACCGGGCACCGTCTCGTGGAACGCGACCGCCTCGAGGTCCCAGCCCGCGCCTGCGCTCGGTCGCTGCGTGTTGAACCAGTACGTGCCGGGCCGGCTGCCGTCGGCGCGGGGACGGGAGTAGTGCGGGGCCATGCCCGACTGCGCGACGGTCGTGGGCATCGGCTCGACCGCGCACGGCGCCGGCAGCGGCGCCGGCATGATCTCGCCGGCACGCTCCTCGGCGCGGGCGACCGCCTCGCGCGCCCGCCGCAGCGCCGCCTCCGGCGCGAGCTCGCCCGACGACTCCCGCACCGCCCGGACGACGGCCGCGAGGTCGTGCAGTCCCAGCTCGGCGCCGAGCTCGACCGCGCGCCGCTCGAGACGCGCCACCTCCGCGAGGCCGATGCGGTGCAGCTCCTGCGGCTCGTAGGGCAGGGTGGTGTGGACGGCGACCGCGCGGCGGTACGCCGCCGCACCGTCGGGGAGTGCCCAGAGTCCGGCGGCGTCGTCCGGGCGGGACCGGGACAGCAGGGCGGCGACGCGATCGCGCCAGCTCCGGAGTGACGGGACGACCGCACCGGTGACGACAGCCTCGAGCTCGGCCCGCCACGCAGCGGAGGCGTCGGCGGGGACGGCGGCGGTGAACGCGGCGGGGACGCCCTCGGCGAGCGTCCGGTCGGCCCAGGCGACGGCGCTCTCGACCAGCGACGCGACCGGGAAGCAGCCGGCCGCCGCGCCCTCGTCGAGCCGCGCGGCGGTGCCGTCGATCCAGTCCGGCAGGCTTCGCAGCCGGGTGAGGTAGTCCGCGGCGGCCCGGTCGTCCACGAGCACCGTGCGCGCCGCGGTGGCGAGGGCCGCCGGCGGACCCACGTACGGCATCGCCGTGACGGTGTACTCGGACTCGCGCGCGGCGAGCTCCAGCCGGGTGCGCTCGCACACGGCCGCCACCGCCGCCGCGGTGATGCGCTCCGGCGATCCCGGCCGCGTGGCCTCGGCCGGCAGTGCCGCGACCTCGGCCGCGACCTCGCGCAGCCGGCGGTCCAGCTCGTCCGCCGCGGCGCGCGAGGGATCGGGGACGAGCGCGTCGTACTCGCGTAGCCCCAGCCCGCTCGCGACGAAGGGCTCGGCCTCGAGCAGGACGGTGGCGAGGCGATCGGCGATCGCCCGGGCGGACGGCGCGGGCGAGGTCATGCCGCCACCCTCACTCACGGCGTGGTCGTGCCGCCGGCCGGTTCGCTGCCGGTGGCCGGGGTCGACGATGCCGACGATGCCGACGATGCCGACGACGAGCCGGCCGGGGCCGACGTCGCGCCGGCCGTGGCCGGGGTCGACGACGCCGGGGACGAGCCGGCCGGTGCCGTCGTCGCCGGTACGGTCGGCGACGGGGTCGCCGGCCGCGTCGTGCCTGGGTCGGTCGCCTTGGTCGTCCTGCGGGTCGCCGTGGTGGCCGGCGAGGAGTAGACGAACACCGGTGCGGTGTGCGTCCGCCCGTACTTCGTCCGCACCCAGATCTTCACCTTGCCCGCGGCGTGCTTGGGCGCGACGGCCGCGATCGTGCCGGTCGACGTGACGCTGAACCTCGCCCGCGTGCCACCGAAGGCCACCGCCGTCACCTTGCTGAAGTCACGTCCGTGGATGGTGACCTTGGTGCCGCCCGCGGTGCTGCCCTTCTTCGCCGAGACGGTTGTGATCACGGGCGCGTTGCTCGGGAAGGCGCCGCCGGGCAGCACCCGCTTCGCCATCTGCGTGATCGCGTTGCCGAGTCGGCTGCCGTAGCTGCTCGCCGGGCCGCGGGCGAGGATGGCCACCGCGTACCGGTCGCCGTTGACGAAGCCGGTGGAGTTCTGGCTCGCGTTGCCGCGGCTGTAGCTGTAGTCGCTGCCCCAGCCCTGCTTGATCGCGACCCGCTTGGCCGCCTGCGGGAGCCCGAAGTTCTGGTAGAAGCCGTCCGAGCCGTGGACGGTGTGGTCGTGCATGGCGCTCAGCAGCCACTTGCTGACCCTGCGGTCCTTCTTCAGCTTGGCGTAGAGGCGCACGAGGCCGTCGGAGGTGATGCGGTTGCTACCCCACCAGTTGCTGCGGATCGGGCCGCTGCCGAGGCTCGGGACCTTCCAGTGCTTCTTCGTCCAGTTGAGCAGGCCGTCGCCGCCGACGCTGCCGTAGAACGAGTTCGCGATGTTGTCGTCGGACTGCGCGATCATCTTGTGGGCGCGCTTGGAGGTGCTGCCGTGCATGCGTCCCTGGACGATGAGGCGCGCCGCGATCATGACCTTGATGACCGACTCGCTCGCGAAGCCGCTGGTGTGCCGGCCCGACGAGTAGAGCTGCCCCGTCTTGGTGTCGAGGACGGAGATGCCGGCGATGTAGCCGTGCGCCTTGGCGTACTTGGCGGCGCTCGAGACCGCGGCGCCGCGGGCGGTCGCCGCGCCGGCCGACGGCGCGGTCACCGTGGCCGCGGTCAGGCCGCCGGCGGCGAGCGCCAGCACCGTCGCGGCGACGCCGGCGCGGCGCGCGGCAGGCCGTGCCGCTCGGTGGAGGGGTCGGTACATCGAGGCGTCCTCTTGGTCAGGGGCCGAGCGCAGCGGGGTCGTCGCGTCGTGCTGATCGGGTGATCGTCGACGGGGGCGACGAGGTGACGCAGGTGTTACGTATGTGATGAACGCACACGTTCGGTCGTGGATCAAGTCGGAACGGGCGAATACCGGAGAACGACACGCCCCCCTTCGCCGGTCGGGCCGACTGGTCAGGCACAGCAAGGCGTGTCACCATCAGCGCGCCGAACCCCGGGCCGCCCGATCGGATGACCATGACCAGTGCCGTCCTGCACGATCTCGTCGCCGCGCTGTGCGCCGCGGCCGCGTTGCTGCTCGTCGCGTCCGGAGCCGCCAAGGTGGCTCGGCCACAGGCGACGACGGCCACGGTGGACTCGCTCGTCGGCCGGCTGCTCCCCCGGCCCCGCCGCCGGCCGCTGCTGCGCGTCGCGGCACGTCTCGTCGGCGTCGGCGAGGTGGCGGTCGGTGTCGTCGTCCTGGCCGTCGGGGGCCGGCCGGCCGCGGTGCTGCTGGCTGCGGCCTACCTCGTCTTCGCCGCCGTCGCCGCCCGCCTGGCCACGGCGGCCGATCCCGTCTCGTGCGGCTGCTTCGGCCGTTCGGACGCACCGGTCGGCGTACCCCACGTCGTCCTCGACCTCGCCGCCGCCGCCGTGGCCATCGCCGCGATCGGGGCCGGTCTGCCCGCCGGCGGCGGCCTGTTCGACGACGGCGCAGCCGTCGCCGTGGGCGGTCCGCTGCTCGTCGCACTCGTAACCTGGTCGGCCTATCTGGCGATCACCGCGCTGCCGGCCCTGTCGTCCGCGCGCCGTCTGGTGGAGGCCCCGTGACCGTCCTCGTCCTGATCGAGACCGTCGTCCTCGTCGTCCTCTGCGTGCTGGTCGCGGGGCTGCTGCGCGGCTACGGCACCGTCCTGCGCCGGCTGCACCAGCTCGACGGCGACGCCGGGGGCTCGGACGGCTCGCGCGACTTCACCCTGCTGCCGCTGGTCGACCGGCCGGCGGACGAGCCGCCGTTACGCCCGCGGACGGCGCCCGCTCCGGCCGCCGAGTTCGGCGACGCGCACGACATCGCCGGCGAGACCCTGGCCGGCGAGATCGTCAGTGCCCGCGTCGTCGGCACGGGCAACGACACGCTCCTGCTGTTCCTGTCGAGCGGCTGCGCGTCGTGCGCGACCTTCTGGGAGGAGCTGGGTCGCCCCGGTTCGATCCACCTGCCCGCCGGGACGCGACTGCTGGTCGTCCCGCAGAGCCCGGCCGACGAGAGCGTCTCCGACCTCGTCGCCATGGCGCCGCCCGGGATCGACGTCGTCCTCTCGAGCCGGGCGTGGCGCGACTACGGCGTGCCGGGGTCGCCCCACGTCGTGTACGTCGACGGCGCGTCCGGCCGCATCCGCGGCGAGGGCACCGGGCAGTCGCTGGGGCAGGTCGCCGATCTGCTCGCCCGGTCGACCGGCGACGCCGGGTTCGTCACCGGCGAGCGGTCCCGCAAGCCCGCACGCGACGCCGAGCAGGAGGCCGCCGTCGACCGCGAACTGCTCGCTGCCGGCATCCTGCCCGGCGACCCGCGGCTCTACGGCGCGGCCGAGGAGCCGGCCGGGCACGGCGGGCTCGGCGGGCACGCCCATGGCTAGGACGCAGGCCGCCGGGCCGCTCGCCACCGTCGCGGGCCACGGCCTGCGGATCACGCTGCCGGCACGGTGGGAGGCCCGGCTGTACCTGCGCGACCGGCCGCCGGAGACGGCGGTGGAGCCCGAGGACGACGACGCCGGGACGGCCGTCGGGATCACGGGCGGTCTCGGGTCCGGCGTGCACCCCGCCGCGTACGGGTGGGCCGGCGAGTCGCCGAACCCGGTGCTGCACCTCGCGAACTTCGCCCTGCCGCCGGGCCGGGGCGACTTCGGCACCGGCGCGGTGGAGGTGATGGGCGCGGAGCACGCGTTCGTCTCGCTGCTCGAGTACGACGCCGAGGAGGCCGGCCGCCCGCTGTTCGAGCACCGTGGCGTCCCTCGCCCGGTTTTGCGCGATTTCGCGCCCAATCAGTTGCAGCGACGGTTGGCCGGTCAGCTGGGCCGACAGACCTTCTTCACGCACGAGGGGCGACCGTTCTGCCTGTACGTCGTGCTCGGGTCTCGCGAACACGCGGCCGACCTGGTCGCCGACGTGCACGGCGTCCTCGACAACCTGGAGGTGAGCGCACGTGACGACGTCGACGCCACTGTCTGAGCGCATCGTCAACCGGCTGGCCCAGCTCGGGAACCGGCGGCCGAGCCGTCGCAGCTTCCTGACCACCGCCACGCTCGCCGGCACCGCCCTCGCGGTCAACCCGTGGGACTACCTGACCAAGCCGCAGAACGCGTACGCGTCGGTGTGCGGGCCGGGCGCGACCTGTGACGCCGGTTGGTCGGCGATGTGCTGCTCGATCAACAAGGGCCACAACACCTGCCCGCCCAACACCTTCGCCGGCGGATGGTGGAAGGCCGACCGTTCGTCGTTCTGCGGCGGCGCGGCGCGGTACTACATCGACTGCAACGCCAAGCCCGGGCACCACTTCCACTGCCGCTGCAACAAGTCGAACTGCGACCACCGCTACGTCGCCTGCAACGTCTTCCGCTACGGGCAGTGCAACACGCAGGTCAAGGGAACGACCGCGGTGGTGTGCCGCCAGATCAGCTGCCGGCCGCCGTGGGAGCTCTATCCCGGCAAGTGCGGCAAGTCCAGCGCCACCGACAACAACACCCGCGCCCACAACGCGCCGTGCCTGACCAAGGCCAACACCTACCCGCGGCTCGTCACGTTCAAGGAGGGCCGGGCCGTGCTGCACGAGGGGCAGTACCGCAAGACCGGGCAGCGCCTCGTCGCCCCGAACCGGCACACCAAGGCCTACCTGCAGTCCGACGGCGACTTCGTGATCGCCAACCAGGACGGCATCGTGTGGTCGACCCGCACCTCGCCCGAGGCCCGTGGTGGCCGGCTCGTCATGGGCAAGGACGGCCGGCTCGCCGTCGTCGACAAGTCGGGCACGGTGCGCTGGCGCAGCTCCAACCCGGCGACGACCACGACGTCGTACCTGCGGCTGCGCAACAACGGCCAGCTCGCCATCTACCGCGGCGACAAGGTCGTCTGGCACACCAAGACGCACACCCCGTAGGAGCGCCGATGCTGCTGTCCCTCGCCCTCGTCACCGCGGTCGTCGCCGCTGCGCGCGGCGTCTGGTCGCCGTGCGGGCTGTCGATGCTGTCGTCGCTGAACCCCGTCTCCGAACGTGCCCGTGGGCACCGCTTCGGCCTCACCGCCGCCTGGTATGTCGCCGGCGCGGTCGCGGGCGGTGCCGCCCTCGGCGGCGGCCTCGCGCTCGCGGCCTTCGGCGTCGGGCGCGCCGGCGCGCGCGACTCGCTCACCTGGGCACTCGTGCTCGGCTGCGCCGCGATCGCCGTCGCGTCGGACACCCGGATGTTCGGTCGCTCGCTGCCCGTCCACCCCCGTCAGGTGGACGAGCGGTGGCTGACGACCTACCGGCGCTGGATCTACGCCGGCGGTTACGGCGTGCAGATCGGTGCGGGCTTCGCGACCTACATCATGACGGCGGCGGTGTACCTGACCGCTGCGCTCGCCGTGCTCACGGGCTCGCCCGCCCAGGCGTTCCTCGTGGCGGTCGTCTTCGGGGCGGTGCGGGGGTTGGCGATCGTCGGCTGCGCCGTCGCGAACACGCCTGACCGGCTGCGCTCGTTGGTGGCGCGCATCGACGGCTGGGCGACACCCTCGACGTGGGTCGCGACGGCGGTCGCGGCAGGCGTCGCCGGTGTCGCCGCGGCGCAGCTCGGCGGTGCGCCGGCCGCGGGTGTCACGGTCGCGGTGCTGGCGGCGGGCGTCGCGATCTCGCGCCGGTGGGCCGACGGCGTCGTCTCCTGCCCGGTGCCGGCGCAGGCCGGCACCCGCGCTACTTCGGCGGCATCCTGATCCCGCCGTCCACCCGGACGACCTCGCCGTTCATGTAGGAGTTCGTCAGGCACTCGACGACCATGCTGGCCAGCTCGTCCGGCACACCGAGCCGCTTGGGGAACAGCACGCTCTCGCCCAGCTTGGCCTTGAACGCCTCCGCCTCGTCGCCGCTGCCGTAGATCGGGGTGTCGATGAGGCCCGGGGCGATGGTGTTGAGGCGGATGCCGGCCGCGGCGAGGTCGCGAGCGACCGGCAGCGTCATGCCGACGACCCCGCCCTTGGACGCCGAATAGGACGCCTGCCCGATCTGGCCGTCGAAGGCGGCCACGCTCGCGAGGTTGACGATCGCGCCGCGGCACCCGTCGGCGTCGGGCTCGTTGCGGCTCATCGCCGTCGCCGCCAGTCGCGTCATGTCGAAGGTGCCGATCAGGTTGATGGCGACGACCTTGGTGAAGGCCTCGAGCGAGTGCGCGGAGTCGAACTCGCCGTCCCGGCCGATGGTGCGCTGCGCCCAGCCGATGCCGGCGGAGTTCACGACGGCCCGCAGCGGCGCGAGCTCGACGGCCCGCTCGACCGCGGCCCGGAGCTGCGCGGTGTCGGTGACGTCGACGGCGACGAACGCCCCGCCGACCTCGTCGGCGAGCTCCTGGCCCTTGTCGGCCTGCAGATCGGCGACGACGACGCGCGCGCCACGTTCGGCGAGACGGCGGACGGCGGCGGCACCGATGCCGCTCGCGCCGCCGGTGACGATGGCACTGGCTCCGGTGATCTCCATGTCGCGGAGACTATCCCCGCCCGCGTCAGGACGTCGGGCAGGCCTGCCGTGCCGTCTCGCGGGGGCACAGCTGCTCGACGACGACGGGTGCGGACCGGTCGGCCCGGCCCCGGACGAGCAGGCTCGCCGCGGCCAGCAGCGCGAGGACGATGACGGCGAGGCCGTACTCGCGCGCGGTGCCGGGCAGGTCGGCGTTGTGGACCGCGAGCAGCCCCCCGATCATGGCCGGGATGCCCAGCGCCAGATAGGACACCACGTAGACCAGCGAGAGCAGACCGGCCCGCTCGTGGGGCCGGGCAAGCGGCAGGACCGTCCGCACGCCGCCCTGGAAGGCCGCGCCGAAGCCCAGCCCGGCGACGAAGACCGTGCCGAAGAACAGCGCGGACGAGTCGACCGCCACCGCGACGAGCGTGGCCGCCACGCCCAGCACGATGCCGGCCGTGCCGGCGAGCATGACCCGGTCGGGGTCGGCGTTGCGCAGCAGAAGGGTGCTCAGGGCCGCGGCGGAGGCCAGCAGGAAGAGCGGCAGGCCCCCGAGCAGCACCGACCCCGAGCCGGTCACCGTGCGGACGAGGCCCGGGCCGAGCGAGGCGAAGAAGCTGGGCAGCGCCCAGGCCGCGATCAGCGCCGGCGTCGCGACGAGCAGGGCCCGGCGCGCCGGCGGCGGCAGCGCGAACTCCGGCACCAGCGAGCGCACCGCGCCCGGCGCCCGGCTGACGGTCTCGCGCATCGCGAGCACTCCGGCCGCCTGGACGGCGAACACCCCGAGCAGCAGCCAGTACACGAGCCGGGTCGGCGCGGGCAGGAACTGCACGAGCACGCCTGCGCCGAGCGCCCCGAGCCCGGTGCCCAGCGGCGTGACCACCGCGTTGACGAGGGTGCCGCGCCGGCTGTCCAGGTCGATCAGACCGGCCCCGATCGCACTCGCGGCCGCCCCGGTGGCGATGCCCTGCACGATGCGCGCCGCCATCAGCCCCGGCACGCCGTCGGCCGTCAGGAACGCGGCCGTGGCCACCAGTTGCACGGCCAGCGCCGCGAGCAGCACGGGTCGGCGTCCGACGTGGTCGGAGAGCCGTCCCAGCGCCAGCAGCGTCACCAGCACGGAGATCGCGTAGACGCCGAAGACGACGGTCGTCGTGACCGGGGAGAAGTGCCACTCCGCGGCGTACGTCGCGTAGAGCGGGGTCGGTGCCGACGAGGCCGCCAGGAAGGCGACGATGACGGAGGCGAGCAGCCAGAAGGCCGCTCGGTCGGGCAGTCGACGGGCACGGCGACGGCCGTCCAGGTGAGTAGACCGGTCTGTCTGCATGCTTCGACGCTAGACAGATCTGTCTGGTAGCGTCAAGTCCGTTATGACACGGACCGCACCGGCGGGCGCCGCCACCACCGCGTCGCGACGCACGGCTCGCGAACGGCTGCTCGCCGCGGCCACCGAGCTCTTCTACGCCGAGGGCATCCACACCGTCGGCATCGACCGCATCATCGAGCGGGCCGGGGTGGCGAAGGCGTCGCTGTACAACACCTACGGCAGCAAGGACGAGCTCGTCCGCGCCTACCTGCAGCAGCGCCACGAGCTCACCTCCACCCGGGTGGCGGCGGTGCTCGAGCGCTGGGACGATCCGCGCGACAAGCTGCTCGGCGTCTTCGTCGCGCAGGGCGAGCGGATGGCCGAGCCCGACTACCACGGCTGCCCGTTCATCGGCGCCACCGCCGAGAGCCCTGCCGGCAGCCCGGCGCGGCAGGCCGCCGACGGCTACCGCGGCTGGCTGCGCGGGCTGTTCGCCGAGCTCGCCGCGGAACTGGGCGTGGCCGACGCCGACACGCTGTCGCGGCAGCTGGTCATGCTCTACGACGGCGCCGCCCTCGCGCACCGCCTCGACGGCCACCAGGGGGCCGCCGCGGCGGCCCGCGCCGCGGCCGCGAACCTGCTCGACGCCGCATTGCCCCGGTAAGTCCCCGGCACGACCTGCCGATCTCGCGCGCGTAACCCGGCGGACACGCCGCGGATGCCAGGATGCCCCCACGCGGGGCGGCCGGCCTTCCGCGCGATCCGAGGGGAGACGCAGGTGTCGATGTTTCGCTGGACGCTCGTGCACGGTGGCAAGACGCCGCCGGCGGGGGCCGTCGTCCGACCGGACGAGCGGCTGTCGACGCCCCGGATGGTGGGGCTCGGCGCACAGCACGTCGTCGCCATGTTCGGCGCCACCTTCGTCTTCCCGCGCGTCATGGGGCTCAACCCCAACCTCGCGGTGCTCATGTCGGGCGTCGCGACGATCCTGTTCCTGCTCATCGTCAAGAACCGCATCCCCAGCTACGTCGGCACGTCGGCATCGTTCGTGGCCGGCGTCGCGGCCATCCGCGCCCAGGGCGGCGACTCCGCCGACGTCACCGGCGCCATCCTGATCGCCGGGCTGATCCTCGCCGTGGTCGGCGTGATCGTGCACGTCGGCGGCGCGCACCTCGTGCGCGCCGCGCTCCCGCCCGTTGTCACCGGCGCCGTGGTCATGCTCATCGGCTTCAACCTGGCCACGGTGGCCACGACGTTGTACCTGCCGAACGAACAGTGGATCGGGCTGCTCACCGCGGCCTTCGTCATCGTCGTGTCGGTGCTCGCGCGAGGATTTGTGTCGCGCCTCGCGATCTTCCTCGGGCTCGTGTTCGGCTACGTCGCCTCGTGGATCGCCGATCAGATCAACCAGGTGCCGTCGTCGGCCGACCCGAAGATGATGGTCGACCGCATCGACTGGTCCGGCATCTCCGACGCGGCCTGGATCGGCGTCCCCAAGACCATCCCGCTCGTCGGCGATCCCAACCTTAAGGAGCTGACCGGTCCGCACCTGCCGACGTTCAGCATGACGTTCATCCTGCTCGTCATCCCGTCGGTGATCGCACTCCTCGCCGAGAACGCCGGGCACGTCAAGGCCGTCTCGGAGATGACCGGCGACGACCTCGACCCCTACCTCGGCCGCGCCTTCATCGGCGACGGCGTGGGCACTGCGGTGGCCAGCGTCGTCGGCGGCTCGCCCACCACGACCTACGCCGAGAACATCGGCGTCATGGCCGCCACCCGGGTGTACTCCACGCTTGCCTACTACATCGCGGCGGCCGTCGCGATCCTGTTCGGCTTCTGCCCCAAGTTCGGCGCGCTGGTAGCCGCGACGCCGGCGGGCGTGCTCGGCGGCATCACGCTCGTGCTCTACGGCATGATCGGCCTGCTCGGCGCCAAGATCTGGATCGAGGCGCGCGTCGACTTCGCCAACCCGGTCAACCTCGTCCCGCTCGGCGCCGCTCTCATCGCCGGCATCGGTGACCTCACCATCAAGTTCACCGACGACTTCTCCATCACCGGCATCGCCGCCGGCACGCTGATCGCGTTGCTCGGCTACCACCTCTGCCGGGCGCTGGCGCCGGCGCACCTGCGCGAGCCGCGGACGGGTCGTGACGACCGGCCCGACCTCGCCAAGCCGCTCGCCTGACGCCTACTGCGCGGGCGGCTTTCGGTCGAGCAGGCCGCGGACCCGGTTCGCGGCCTGCTCGACCTGGCGCTCCTTGCCCTTGGCCCGCTTCTTCGCGAAACGCTCGGCGCCGCTCACGCCCTTGTCGATGGTGCCGCCGTGCTTGCGCAGCATGTCGTCGGCGCGGGCCCGCAGTCCTCGTGTGTCCATGGCCCGACGCTACGAAGCGGTGATGGACGGCGCCTGTGCGCGGGCTCGGCGTCGGCCGTGCGCACCGTCCTACCGCCGGGCTCCGGCGAGAGCGACGAGCACGATGCCGGCACCGACGAGTGCGAGGCCGACCCGGCCGGTCGCGCCGAGCCGTTCGTGCAGCACGAGGGGTCGCGAGGAGCGTCGCCACGACGGGTTCGGCGAGTGCGATGGTCGTGGCGCTCGAGGCGTCCATCCCGCGCAGCCCGTAGTCGAACAGCAGGTAGGCCAGGGCCATCGGGACGACGGCGAGGTAGGCGAGCACGACCACCCCGCGCGTGTCGGTGAGCAGCGGGCCGGGCCCGTCGAGGGCGAAGGCGGGGAGCAACCCGACCGCCGCGAGGGCGAACGAACCCGCCATGACCGGTCGCGACCCGTGCCCGCGCCCGATCGTGCGGGCCCCCGACCAGGAGTAGTGCGCGTAGCCGAAGCCGGCGGCGAGACCGAGCACGACACCCTGCACGGGGCTGGCCCCCGCGTCGCCGCTCGTCGAGGCGGCGAGGCACGCGATGCCGGCCGTGGAGACGGCGGTGGCCACGGCCCAGGGCAGGCGCACGCGTCGGTGTTCGACCGACAATTCGAGCAGGGCGGCGAAGACGGGTCCGGAGCCGAGGGCCAGGGCGTTGCCGACGGCGACACCGACGAGGTCCATCGACCAGTAGTAGAAGGTCGCGTACGCCAACACCCCGACGGCGCCGACCACCAGCCCCGGCCACGCGGTGCGGTCCCGCGCCAGGCGCAGCACGCCCCGGGCGTCGAGAGCCAACAGGAGCAGGCCCCCGAAACCGAAGGTCGACAACCCGATCAGCGTCTGGGACGCACCCGAGGGCGCCTGGTGGGCGACGGTTCCCGTCGTTCCCCACAGCGCCGCGGCGACGAGGACGGCTCCGGTGTGCCCGCCGCGTCGAACCGCCACGGCCGAAGCGTCGGCACGCACGTCTGTGCCGTGGCCGGCGGCCTCGACACCGTTCGTCCGTCGTGGAGCGGGTGACGGGAATCGAACCCGCACTGTCAGCTTGGGAAGCTGATGTTCTGCCATTGAACTACACCCGCGGAACGCTGCGACGATACCCGACGACCCGGATTCCGGGACGTCGGGAGGTCGGCCGCTGCGTGCGGACGGTCCACGGGCGGCGTCGGCGACCGGGCGTGCGACGACTCGACTAGAAGCGGGCTGTTCGCCGTCCGGCTGCTTGCTGTCGCCGCCGTTGCGCTGTGTCCCGGCGCGGGATTCGCTACCGGATGACAGCCACATCGGCGCGGCAAACGCTGGTCGTCGACCACTTGTCGGTGCCGTGGTGTCGTTCTCGGTTCTTCTGGTGATGGTGGATGCCTCCCGGTCCTCGGTGGCCGGCCCGAACGGCTCGATGAACGGCAGCACGGCGACCAGCGCCTCGGCGCGGGCCAAGATCGATCTCGGGGATCGGGTCGTGCGGCCACGGCATCGTCAGGACCACGCTCGGGTTGTCGAACGCGGTCCGCAGCGCCGCGCCGTCACTGCGCTCGACGGCGCCGTGCCCGTCGTCCGGGGTGATGCTGCGTGGATCGGTCATGGGGTCCTCCTCGGGTTGGGAAGCCCCGTGTTGGGCTTCGCTGAGGTGCGGTCGTTCTTGCCGCACCTCGGCGTAGCCGCCTCGCTGCTCCGGACGGTCGAACCGGGCCACGCGTGGTGCGGAGCACCATCCCCGGACACGCTGGAAGGGATCACCCCTTGCGGCCGGAGGCCGGCCGGGGCTACCTGGCTGGAATCGCCACCGCCGGGAGACGGAGCTGCACGGTTACCACGACTGCGCCATCTGCTGTTCGCACGCCACGTTTGCCGGCCACCCACGGCGGCGACGTCGACCACGGCGCTGCTCGAGGACACGTCGCCCGGCCGCGCTAGGCCAGGCGTTTGGCAGACACCCATGAGATGGCGTCGCTGCCGGGATTTCTGAGTCCCGGAGGACGCTCAGCCCGCCACCAACTAATGGGCGCTGGTGGCAAACCGGTCGAAAGGCACGAGCGCCCCGAGACGGTTGCTTTTCCCGGGAAAGTCCCAATCGACGCGGGACGAAAGGCCTCCGCTGATGGGCCCCGGGCCTGAGACAGTCTCAGCTGATCTTGATTGATTCTTAGGTTCGGGGGTATCGCGCGTGGCGCGCGGTAGGGGAGAACGCATGTCTAGAGGTAGGCGTTGCGTGGTCGCGGTGGCGACGACCAGCGTGCTGTTCGCCAGCGTGTGCACGGCGATCGAGGCCACGGCCGAGCCGACGGGCTCGTCGAGCTCGGCGAGTCAGTCGGAGGTGGACGAGGCGGCCGCGAAGGCGGCCGAGACAGGCAAACGGGTCTTGGTGAAGTCGGAGCTGACCGAGACGTCGACGACGTGGGTCAACCCCAACGGCAGCCTGACCACGGACATGGCCTCGAGCCCGGTGCGGGGTGAAGCGCGACAGCGAGTGGGTGGACGTCGACCTGACGCTGCAGCACACCGCCGCCGGCTGGACGCCGGCCGCATCACCGCACCCGGTCGTGTTCTCCGACGGCGGGGACCAGGACGCGGTGTCGCTGGGTTCGGGCGCCAAGCGGGTGCAGCTCGGCTGGGACGCCACCCTGCCCACCCCGACCGTGCACGGCGCCGAGGCCCGTTACACGCTCGGTGACGGGCAGACGCTGGTGCTGACCGCGACCGAGGACGGGTTCGAGCAGTCCCTGGTGCTCGAACACGTACCGACCTCGCTGCCCAAGCAGCGGGTGCCCTTCGACACCTCGGCGCTGACGATGACCGAGAACTCGACCACGCGCAGCATCGACTTCACCGACACCTCCGGCCAGGTCGTCTACACGATCCCGACGCCGGTCATGTACGGCGCGGCCCGTGACCCGCTGACCGAGGAAGCCACGCAGGTCAAGCCGGTCGACGTCGCGCTGGCCCAGACCGCCGACGGCGCACGGCTGGACCTCACCCCGTCCATGTCCTGGCTGCAGGACCCGGTCACCACGTACCCGGTCACGATCGACCCGAGGTCGTGGCCATCGGCGACGCCGAGGACACCTACGTCCAGGACAACGTCACCGCCAACGTCGGCGCCGCGTCCACCCTGCGCGCCGGTTCCTACTCGGGCCACGCGGCGCGGAGCTACATCCGATTCGGCGACATGTCCGCCCTCGCCGGCGCCGACATCCAATCTGCGGTGCTCAACGCCTACTACACCGGCGCCAACTCCTGCACCAGCGCCAGCATCGCGAAGTGGGCGCTCGCCGCCCACCCCGTCACCTCGGCCTGGTCCAAGCAGGGCATCACCTGGGCGACCAAACCCTCGGTCTCCTACGCCTCCGCCTACACGGCGGAAGCCAACTTCGCCCACGGCATCGAAGGCACCTGCGCCAACGCCTGGGACACCATCGACCTGCAGAAGATGGTCCAGGCATGGAGCAACGGGACGATCACCAACTACGGCGTCGTCCTCAACGGCAGCGAAAGCACCGGCAACACCCAAGCCTGGACCTTCTGCTCCCGCAACCCCGCCAGCTCGGGCAGCGCATGCATCTACTCCTCACGCGTTCCGACGCTGTCGATCACCTACGTCGAAGCCAAGCCCGACGCGGCTACCTACGACCCGGACCCGGTCCCGACCACTACACCTCCGGACGAGTCGACGACCCCCGATTCCCCTCAAGAACAGCCCACCACCGCGCCCATAAGCAAGACCTTCGGCGGCACCCTCTACAACGCGAACGGAACGCCCCAGGCGAACGTGCCGGTGACAATTTACGACGCCGATGCCGACGCGCCCGGCAACGTGAGCGAATCCAACCCTTTCGATACGCCAATCGTTGGTACCGCCACCACGGACTCCTCCGGCCAGTGGACGTACACACTGCCCGACCCGTTGCCGGCCGCCTTGCAAGCCGAGGCTGACGACAATTCGGGCGTTCTGGATCTCGACGTCCGCGCTGTCGGCGCCGCCACCGACGGCACCGTCCTCGAGTCGCTGACCACTGTCTCGGTCGGCGTCGGGGCATCGGACGACCCCGCGGGCGGCAGCCTGCTCGCCCAAATGGCTGCCGCGAAGCAGAACTCCTCGAAAACGGCTCTGCACGTCGCCTCGTCCAACGACCTCGACATCAGCGACACCTCCGACGAAGACGCCGAAGGCAACTTCACTCCCGGCCAGGTCACAGCGAGCGGAACGACGACCGACGCAACCACTGGAGACACGACCACCGTCCCGGCTACGCAGATCGTGGACTCTGGGACCACGGACGTCGAGTCAACCCGCGACAACACCCCGCAGACCGCCGGCTACTCCGGCAATCCAGACGTGGTGAACGGCACCGACTACCGATCCGCGAACGTCCAGGGCGCCACCGTCGAGACAACAGCCGCAGCGGCTGAAGCTCACAGCCAGAGCCCTGTTGGGCAACTCTCTTGCGACCGGCCCAAGGTGGTCAAGGAGAAGAACGCGATCCGGTACACCGTCATCGGCGAGGCCCATGCTTACTGGAACGCCAAGGCGTCCTTCTTCTACGAGAAGAAGATGGGCACCAGCACCGAAATCAAGGCCAGCATCAACGGTAAGTTCTGGAGCGTTTCCGGCAGCGTGACCCACGAAATCGCGATGACTAGGTGAAGTTGGCCTGAGCACGCTGCCAACCCGTTCGTATCCGGATTTCCGCCAGGCAGGAAGCCCGCCTCGGTGACATCAACCAATCCGGGCCCTGCACCTACGGTGACACTAGGGATCGTGAGTGCCGGCTCGGGTGGGGGTGCTGATCTTCTTCGTGCTGCTCTTCGCGGTCGTCTACTACGTCCTGCACGCCCACAAGTACCAGAACTGCCTGATCACGCCCGGGCTCTTCGAGTGGCCCTCGACCTGCGTCTGATCAGCCAGCGTCGGCTGCGGGACACGAGCGCACCGAGCAGAGCTGGACGACCGTTACCTCGGCAGCTCGGTCCCCTTCAACGAAGGCGCACTGTCCGTACTTGGCAGTCACACATAGTGTGCGTAGCGTCACGAAGTACTCATCTTGATGACGGAGGTCGCCATGAGCCTCAAGCTCGTCCAATCACTGCTTCACCGGCACGCGCCAGGTAGGACGCGCAGCCGCTGGGTCGCGATCTGCGCGATCGCGCTCACCCTGACGGGCATCGCGTTCGCAGGGCCGGCGCAGGCGGCGACGGGTTCCTACAGCTTCACCAGCTGGAACAACCGATCTGCCGTCCTCTATGGCAACTTGGCAGACGGTGACACCTTCGCCCCTCCAGCGACCGTGCCGTCTACGGCGACAGTCACCGGACTGTCGGGGCGGGTCGATTTCGCCAACATCTCGTCCCAATGCCCGGGTGCCTGCCCGCCGCAGGCGACAGCGACCGCCTTCGCATGCCTAGACGTCAACGACACGCAGTGTTTCCAACTCGGGACGAACAATTCGTCGTTCCCTACGCGGATCATCTGGAACATCGCGATCACACCCGGCAATTACCCGGCGGCCACATCGCGGTTCCACTTCGCGTTTGTGATCAGCAACGGGACCACCAAGGCCATCAACCCAGCGATCTACTTGGCAGCCGGCGGTTCGAAGAACTTCACAGTGTCCTACTCGTACTAGCCAGAATCCGAATCTTGGGCGGGCCCCGGCTGCGGAACGACCGGGGCCGGGCTCAAGTCCAGTCCGAAATGGACGATTCCACCCCTTGAAGAGCCCTGGAACTTCCCGTGGCACAGACATCGGGTTGGCCAGGTCGAGAACCCGGGAAGGACTGCGACCGCCCATGATCAGTGCAGTTTCGGGCACCAGCGCTGCCAGTTACATAGCGCCCACCACCAGCGGCACCTGGACCACGGCCAGCACGGCCGACATGTTGTCTCATCTGACGGCCCAGGACTGGGCGCTGGGCAGCGCGATGGCCGGCAAAGAACTCGATCACGACCCGGGCACGGCCAAGCCCGCAGCGTTGCTCCTCATGGCGCAGGACCGCACGAGCGGTCGGCTTCCGGCGGATCAGCCGGTGAGCGAGAGCTACTTGCGAGCGATGGCGAGCGTTTCCACCAACCCGGGATACACCGAGTCGATCAATCGTGCGATCGCCCTGCTCAAGAGCCAGGCCGGCTCCGCGAGCGCTGACCAGGTGACGGGCAACGCCCTCGACCTTTTGGGGTAACACCGCCGAACCAACTGACGCCAAGCCGCAAACACGACGGCCGGGACGTGGACGTCCCGGCCGTCGTGCTGCTCACCTGCTATCTCCCGTCGATGTGTCCGTCAGGCACCCGACGGTTCGTTGCTCAAGTGCCTATAGATGGTGGCGCGGCCGACGCCGAGGGTGTCGGCGATCTGTTGGACGGTGTGGTTGCCGGTGTCGTACATCTGGCGGGCGACGGTGATCTTGTCCGGGGTCATGACGGTGCGGCGGCCGCCGTTGCGGCCGCGGGCGCGGGCGGCCTCGAGGCCGGCGAGGGTGCGTTCGCGGATGAGGTCGCGTTCGAACTGGGCGAGGCTGGCCATGATGCCGAACAGCAGCCGGCCGGCGGGGGTGGTGGCGTCCAGGCCTTCGGTCAGGGACCGGAACCCGATGTCGCGTTGGCCGAGTTCGGTGACGGTGGTGATGAGGTGGTGCAAGTTGCGGCCGAGCCGGTCCAGGCGCCAGACCACGATCGTGTCGCCGGGCAGCACGCGTTCGAGCAGGTCGTCGAGTTGGGGGCGGTGGTCGAGTTTGCCGGAGGCGTGGTCGGTGAAGATCCGGGCGCAGCCGGCCGCGGTGAGCGCGTCGTGCTGCAGGGCCGGGTCTTGTTCGAGGGTGGAGACGCGGGCGTAGCCGTACAGGTGGGCCATTCAGATGCCGTCCAACTCAGATGCCGTCCAACTCAGATGCCGTCCAACTCAGATGCCGCCAACTCAGATGCCCAGCCGGTTGTTGATCCGCACGGCGAGCTCGCGGGCCTCGCGGCCGAAGTCCTTGTCGGGGTAGAGGTCTGCGAGCTTGTCGAGCAGGTCGGCCACGGTCTGCGCTTCTTCCTCGGTGAGCGGGGGCCTGGCGAGCGCGGCGGGGAGCAGATCCTCCACGGTGAGCAGGGGGGCGTCGTGGATCGCAGCCATGAATTCCTGCTCAGTGAGCGGGGGCGCGTCGCGGCTCGCAGCGGCGAGCATGTCCTGCTCGGTGTGGTCGACGTCGGCCTGGGTGGCGTCGGCCTGGGTGGGGTCGTCAGCATTGCGGTGCTCGGTCATCGGTGTGCCCTCCTGGAGGTGGCCCCGTGGTCAGTCTGACGTCGGACGGTTGCGTGGTCGAGGAGCGCGCGGCATCGGTGGCCGGCGCGGGGGACGTCGATCGCGGGGCAAGCGGTGACGGGCATCAGATGCCGAGTCGGTCGTTGATCCGCACGGCGAGTTCGCGGGCTAGTCGGCCGAGGTCCTCGCGGGGGTAGACGCCGGCGAGCTCGTCGAGCAGGGCGGCCACGGCCTGGCCTTCTTCGTCGGTGAGCAGGGGCCGGCGCTGGCCGCCGCGGCCGAGGTCCATCTGCGCCTGCAGGTGGGAGGCGTAGTGGTCGCGCTCGAGCGGGCGGTCGTCCAGCCCGCGGACCGTGGCGGTGACACGACGGGGCCGGCCGGTGTCCCGTCGGGCGTCGACCGCGCTCGCGGTGTCGGCTGAGCCGGCGGGGAGGTCGAGTGCGGCGACGGCGATGCCGGCGAGTGCGGCGGCCTCGAGCCAGCGTTGCGCCTCGTCGGCCGCGCCGAGCAGGTAGCGGCCCTCGCGCAGCTCCAGTTCCTCGCGGGCCTGGCCCAGCTTGCGGGCCAGCGCCCGGTCGCCGCCCGGGTCGCTGGTGTCGTGGCCGGTCATCAGAACCCCAGCGGTGAGACGCCGGCGGGCTGCGCGTCGGTGTACCAGGTGTGCCAGCGGGTCCACCAGGCCTCGTAGTCGTGCTTGAGCTGTTGCGCGCGGGTGTACTTCGTGTCGTCGTGGCGGGCCAGCCCCAGGGCCAGGGCGTAGAGCAGCGACACGGCGTTGCGGTCCTCGGGATCGACGCCGAAGGTGACGCCGTCGGTGAGGTCCGCGGGCTCGTGTTCGCCGGC
The DNA here is from genome assembly GCF_900129455.1 of Jatrophihabitans endophyticus. Taxonomy (NCBI): domain Bacteria; kingdom Bacillati; phylum Actinomycetota; class Actinomycetes; order Jatrophihabitantales; family Jatrophihabitantaceae; genus Jatrophihabitans; species Jatrophihabitans endophyticus. The sequence goes on from NZ_FQVU01000002.1 coordinate 543,547, forward strand.
AAGGACGGCCAGCTCGTCGAGGTCCTGGCCGACGGCCTCGAGTTCGGTGTCCTCGAGGTCGGTGGCGTGGTCGGTCTGGCAGTAGCGCTGCACGGCCAGGGGCCGGCTGTGTAGGTAGTCGCGGTCGAGCACGTCGAAGTAGACACCGCCGTCGTAGGTCGCCGCCCGGTCGCGGTAGAGGGTGCCGAGCAGGCGGCCGGGGGCCGGCTGCCCTTCGTGCATGTCGGCGCCGGCGTGGGCGAAGGCCTCGGCGACGTCGCCGGCGCCGAGCTCGCGCCACCGGAACGGGTTGATCTCGCTCTGGTCGACCAGCCAGGCCTTGCCGTCGGTGTAGACGTCTTCGTCGGGCTGCAGGGCCGAGGGCGGACGTAGACCGTCGCCGGCTGGTCCTCGGTGCCGTCCCAGGGCCGGGTGACCAGCCACAGCGTGTGGTCGGCCGACTCGTACAGCGCGACCGAACCCAGCGGCACGTGGAACCCCTCGGGCAGGAAGGCCTCGAGGTCGCCCGGCCGGACGCCGGCGGTGGCCAGCACGAAGTCGCGGACCTTGTCCGACTCCCACGACCCGGGACGGGCGGCGACCAGAGCCTCGACGCCGCCGCACATCGCAGCGACCCGCGCGAGCACGTGGGACAACCACTCCGCGAAGTCGGGCGCCCCTCCCCCATCGGCGGCCGCCGCGGCGGCGAGCATCGCCCTCACGGCCTGCTCGGTGTGGTCGACATCGGTGTGGTCGACGTCGGCCCCGGCGGCGGCGACAGGCTCGGCGGCGTCGCCGGCGTTGCTGTGCTCGGCCATCGGTGTTCCCTCCTGGGGGGGTGGTGCCGTGGTCAGTCTGACGTCGGGGTGCGACGGTTGCGTGGTCGACGAGCACGAGCGGCATGGGCGGCGTCGCCCGACTGGGCGGCCGCGGTGACCGCGGCCGGGCTGGCGGCGTCGCAGTCGCCGGCGTGGCAGCGCGGGCAGTGGGCCGTGCCCCGGGAGTCGGTGCCGCAGTGCGCCCCGCACAGCGGGCCCAGCGCCTCTACCGGCGCCGCGGTCGTCATGACCGCTCTTCGGAAAAGCGCTGGGCCTGCAGGCCGGCCGAGCAGCGCAGGTCGCAGCGCGAGCAGATCGCGGCGTGCGGGGTGGCGTCGCTGTCGACGTCGGCCGGGTAGGTCGAGGGCCGACCGCAGAGCAGGCACGAGATCTCGACGTCGACCACGCCCGGGATCTCGCGCAGCTCGTCGGCCAGCGCGGCGGGCACCTGGTGGCCGACGCCGGCGACCGCGGCGGCCGCCGCCTGCAGGCGATCGCGTCGGGTCCGCAGCTCGACGAGCTCGCCGACGGTGATGGTCTCGGTTGCCATGCACCTATCGTCCCATAAACGTCTTAAACGTCAATAGTGAGACGCTGATTTCGGGCACGATTTATGAGACACGGACACGCCGTGGTCGGCCAGCAACTCGTCGACGTCTCACAGACGGTCGTTTGCGAGACCGCCGGCGCGACTCGCCCCCAACGAACAAGCTCTGCCGGAAGGTCGGATATAAACCTCGCTCCGGTGGTCCAGATGACCATGCCGCTGAAGGTCGCCCCGTCGAACGCGGTGGCCTCGCCGCTGAAGGTCGCCCCGTCGAACGAGGCGGTCTCGCTGCTAAAGATCGCCCCGTCGAACGACGCGGTCTCGCTGCTGAAGGTCGCCCCGTCGAAGAAGGTGGCCTCGCTGCTGAAGATCGCCCCGTCGAAGAAGGTGGTCCTGCTGTCGAAGGTCGCCCCGTCGAACGCGGTGGCCTCGCCGCTGAAGGTCGCCCCGTCGAACGAGGCGGTCTCGCTGCTAAAGATCGCCCCGTCGAACGACGCGGTCTCGCTGCTGAAGATCGCCCCGTCGAACATGGTGGCCTCGCTGCTGAAGATCGCCACGTCGAACGAGGTGGTCTTGCCGCTGAAGGTCGCCCGGGTGAACGAGGCGGTCTCGCCGCTGAAGGTCGCCCCGAAGAACGAGGTGGTCTTGCCGCTGAAGGTCGCCTCGTAGAACGAGGTGGTCTCGCCGCTGAAGGTCGCCACGTTGAACGAGGTGGTCTTGCCGCTGAAGGTCGCCCCCCGGAACGAGGTGGTCTCGCCGCTGAAGATCGCCCGGTAGAAGGTGGCCTCGCCGCCGAACGCTGCCTCGGCGGCGGTGAAGTCGTGGAGGTGAGCCCCTGTGAGGTCGAGGTTGGGGGAGGTCGCCCCGTCAGGATGGCCGTTGGCGTAGCCGACAAGCAGCCGTTGGGCGGTGTGCCGGACTTCGAGTTCGCTGATCAGCTCTTCCGGGACGTCGTCGGCTGCGCGGCGATCAAACATGTAGTCAACGAGGAACCGAGGCGGTGCCATACGCAGGTAGGCGCAGAGGACGTCGATGCAGGTTTGCGCCAGTCCAGCGCAGTCCGACAACCTCACACCGGATCGGAGATCCAAAATGGGCAACTCGGAGCAGCCCCCCACCTCGACCCACCGTCGTTACGAACGGAGGCACTGAATCGTGGGCGCACCGCCTATCTACCTGGACGACATGAGGCGAGCCGAACGTCGCGACGTTCCGGTTCAGACACGACTCACACCGAGCGAGTCCGCGGCGCTCGACGACTTCGTCGAGTGGGCCAAGCAGCAGGGAGTCACCGAAGCGACACGGGCTTCCGCCCTGCGCACTTTCGCGCTCGCCGGCCTGCGAGCACATCGGGAAACCGTCGACGAAGGGGACGGAACTCGGTAGGGACCTCACACAGGTTTGACGCCTGGACCCTGCGCGGGGGGCGCAGCCTGGCAGCAGCAGGCTGTCCGGCATACGCGTCTCAGCGAACCAGGCGGAACAGGAGGGTCGCATATGCCCACCAACCAGGGGGCCGCGATCCCACCCGAGGACGACCCGAACCACGACAAGGAGGTGATGAAACCCGGCGGCGGTGAACCCGAGGACAGGTCCCCCAAGCCACCCCCCCACGAGGATCCGGCGACTGACGATTCGCTCGACCAAATCGCGCGGCGAGCAGAAGACGAGATGCGCCAGTACATGGAACAGATCAAGTCGGGGGCGGCGAAGGGGCTTGCCAACGAGCTGGGGCGAGCCATCGGGCGAGCGGTGTGGGAAAAGTTCATTCGGCCACTGGGTGAAGACTGACGAGGCGGTAACGGCGCTCGTAGATCGAGCGGGCTAGACGGACACAGGCGCAGGCGCGGGGCACCACGACAACGAGCCGCGGGGCGATGCATAGGCGGAGGTCGCTTTCCCAAGGCGTAAATAGGCGTGTATCCGCTGGGTGGACAGTGCAACCCGGCGGATACACGTCTGTCGAGACGTCGTCACCGGGGAGTACACGATCTAGACGTGGCGTGGAGTCGACGCCGGCACGTCGACGAGCTGGGCGTGCTCGCGCTCGTGCTGGTGGCGATCGCGGCGGCGACCGCGCTGGTGACGGGCTCGGGGACGGCGGTGGCGGTGCAGGCGAGCGTGACGACCGGGTTGTGCGGGCTCGCGTTCTTCGCCTCGCTGCTGGTGTTGCCTCGGCCGTTGACGTTCTACGTCGGCCGCCGGTTCGCCGGCCTCGAGCTCGACGAGTGGGACGGGCTGTGGCGCTACGCCGGGTTTCGGCGGGTGCAGCGTCGGCTGACCGCGGCGTGGGGTGTCGTGTTGCTCGGCGAGGCCACCTTTCGGGCGGTGGCGACGTGGCTGCTCGGCGCTGACGGGTTCATGCTCGTGGCCAACCAGGTCCTCCCCTACGCCGTGGTGGCGGTGATGACCGCGGTCAGCATCCGCACCGGCCGCCGGCACCAGGTCGCGGCCGCCGGTGGCGGCCGGTCAGCGCTGACCCGGCGGGGTGAGCGTCGGCCCCAACGTCAGAATCGGCCCCGGGCGTGCGGTGTAGGACGCGCGCCCGGGGACCGATTGATCAGATGTAGGGACGGGTGATCAGCTCTACGTAGTGGCCTGCGGGGTCGAGGGTGTAGACGCCGCGGCCGCCGTGTTCGGTGTTGGTCTGGCCGGGTTGTTGGCGCTGGGGATCGGCCCAGTAGTCGCGCCCGTCGGCGCGAATCCAGGCCATGGCGCGATCGAATTGGTCTTCGCTCATCAGGAAGGCGTAGTGCTGGGGCGGGAAGTCGATCGGTGGTTCGGCGAACTGTAGAAGGACGTCACCGTCGAGTTGGAGGTTGACGAACAGGCCCCATGACGGGGCGTCGTCGGCCTCCAGGACGTGCCGGTAGAACTCGGCGGACTCGTGCCGAGATGTGGCGGCGACGATGGTGTGGTTGAAGCGTGCGGTCAAGGCTCTCTCTTTCGTGGAGGGTCTAACAAGGACGTGGGCGTGTCCTCGTCGGCGGTCCACGAGCGGAGTGCGGTGATCGGGCTCGAGGCCCGAGCGCGTTCACCGAGCAGCCGGGTGAACTTTCCGTGAGCGGCTCGAAGCCATCCCGGATGTCATGGCCTCCACGCTAACAGCGAGGCCTCCCTGAGACAGCTCGCTACGGCGCGCTCCAGTCGAATGCCCGTGGCACGGTTGCTGGTTTGACTGAGCGCCTATCGGGGCTCGGCGCAGAGAGCGACGATGGTGAGGCCATCTGCGCCGGCGCGTACTTGGCGTGGGGTTCCGATGGTGACCGCGATGAACTGTCCAGTCCGAATCGGCACGGGTTCATCGTCGATGAGCACCCACCCATCGCCGGTGACGACAAAGTACAGATCCTCGACGCCGTCGGCGAGGTGATCGTGCCGCACAGTCTCGGCGTGCGGGGGCAGTTCGACGGTGTAGACCTCGAATGCGGTGATGCCCAACGCTTCGCTGACACGTTTGTCGAATGGGCTCGCTGCGGGGTGCGGACCCGGTCCGGCAGTCAAGGAGGCGGGGTCAACGATCTTGTAGCTCATCTCGGCCACGCTAATCGGCATGGCGCGCAGACCGTCCCGCACAGGATCGGTGGCTGGACGCGGGCCGCGGACCTGCTGCACGCCGGGTGCCGGGTCGTCGTGCCCGCCTTCAGGGTCGTTGCTAGGGTGCGCTGACCCCGAGCGAGCCCGTATCGGAGGTACCCGTGAAACTGCTGCTGACGTCGGCCGGCGTGCGCAACCCGGCGATCCGCGACGCGCTGACCGCCCTGCTGCCCAGACCGGTCGATCAGTGCACTGCCCTCGCGATCCCGACCGCGATGTACGGGCACCCGCACGCCACGCTGGAGTACACCTGGGAGTTCGCGGCCGGGCGGTCCGAGTCGCCGATGACCGACCTGGGCTGGCAGTCAGTCGGCTTGCTCGAACTCACCGCGCTGCCCAGCCTGCCGCGCGAACAGTGGTTACCCGACGTGAGGCGCGCCGACGTCCTGCTGGCCTCAGGCGGCGACGCGGTGTACCTGGCGTACTGGATGCGCGAGTGCGGGCTGGCCGACCTGTTGCCATCGCTGACCGACACCGTCTGGGTCGGGATGAGCGCCGGCAGCATGGTGATGACCCCTCGGATCGGACCCGACTTCATGCAATGGCAGCCCCCGGACGGCTCCGACCGCACCCTGGGCCTGGTCAACTTCTCACTCTTCCCGCACGTCGACCATCCCGACATGCCGGACAACGTGATGGTCGCGGCGCAGCGCTGGGCCGCCACCCTGGACAACCCCTCGTACGCGATCGACGACGAGACAGCGATCGCGGTCGACGGTGATCGGGTCGAAGTTGCCTCCGCAGGACACTGGCAGTACTTCCCCGGCTGAGGGTCCGCCGCTTCGTCCCACCCGAACCCGCGGGCAGCCACGCCGTGCGGCGGCTTGGCCACTCGCCGACCTCTCGAGCACGAGCGTCCCCGCCAGCATCGACAGCACCACCAAGACTTCCAACACGCGTCAGCATCACGTGCTGACCATCGCCCGTCAGCCGACCCTCCAGCGGGACACCGCGCAGCTGGCACGCTGTCGCGGCGCTGCAAGAGACTGGACCAGCTTTGCCTTTCCGACCCACGGGTCCGCCCGCGCCTTGCTCGTGGCGCCATGCTCCCTGCGTGCCCTCCGCGCCCAGATCGAGGCGTCCCGACGCAACCGACGCGGCCCAGAGTGGTGTTACGGGGCCGGTGCGTCCGTGAGCTTCGCGGGGCAGGTTCGGGCGCACAGTGCGATGCTAAAGGGCACGAACAACCGGTCGCCTTGGTAGCGGACGTCGAGGCCGTGGGTGACTCCTGGCGCCGGTCGAGGCCCGGCCGACGCTCCTGAGGAGCACGCTGCGGACACGAGCGCGCTCAGCGCGGCGAGGATGGTGACCCCGCCGCGCTGCGCGCGTCGTACCTGTCTCGACACGGGTGAATATTCAGCACGGGTGAACTGATCCCGCCGGCGACAGCAAGACCCACACCGAACTCGACATCAGCGCCGCCGCGTCCACCGCCCGCGGCACGATGCGCGGCATCACGATCACCTACCAGTCCGGCGACGCCACACGGACGCTCCGCTCGCGCTCCGAGCTCGTGCTCTGCACGACCTCGGAATGCCCGGAGCAGCACTACTCGTCAGCACGGAACACGTCACCCTCGACCGCGCGCGGCAATGCGCGCCCAGCTCGAGCTCGCCAACGGCGACGTCGTAATCCCGTTCGCAGACGAGGAGGACCCCGCGCCCGGTCTCATCGTGACGGTGTCGCCGACGGCGTACCCGATGTCGAAGTAGCAGCAGGCCCGACTTCGATGGTCTCGGGGGTGGCCGCCGCCTTCTTCAGTTCGGCGACGGTGTCGGCGTCGATGATGATGCCGTCGGTCGCTTCGGTCTCGGTCCCCTCGCCTGTTGTCGCGACGCTCATTCGGATCTTGCCGGTGTTGGTCTTGATGGCGCCGAGCAACGCGTTGTCGGCGATGTCCCAGGTGGTGCTGCCCTGGAAACCGCCGGTGAGGAACACGACGGTGTTTCCCATCTTGGCCAGGGAGGCGCCGAATGCGTCGGAGTCGGTGTCCGGCGGTAAGTAGAAGGTGACGGGAAGGCTGTCACCGACCTTGACCCTTGCTCCCTCGGCGGAGTTCGCAACCTTGCTGGCGACCCTGAACTGGGAGATGACCAGCTTCCACGGCGGCGAGTTGCTGCCGGCGTCGGCGGGCTCGGACGAATCGGTGCCGAGACGGGGCTGCGGGGTGGTGAAGCTGCCGAAGGAGCCGGTGGCGACGAGTGTGGAGTAGTGGATGTAGTGACTGCCGTCGTAGTAACGCACGTTGGGCAGCGCGTCGGTGACGGTCTTGGGCGTGAAGAGTTCTGCGGCCCCGTCGGCTTTGACGTAGCGAGTGAGGACGTTGATGGCGTAGTCCGCGGTCGCGGCGTTGCGCGCTGACGAGTTCGAGGTGGAATGGTTGGTGTCGCTGCTACAGGCGGACAGGCCGGCGGTCAGGATTGTCAGTGCGGCAACACCCAGAGAAAGCTTGCGTGACATTGGATTCCCCAATCGTGTGTCGTGGCTCGGGGTTTAGTAGTTGCCGTTGATCAAGTCCTTGTCGTGCTGGGAGTAGTAGTCGATCTTGACGATCTGCGGGGACATGACCTCGTTCGAGATCTGCGACGAGTGGGTCAGTCCGAGGCCGTGACCTGACTCGTGCAGCATGAGCGCCTGGTCCCAGCCTGCGGTCTGGGCACTGTCGTACTCCCACTCGAGGTCGATGTAGATGCGGTGTTGCTGGCACGCCTGCCCACTGAGCGACCAGCAGACCGTGTAGCCGATGACACCGCCGTTCGGGTACCACTTGTTGTTGCCGACGCAGGGCGGGCCGTCTTGAGTGGCGTAGTGCCCGTCGTTGTAGATGACGTCGGTGTTGCCGTCGTGGGTGTCGGTGCCCTTCTCGTCGATGACGGTCTCGTTCTCGATGTACTTGACCGTCCAGGCGAGTGCGGACTTCGTCTGATTGTCGAGGTAGTAGCCGAACCACGTGTTCACGCCGTTGTCGGCCATGTTGACGTAGCAGCCGGCGCCGTGAGCGCCGGAGGCGCCAGAGAAGCCGGTGGCAGCCGCACTCGCGGTGTCCTGCGCCGAAGCAAGGACGAGCGTGAGAAGGGTGACCGCGGCGAAGGCCAAACCGCGTCGGAGCCTTCGCCCTGGATACGAGAGTGAACTTGGTGTCGACGTAGCTCGGCTCATTGCCGCCCTCCCAGACGATCGCAATCGAGTGCCGGAAAACTAGCGCTAGTAGGACGACGAGCGCAACGGAAACGCTGCACGCTTTCATAGTTGGAATTGGCCGCGTGGTTCAGCCGGTGTGCTCGACGGCAGTGGTTTCGCCGGTGTTGCGGCGGGCGAGGGATCGGGTGGAGGTCTCGGCGGTGATGCGGAGGGTGTCGTGCGCAGCCGCGTAGCAGCGGTCGGCGGGCTCGCCGTCAGCCGCGAAAGGCGACCTGGACGTCGACGACCCAGGTCACGCCGAAGCGGTCGGTGAGCATGCCGAAGCCGGGGCTCCACGGCGAGGCGGCGAGCGGTTCGATGACGGTCGCGCCGTCGGCGAGTCCGTTCCACAGCTGCGTGACCTCCGCCAGGCTGTCGCCGCGCGCGGACTGGAAGAACGTGCGGTCGGTGACCGTGGTGCCGTTCTCACGCGTCGTCGTGCCGGCGATCGCGGCGGGGTCGGCGTCGTCCTGACCCGGGACGTCGTAGGCCATGAGGCGGAAGCCGTCCTCGGTCTCGAGCTGGCCGAAGACGATCTTGTCCGCCCCGGGGGCGGCCGCGGGCATGCCGAGGTCGCCGTAGGTGGCAGCGACGACGTGGCCGCCGAACACGCGCTGGTAGAAGGCGAGCGCGTCGCGAGCGGTGCCGGGGAGGTTCAGGTGGGTGGTGGCCTTGATGGTCATCTCGTGGTCCTTCGATCGTGGTGTCTCGGCGGTGTCCCGCCGACGTGCACCACGTTGTCAGGGGTAGAGGTCAGGATCGGTCCTCTACCAGGAGGACGCTGACGGGGTGATCACGAGCTCGTCGCGCCTGTTGTCCCTGCTGTCGCTGCTGCAGTCCCGTCGGGACTGGCCCGGGCAGCTGTTGGCCGAACGGTTGTCGGTCAGCCCGCGGACGGTGCGGCGCGATGTCGATCGGCTGCGCGAACTGGGCTACCGGATCGGGTCGACGAAGGGTCCGGACGGCGGCTACCGGCTGGCGGCCGGGTCCGCACTGCCGCCCCTGTTGTTCGACGACGAGCAGGCGGTGGCCATCGCCGTCGCGCTGCAGAGCGTGCCCACGAGTGGTGTGGACGTCGCCGACGCGGCGGCGCGCGCGCTGGCGACCGTGCGCCAGGTCATGCCGTCGCGGCTTCGGCATCGCATCGACGGCATCCGGTTCGCGGGCGTCGAGGCATCCGCCCGGGTCGAGCCGACCGTCCTGGAGGCGGTGAGCGCGGCCGTCCGCGACTGCGTGACACTGCGATTCGACTACGGCGACCGCGGGGACGCTCCGCGCCGGGTGGAGCCGCACGCCGTCGTGGCACGTGCGAGCCGCTGGTACCTGATCGGGTGGGACGTGGACAGGCACGACTGGCGGTTCTTCCGCCTCGACCGGGTGCGGCTACGGGTGCCGAACGGACCCCGTTTCACGCGCCGCGACCTGCCCGCCGAGGATCCGTTGTCGTTCCTCGAGGCCCGGTCGAAGGGGTCCGCCACGCAGAACCGATGGCCCTGCACGGGCCAGGTCGTCATCGACCTCCCCGCGCGCGACGTCGCACCGTGGATCGGCGACGGCGAGATGACGGCGGCGACGCCCACCACGACCCGGGTCACGATCGGGTCGTGGTCGTGGACGGGGCTGCTGGCCGCGGTCGCCCGCTTCGACGCGCCCTTCACCGTGATCGGCCCCGCGGCCCTGCACGAAGCTGCCGACACCCTCGCCGCCCGGTTCGCTGCTGCCCGTCGTCGGCGCGAGGACCCCACCGACGGCAGCGACCCGGTCACCACGACGATGTGGTGACCGGGCCGCCCGTCCTGCCGGTCGAGATCAGCGGATCCGGAAGGTCACCTTCTGCCTGGCGGCCGAGGTGACCTTGCCGGCGGCCACCGCGACGACCACCGCATGCTTGCCGCGGGCCAGCTTGCGCAGCGTCAGCGTCACGACGCCCTTGCGCAGGTGCCCACGGGCGAGCACCTTCTTGCCCTGCGTGGCCGTGACCGCCGCCGATCCGGCGGAGACCCCGCCGCGCAGGTGCACCCGGGCGGTCAGGACCGCGGACCGCCCCGACCTGACCTTGGCCTTCACCGAGAGGGTCGGCTGCTGCCGCCCGACCTTCACGGTGACGGTGTTCGTGGCCTTGCTGCCGGACGGGTCGGTGACGGTGTAGCTGAACCGGTCCGTGCCGACGAACGTCCGCGCCGAGGTGTAGCGGAGGGTGGCCCCGCTCCCGGTCACGGTGCCGTGCTTGGGCGACGAGTGCGTGTACGTCAACCGGTCGCGGTCGCTGTCGGCGCCCGCCAGCCTGATGGTGACGGGCACGCCCACCGCGGTCCGGGCCACGACCGCCGCGGCGGTCGGAGCCGCGTTGGTGGTGTAGCTGACGGTGGTGGCCTTGCTGGTCGGGCGGGCCGGCAGCGAGACGGTCACCGTACGGGTGGCCGCGTCGTAGGACCACGCCTTCGTCGCGAGCGCGACACCGTCGACCGACACCGTGGCCGGCTTCTTGGCCGCGTTCGTGAACTTCGCCGTCCACGAGCGCTGCGCGACCTGCCCGGTGTAGCTGCCCTTCGCGGCCGCGATGGCCAGCGTGTGCCGGTCCGCCTTCTCGCTGTAGTCGATGGCCGTCGTGGCCGACTGCGTCGAGTCGGTGGTGGTGCCGTCGTCCTCGTACAGCGAGTACGAGCCGTCGGCGCCCTCGGCGGCCGAGACCGTCACCTGGTCGAGCGGGTTCTGCTGGTCGTTCGCGACGTTGTTCGTCCGGGTGGTGACGATGCCGCCGGACTTCACGAACACCGGCATGGTGTCCAGTCCGGTGGTGACCGTCTGCGTCGTGCCGCCGGCGTAGGTCTTGCCGGTGAACCAGTCGGTCCACGAGTTGCCCGGCGGGAACCACACCTGCGTGTCGACCGAGCCCTCGCCCGCCTTGGTCACCGGTGCCACGAGGACGTCCGGGCCGTAGAGGTACTCGCCGGCCGCGTTGTCGTACGCCTCGGCGGCGTCCGGGTACTGCAGGTACAGCGGGCGGGTGATCGGGGCGCCGGTCGCCCGCGCCTGCTGCGCCAGCGTGTAGGTGTAGGGCACCAGGTTCTCGCGCAGGTTCAGGAACTTGTTCGCCGACGCGTTCGCCGCCGTGCCGTACTGCCAGGGCAGCCGGTCGCTGTGGTTGGAGTGCAGCCGGTCGATCGGCTGGAACGTCCCGAACTGCACCCACCGCGCGTAGAGGTCGTCGGGCAGCTTGGTCGAGTTCTTCTCGCTGCCCGGTTCCTGCAACCCGCCGGTGTGGCCGCCGATGTCGTGACTGATCGACGGCATGCCGGTCGCGACGGACTCCCCGGGCGTGTAGCCGACCTCGTAGGCCAGCGTGTTCCAGTTGGAGGTGGTGTCACCGGTGAAGTGCAGCGTGGTCCGCTTGTCGGCCCACGGCCCGGTGGCCGTCGGGGTGATGTTGCCGTAGCCGCCGGCCTCGAGCGTGCCGTAGGCCCGCGAGAACGCGAAGCCGCGGTCGACCGTCTTCGCGGTGTAGTCGGCGTAGGCCTGATTGACCCACGCGTCGCCGGTCACGCCGGGCAGCGACATGGTCGAGCCGTCGCAGCACCAGTCCATCCACCACAGGTCGTTGCCGGCAGCCTGCATGTCGTCGTGCAACGCCAGGTAGGCCTTGAGCTGGTCGGCGTCGCCGAAGTCGAAGACGTAGCAGTCCTTGGCGCCGCCGCCGCACGAGCCCGGCTGCAGCTTGCCCTTCGCGATCTCCTGCGCCTTGTCGAACTGCGGGTCGGACTTCTCGATGCTGGGGTGCAGGTTCAGTGACGTGCGCAGCCCCTGCGCGTGGGCCCACGCGAAGAACGCCTTGGGGTCGGGGAACTTCGCCGGGTCGATCTCCCACCCGTTCCACTGGTTCGGTGTCTTGAAGTCGGTGTCGACGACCAGGGTGTCCAGCGGGACGCCCTCGCTGCGGAAGCGCTTCACGATCGACTCGAAGTCCGCCGACGTCCGGTCGTAGTACTCGGAGTACCAGGTCCCGTAGGCCCACCGCGGCAGCAGCTTGGCCGGCCCGGTCAGCGTCGAGAGATCCTGCAGACCCTGCTGGTAGTCGTGGCCGTAGGCGAAGACGTAGCCGTCCTGGTAGGCCTTGCCGTCGTGGGACGGCCGCTGGGTGACCGTGCGCGTCGTGGCGTCGTAGAGGGCCGACGCGGTGTCGTCGAGCAGGTACCAGCCATCCCGGTAGAGCAGGCCGGGGTTGGTGATGGTCGCGCTGCCCACGTCGTCGATGCTGCGGCGGTAACCACCGAGCGGCACGTGCGGGGTGAGCGTCGGCGCGCCGGTCGCGGTGAAGGCGACGGTGTCGACGTTGACGCCGCAGCTGTCGGCCGTGGGGCACTGGATCGCGACGTCGTTCGCGCCCGCGGTCAGGGTGACCGGGACGTCGACGGTGCGCCACTCGTCCCACCCGCCGGTGGACGGCAACGACGCGCTCGTGGCGTCGGCGGCGCCGACCTCGATCGAGACAGGACGCGAGCCGCTGCTGCCCTTCGCGTAGCGCAGCTGCAGCACGTACGACCCGTCGGCGGGCACGCCGGTGAGGTGGAGCGTGTCCGATGCGTTGGTGTCGAGACCGGCGACGAAGGACGAGCCGGAGTACCCGTTGTGGTCGGTGGCCGGCGTGGCGCCCCCGGCCAGCGTGCCCTTCTCGGCCTCGCACACCGTGCCGAAGGCGCACGGCGTGGCCCCGGCCGCGACGGGATCGGGATAGGTGACGTCCTTGCCGAGCACGGCGACGTTGTCCATGTTCACGTCGCCGGAGTCCGTCGCGGACCGCACGATCCTGATGACGTGCTCGCCGGCGGTGAGGTGCAGCGATGTGCGGACGGTCGACCAGGTGTCCCAGTTGGCGGTCTGAGGCAGCGACAGTGCGACCGATGCCCCGCCGTCGGCGGACACCGAGAGGGTCCGGGTCTCGTTCTTGCCGTCCCCGCCCTGACTGTTGGCGTAGCGGGTCGCGATGTCGTAGTCGCCCTCGCTGGCCACCGTCGCGGTGAAGCTGACCGACGCGTTGGTGGCCTCGAAGCCGCCGACGAAACCGGTGCCGGTGTAGTCCTTGTGATTGGTCTGCACGGCGTTGCCGGTGAGCAGCAGGCCCTCGGCCTCGCAGCGGCTCCCGACGTCACAGGTCGGCGCGTTCTTGCCGGCCCACGGCGCGGCGGTGATGGGCTCGGTGCCGGCGTCCTCGCTCAGCACCAGGTTGGACTCGGTGAACTTGCCGGAGCCGATCTCGTACTTCAGCGTCGCCTTCGGCGTGGTGACGACGAACCAGCCGTCCTTCTCCTCGCCGGTCGACGTGGTGGGCGCGAAGCCGCCGCGGCCGATGGCGTTGAAGGTGGCGTCGTCGGTGAACGTCCCGTCGGCCGAGTACTCGGTCCGGATCAGGGTGGGTGACAGCACCTCGAAGCGCGCGTGGCCCGAGGTGTAGGTGGTGGTCGGTGTCGGTGTCGGGTCGGCCTGGGCAGCGGTGCTGCCGACGTTCAGGGTTGCGGCGACGACCGCGGTGACGCCGAGCAGCGCCACCGCCTGTCGCCGTGGTGCACGTGCGCGCAACGAGGCTCCTTTGCCAGGTTCGGACTAGCCGGGCAGGGCACCCGGCGTCGACTGCACCGGGACGTCGCCACGACACCCCGGTCCGTGGCCCGTGCACAGCAGCTGACGCACGCGACGTGTGAGCTGCGGCACCGGGCGACATCAACCTGGCCCGCCCATGCCCTTCTGTCAATACGTCGACAGAAGTCGGGGTTTTGCCGTTGTGGCGCGTGTCAGCCCGATGTCGACGGCAGTCGCTGCACCATGAGCTCCTGCAGGTCGAGGGTCTGCTGGGCCCGGTGCAGGACCGCGGAGCTGTAACGGCCTTCGGCCTGGGCGGCGAGCAGGGCCTCCCGCTGCGCCGCGAGCACGACGCCCATCAGCTCGCCGTGCCGGCGCGCCTGTTCGTCGTGGGCTGCGTCCTGCTCGCGGGGCTTCGCGCGGTCGCGGAGCAACCGCTCCATGCGTTCGACCGCCTCGACCCCCACCGACGCGACGACGGCGTCGCGGCTGACCGCCTCCGCCGCCGCGTCGGTCATGTCCGCGGCGAGCGCGGCGTACGCGACGCGCTCGAGGGCCGGGTCGTCACCGGGCACCTCGAGCCACCGGATCACGTACGGCAGCGACGCCCCCTGCACGAGCAGGGTCACCACCGCGACGGTGAAGGCGATCAGGATCAGCTGGGCCCGGTGCGGGGTGTCGGCCGGCAGCGTCTGGGCCGCGGCGACGGTCACCGCGCCCCGCATGCCCGACCACGCCAGGACTCCTCCACCACGAGCGCCCAGACGTTGGGTGACCGAGAAGTCGAGGTCGGCCTTGTGCTGCGCCACGCGCTGTCGCGCCTGCTGCAACCGGCGCGGCGTGAGGCGGTCACCGAGGTCGTCGATCTTCTGCTCCACGCCGGCGATGCGCGCCCGTTGTCGACCGGCCCGTTCGGCGCTGTAGCGCAGCCGCGCGATGACCGGCGCGACGAAGACGATGCGGATGCCCAGCGTGAGCGCTGCGACCAGCAACCCCGTCGCGACGGTCGTGCCCGCGCTCAACCCGGCGTCCTCGACGCCGTTCCACAGCGGCTTGAGCTGCAGCCCGAGGACCAGGAAGATGCCGCCCTCGAGCAGGAAGGCGATGGTGCGCCAGTTGACGGACTCGGCCAGCCGGCTCGGCGCGGGCAGATGTCGCGGCCCCATCGCGCCGGAGACGAGGCCCGCCACCACGACCGCGAGGACGCCGGACGCGTCGAGCAGGTCGGCGGGCAGGAACGCGACGAACGGGATCGTGAACGACACCGCCGTCGTCGTCACGGCATCGCGCAACCAGGCCCGGGCGACCACCCCGAGCAGGCCGACCACGAGTCCGAACGCGGTGGCCACCGCGACCGAGTACACGAAGTCCACACCGACCCGCCACACGTGGGTCGGCGTGCTGATCGCGGTCGCGGCCGACGTCAGCAGCACCAGCGCGGTGGCGTCGTTGACCAGCCCCTCGCCCTCGATGATGGCCGTGAGTCGCGACGGCAGACCGAGCTTGCTCCCGACGGAGGTGGCAGCGACGGCGTCGGTGGGGCTGACGACCGCGCCGAGCGCGAGGCACGCGGCCAGCCCGACGCCGGGCAGCACGGCGTACGCGAGGTAGCCGGCGCCGACCGTGGTCAGCGCCACCAGGTAGACGGCCAGCGCGAAGATCGTGCCGAAGTTGCGACGGAAGTCGTGGCCCGGCATCCGTGTGGCGCTGGCGTACAGCAGCGGGGGCAACACCCCGTCGAGGACGATCTCGGGTTCGAGCTCGACGTGGACGCCGGGCACGAAGCTCATCGCGATGCCGACGAGCACCAGGCCGAGCGGGGCGGCCACTCCGATGCGATCGGCGACCGCGCTCGTGGCGACGACGCTGACGATGCCGACGACCAGGACCAGGGTCAGGTGCATGCGGACAGTCTCGCCGACGCGATCTGCTAGACACCGGAGATGGCAGCCGACGCCGTGCGGGGCGGGTCCCGCCTGCGTGATCGTGCCGACTTCCGGTGGTTCTGGACCGCGGCCACGATCTCGGACTTCGGCACCTACGTCACGGGTCTCGCGATCCAGGTCCTGGTCGTCGTCACCCTGCACGAGGGCGCAGCCGGGGTCGGGGTCGTCAACGCCGCCAGGTGGCTGCCCTACCTCGCGCTCGGCCTGGTGGTCGGCGTCCTCGTGGACCGGGTACGTCGTCGACCGCTGCTCGTCGCGACCGATCTCGCGCGAGGGGCGCTGCTGATCGCGGTGCCCGTGCTCGCGGTGACCGGTGGACTGACGATCGCCGTGCTCGCGGGTTTCCTGGTGGTGTTCGGATTGCTGTCGGTGGTGAATGACGCGGCCACGCAGTCCCTCCTCCCCCGGTTGGTGCCGGTTCGGCTGCTCACGCGGGCCAATGCCCGGCTCGACCAGAGTGACGCGGTGGCGCAGTCGGGCGGCCCCGCGCTGGCCGGCGGGGTGGTGGCGTTGCTGACCGCGCCGTGGGCCGTGCTCGTGGACGCGGTCAGCTACCTGCTGTCGGGCCTGCTGCTCCTGCGCGTCCACGTCGTCGAACCGCCCTCGGCACGTCTCTCGCTCCGCGGCGTCGGTAGGGAGGCCCGCGAGGGGTTGCGCTGGATCTACCGCCATCGGACGCTGCGCCCCTACGCCCTCGGCACGCACGCGTGGTTCCTGTGCTTCGCCGTGGTCAACGTCGTCGTCCCGCCGTTCGCGTTGCGCACCCTGCACCTCGGCGCCGTCGGCCTCGGGATCGCCCTCGCCGCGGGTGGCGTCGGCGCCCTTCTCGGTGCGCTCGCCGCGCCCGGGCTCGGCGCCAGGTGGGGCGCCGGCCGCGTGGTCATCGCCGGCCACGCCGGCACCGCCGTCGCCGTCGCGTTGCTCGCCCTGAGCTGGGGCCCCGGCGCGGGATGGCTCGTCTTCGGCGTGGGCGAGCTGGCCCTCGGCCTGGCCATGGGGAGCGCCAACGCGAACGAGATGGCCTACAAGCAGTCGATCACCCCTGACCGGTTGCAGGGCCGCAGCAACGCCATCATGCGGTCGACCAATCGCGCGATGATCGTCGTCGGGGCGCCGCTCGGCGGGCTGCTCGCCGACGCGATCGGCTTCCGCGTCGTCCTGTGGGGGACGGTCGCCGGCTTCGTCCTCGTCGCCGCCGGGCTCGCGACGACGCCCTACCGGTCGGCGCGGCTGGCCGACGCCGCGTGAGCCGAGGGCTCAGGCGGCGGACTTCGCGAGCTTCAGGACCGTGATGGTCCGTGCCGCCAGTTTCGACTCGCCGAGCGCGTTCGGGTGCACGATCACGGGGTTCGTGCCGCCCACGACCGGCTCCACCCAGCGCACGCCCGGCGCCTGGCACGCGTCGTGGCCGTTCGACACGCCGCTGACGTCGACGTAGGTCGCTCCCGTCCTGGCCGCTGCGCGGCGCACCGCGTCGTTGAGCGTGGCCTGCTCGTGACGCAGGTAGGGCACGTCGCCCTTCGCCACCGGCATCTGCGGGAAGCAGCCGTCCTTGGCCGGCAGGATCCACGGGTAACCCAGGATCGCCACGCGGGCATGCGGCGCCTTGGCCCGCACCGCCTGCAGTGCCCGGACGAGCGCCGGGTAGGTCGTCCTCGTGATGGTGTCCTCGAACGAGGAGCCGTACTTGTCCTTGCAGGGGCTGCCCTGGCCGAGCGCCGCGGTGCCGAGCACCCCGCACTGCAGGATCGAGTCGATGAAGACCCCGCTGTCGTTCCCGCCGATCGTCATCGTGATCAGCTGCGTCCTGGCCGAGACGGCGTCCAACTGCGGGGCGACACCGGGGTACTGGGCCTCGAAGTAGTCCCCGGTCTCGGCGCCGCCGCACGTGACGTCGGTGAGCGTCGCCTTGATCGTGGCGGCGATGACGTGCGGGTAGTTCACCGTCGACCGCAGGCACTGGGGCGCCGCCGTCGGATCGGGGGGCAGCGTGCCCGAGGCTGCGCTGTAGGAGTCGCCGAGCGCGACGTAACGCAGCGGCGACGCGGCCGCTCCGACCGGGGACGGGCCGAGCACCGCGACCGCGGACACGGCGGCGCAGGCGGTGACCAGGACGGTGGCGAAGCGGCGCATGAAGACCCCCAGTGGACGGCAACCCTGCCGAGCGACGGAACCGATCTGCTGCGGGGATCAACGAAACGGGGCTGTTCCGGTTACGTCCGGGCCGGCGGACGGGCGGCGACACATCCGACTATTGCCCGGGTTCCGGACAGCGGGTTTCATCTTGGCTTTACATTGGGCACAATGTAGACGGCGGGACAGCGCGGGGACCGATATCGAAGAGGCCCACTCGTGTACCCCCGATCCCGCGCGCTGTTCGTCGCGCTGCTGACCTTGCTCGCCGTGCTGGCCACGGCCGTCGTGACCGCGCCGGCGTCCTCCGCCGCGTCGCACCGGATGACGCGGCTCGAGGTGTCGTTCTCGAACTCCGTCGTCAAGCTCATCAACGCCCAGCGCCGGCAGCACCACCTCAAGCCGGTGAAGCTCAACCGCTACCTGACGCTCGCGTCCGACCGACACAACCGGGCCATGGCCCGCGTCAACACGATCTCCCACCAGCTCTCCGGCGAGAAGGACTTCGTCGCGCGCGACCGCGCCGCGGGGTTTCGGTACCGGTGCTGGGGCGGCGAGAACATCGGCGTCTCCGCCCGCGTGAGCCGCGCCGGCGCACGGGAACTGCAGTCGCTCATGTACGCGGAGAAGGCGCCGAACGACGGCCACCGCCAGAACATCCTCAACCGGCACTACACGATGGTCGGCGTGGCCGTGCTGCGTGACGCCCGCAACGGCCGGCTGTGGCTCACGACGGACTTCGGCAGCCGCTGCTGACCGCCGCCACCGGAACGGCGCCGCGGCTGCACTACCCTTCGCGCATGCTGTTGAGCGACGGCGACATCCGGGCCGCGATCGACGCCGGACGGCTCGTGCTCGAACCGTGGGAGCCCGACCTCGTGCAGCCGTCGAGCGTCGACGTCCGGCTCGACCGCTTCTTCCGCGTGTTCAACAACTCCCGCTACACCCACATCGACCCGTCGGTGCAGCAGGACGACCTGACCACGCTCGTGGAGCCGGAGGGCGACGAGCCCTTCGTCCTGCACCCGGGCGAGTTCGTGCTCGGGTCGACGCTGGAGGTCGTCACGCTGCCCGACGACCTCGCGGGGCGCCTCGAGGGCAAGTCCTCGCTCGGCCGGCTCGGCCTGCTGACGCACTCCACCGCCGGCTTCATCGACCCCGGCTTCAGCGGTCACATCACGCTCGAGCTCTCGAACGTCGCCAACCTGCCCATCGTGCTGTACCCGGGCATGAAGATCGGTCAGCTGTGCCTGTTCCGGCTCTCGTCCGCCGCCGAGCACCCGTACGGCTCGCAGGTCTACGGCTCGCGCTACCAGGGCCAGCGCGGCCCGACGCCGAGCCGGTCCTCGCTCAACTTCCGCCGGTGGCCGACCGCCTGACGCGGCCGGCCCGGGTCACCTCGCGCGAAGGGTCGATCGCACGCCGAGTGATCGTCGACGCAGGGCGAACGGCGCTCAGTTCAGCCGGGTCATCCAGCCGTGGGTGTCCTCGACCCGGCCGGTCTGGATGCCGACGAGGCGTTCGCGCAGCGCCGCGGTGACCGGCCCGCCCGCCCCGGCCGGGCCGTCGCCGATCGTGAACTCGCCGTCGGCGCTGCGCACCGCGCCGATGGGGGTGACGACCGCGGCGGTGCCGCAGCCGAACACCTCGGTGATGGCGCCCGAGGCGCAGCCGTCACGCCACTCCTCGACCGAGATCTTGCCCTCCTCGGCGGTGTAGCCGAGCTCGGTGGCGACCTCCAGCAGCGAGGTGCGGGTGATGCCGGGCAGCAGCGTGCCGGTGAGCGCCGGCGTCACGATGCGCGCACCCGGGCCCGAGCCGAAGACGAAGCCGAGGTTGTTGCTGCCCATCTCCTCGACCCAGCGGTGCTCGAACGCGTCGAGCCACACCACCTGGTCGCACCCGTGCGCCGCGGCCTCGGCGGTGGCGGCGAAGGAGGCCGCGTAGTTGCCGCCGCACTTCACCTCGCCGGTGCCGCCGGGCGCCGCGCGGGTGTACTCGGTCGACAGCCACACCGTCACCGGCCGCACGCCGCCGCTGAAGTAGTCGCCGGCTGGTGAGGCGATGAGCAGGTACGCGAACGAGCTCGACGGCGCGTTGACGCCCAGCCCGTCCTGCGTCGCGATCATGAATGGCCGCAGGTACAGCGACTGGTCGACCGGCTGCGGGACCCACTGCTCGTCGATCCCGACGAGCGCGCGCAACGACTCGACGAACAGCTCGGTCGGCAGCTCGGCCATGGCCATGCGGCGCGCCGAGCGCTGCATACGCTCGGCGTTCGCCTCCGGGCGGAACGCGGCGACCGAGCCGTCGACCTGCCGGTAGGCCTTCAGACCCTCGAAGATCTCCTGGCCGTAGTGCAGCACCGCGCTCGCGGGCTCCAGCGAGATCGGGCCGTAGGGCAGGACGCGACCCTCGTCCCAGCCGCCGTCGACCGTCCAATCGATGCGCACCATGTGATCGGTGAAGTGCTTGCCGAATCCCGGGGCAGCCAGGACGGCCTCGCGATCGGCGTCGGAGGCCGGTTGCGGGTTGCGAGCCACGCTGAAGGTCATGGCCGGATTCTAGGACGACCGAGCAAGCGCCGGTTCGTGCTCGCGGACGATCGGACGGCCGCCGTTCAGTCGTCGCCGCCGATGGCCGCGGCGAAGATCGGGGCGAGGCCGGCCGCGTCGTCGTCCGACGCCGCCATCATGACCGCCGGCAGTGAACGGGTCAGCATCTCCAGCAGTGCCGGCCGTCCGATCGCGCGGTCGTCGAGCCAGCGCAGCACGCACTCCTCGGCGTAGGTCACCCATCCCTGCGCGGCCAGGACCGCCGCCGCCGACAGCCGCAGGCCCAGCTCGCCGACCGCGTCGACGATCCGCTGCGCGAACGCGCTGCGCGTGCCGTCGACGATGGCCCGCATGTCGACGTCGCCGACCGCACCGCGGACGAGCGAGCGGTAGCTGTCGGGGTTCTCCTCCACGTACCCGACGAAGGCGGTGATGGCCGCCCGCAAGGCCGCCACCGGGTCGAGCGACGGGTCGGCCTCGGTGCGTCGCAGCATCTCCGCCGCGGCGGCCCGGGCCACCGCGAGGTGGAAGTCCTGCACCCCGGCGAAGTAGTGGAACAGCAGCCCGCGCGAGATGCCGGCCCGGCCGGCGATGAGCTCCACCGACAACTCGTCCAGGCGCCGGCTGCCCAGCAGCTCGACGCCGAGCTCGATGAGCTGGGCGCGACGAGCCTCCGGGCTCAGTCGCACCCGCTTCGCCGCCGTCACGGTGCTCACCCTACCGCTGTTGAACCGTAGTCAACTAGCTATTGACGCTCGTTCAACTACGGTCGTACGCTCGGCCACATGACGCAGACCCCGGTCCGCCCCGGCCCGGCGACCGGCGGCCGACCCCGGCGCGGCGCGCGGCGCCACGTCGAGGTCCTGGTCGTCGGCAGCGGCTTCGCCGGCCTCGGCGCGGCCATCCGGCTGCAGCGCGACGGACGCGACGACTTCCTGGTGATCGAGCGCGGCCCCGAGGTCGGCGGCACGTGGCGCGACAACACCTACCCCGGCGCGGCCTGCGACGTCCCGTCCCACCTGTACTCCTACTCCTTCGAGCTCAATCCGGACTGGACGCGCTCGTTCTCCCCGCAGCCGGAGATCCAGGAGTACCTGCGCGCGGTCGCGGTGAAGTACGGCGTGCTCGACAAGCACCTCTTCGACACCGAGGTCACCTCGGCGCGGTGGGACGCGTCCGCGAACCGCTGGCTCGTCGACACGACCGGTGGCGCGTTCAGCTGCACCGTGCTGGTGAGCGCCGTCGGCGCGTTGGCCGAGCCCAAGCTCCCCGACATCCCGGGCATCGAGTCGTTCGCGGGCGAGATCTTCCACTCGGCCCGCTGGAACCACGACACCGATCTCGCCGGCAAGCGCGTCGCGCTGATCGGCACCGGCGCCTCGGCCATCCAGATCGGCCCCGCCGTGGTCGACACCGTCGCCCACCTCGACGTCTACCAGCGCACCGCTCCCTGGGTGATGCCGCGTCACGATCGCCGCTACCCCCGTGTCGAGAGCCTGGCCTACCGGCACGTGCCGTTCCTGCAACGCGCCGCTCGCGAGGCGATCTACTGGGGTCGTGAGTCATACGTGCTCGGCTTCGCGCTGCAGCCCAGACTGCTCGACGTGGCGCAGCAGATCGCCCGTCGCAACATCGGCAAGGCCATCGCCGACCCGGAGCTCCGCGCCGCGGTGACCCCGGACTGGCAGATCGGCTGCAAGCGCATCCTCATCTCGAACACGTGGTACCCCATGCTCGCCCGGGACCACGTCGACCTCGTCACCGATGGAATAGCGGAGATTCGCGCAAAATCGATCGTCTCGGTCGACGGCACCGAGCGCGAGGTCGACGCGATCGTCGTGGCGACCGGCTTCCACGTGACCGACTCCCCCACCTACGAGCGGATCGTCGGCAAGGACGGCCGCAGCCTGGCCGAGGTCTGGGACTCCGAGGGGCAGCGGGCGCACAAGGGTGCGGCCGTGGCCGGGTTCCCGAACCTGCTCTTCGTCGTCGGCCCGAACACCGGCCTCGGACACAGTTCGATGGTCTACATGATCGAGTCGCACCTGAACTACCTGTCGAGCGCCCTGCGTGCGATGACCGAGCGGCAGCTGGCCACCTTCGAGGTCCGCCGTGACGTGCAGGACCACTACAACGCCGGTCTGCAGGAGCGGATGGCCCGGACCATCTGGCAGACCGGCGGTTGCGCGAGTTGGTACCTCGACAAGTTCGGGAACAACACCACGCTGTGGCCGGGATTCACCTTCGCGTTCCGACGGATGACCCGCAGCTTCGACATCGCCAACTACGACACCACCGAACGCAGCGCCGAGCGCGACGTCCACGCCGTAGGCGCCTGACCGGCCGTCGCACACACACCACGGGAGACACCGCATGACCAACGTCAATGGCAAGGTCGCCGTCATCACCGGCGCAGGGTCGGGCATCGGCCGCGCGCTCGCCTATGACCTCGCGCGACGCGGCGCGCGGCTCGCGATCAGCGACGTCGACGCCACGGGGCTGGCCGAGTCCGTCAAGCAGGTGCGCGTGATCGGCGCCGCGGTGCACCACACCTGCCTCGACGTCACCGACCGCACCGCCGTCCTCGCCTACGCCGACGAGGTCGCGTCGCACTACGGCGCGGTGAACATCGTCGTGAACAACGCCGGTATCGCCTTCACCGGCGACATCGAGAAGATGAGCTTCGAGCAGATCGAGCGCGTCATCGACGTGGACTTCTGGGGCGTGGTGAACGGCACCAAGGCCTTCCTGCCGCACCTGATCGCGTCCGGCGACGGTCACGTCGTCAACGTCTCCAGCCTGTTCGGGCTGCTCGCGGTGCCGGGTCAGAGTGCCTACAACGCCGCCAAGTTCGCCGTGCGCGGCTTCACCGAGTCGCTGCGCCAGGAGATGCTGGTGGCCGGTCACAACGTGCACGTCACGTGCGTCCACCCGGGCGGGATCAAGACGGCCATTGCGCGCAACGCCGGCGCCGTCGAGGGCGAGGACGCCGCGAGGCTGGCCGCGTTCTTCGACGCCCGGCTCGCCAAGACGACGCCGGAGTCGGCCGCCAAGTCGATCCTGCGCTCCGTGATCGGCAACCGGCCGCGCGCCGTCGTCGGTCTCGACGCCAAGGTCCTCGACCTGGTCGTGCGCGTGCTCGGCCCCGGCTATCAGCGCCTGCAGGTGCTCGGCATGAAGCGGATCATGCCCAGTACCCGCTCGGTGCCGGTGACCGCGCCGGGCACCCCGAGCGAGAAGTCGGCGGGCGCGCGGGCGAACGCCTGAGGGTCGCTACGCCCGTCACGGCGGCTCAGCCGCCGTGACCGGACGCGTCCTCGCGGGCACGCCGCGGGAGCAGGAAGGTCAGCACGAAGCCGAGGGCCACGAACCCCGCCGCGAGCCACACCGCAGCGCTCGCCGCATCCCGGAACGCGCCGACCGAGCTGTCGTGGCCGAGGGCGTGGAAGAACACCGTCCCGAGGACCGCGACGCCGAACGCCCCGCCCAGCTGCTGCACCGAGGTCAGTGCACCGGAGGCCGAACCGGACTCGGTGTCGTCCACGCCGGCGAGGACGATGTCGAAGAACGGCGCCATCGTCAGTCCCATCCCGATGCCGAGGACGGCCAGCGACGGTGACATCGCCGCGATGCCCACCCCGTCCCCCGCCGCGTGGAGGGTGAGCACGAAGGCGATCAGCGCCGCGGCCGTCAGGAGCTCGCCGACGAGCATGATGCGTCGTCCGAACCGAGCGTTGAGCGGCTGGGCGACCACGAACCCGACGATCATCCCCACCGCCTGGGCCGTACCCGCGAGGCCCGCCTTGAGCGGGCTGTACCCGAGCCCGAGCTGCACGAACAGCGTGAACACGATCGACGTCCCCATGAGGGCGCCGAACAGCGCCATGCCGGTGACGAGACCGCCGGTGAAGGCCTTCTTCGCGAACAGTGTCGGCGTGACGAGCGTGGGCTCGCCCCGGCGGTCGCGGCGCCGCTCGAGGGCGGCGAACACGACGAAGGTGGCCACGCCCGCCGCGAGCATGACGTAGCTCCAGGCCGGCCAGCCGAGCTCGCGGCCCTGGATCAACGGATAGATCAGCAGCACCATCGCGGTCGCGGCGACGGCCGCGCTGCCCACGTCGATGCGGATGCGGCGGTCCGGCGTGGACGCGGGCAGCACCCGCGACCCGGCGACCAGGGCGATCAGGCCGACGGGGACGTTGATCGCGAAGATGGTGCGCCACCCCCAGCCGAACGCGTCGAGGTCGACGAGCCAGCCCGCGAGGATCGGGCCACCGACCGCCGACAGGCCCATGACCGGCCCGAAGGCGCCGAAGGCCTTGGCCACCTCGTCGGGCGGGAACATCTGCTTGATGAGCCCGAGGCCCTGGGGCAGCATCACCGCACCGAGCAGCCCCTGCAGCACCCGCGTCCCGACGAGCATCTCGGGCGACTGCGCCAGCGCGCACGCCAGCGACATCGCGGTGAAACCGGCCATGCCGACGAGGAACATGCGACGACGGCCGTAGATGTCGCCGAGCCGGCCGCCGATCAGCAGCCCGCTCGCCATCGCGATCGTGTAGCCCGCGGACAGCCACTGGATCAGGGTTTCGCCGCCGCCCAGGTCGCCGACGATGGTGGGGCCGGCGATGGAGGTGATCAGGGCGTCGAGCAGATCCATGATCTCGGCGGCGAGGATCACGAACAACGCCGGCCAGCGCAGCGCGTAGGCCAGCGACACCGGCGACCTGTCGGTGGTCAACGACATGGCGACTCCTTCGAACGGTGTTCGTCAAACAAACGAACACTGTTCTACGCACGAACGGTGTTCGCGTCAAGTAGGTTGGACGGATGGCCCCCAGTCCGTCACCGCGCCGGCCGGCGGTGGGCGGGACCGAGAAGGCGCGCGCGAAGGCCGCCGGCCGCCGGCACCGGGCACTCGGGTTGGACGCGATCGTCGACGTGGCGCTGCGGCTGGTCGACCGCGAGGGCATCGACGCCGTCTCGATGCGTCGCGTCGCCGCCGAGTTCGACACCGGTCCGGCCAGCCTCTACGCCTACGTGGCGAACAAGGAGGAGCTGCTCCACCACGTCCTCGACCGCGTGATCGACGAGATGGCGGTGCCCGAGTCCGACGACTGGCAGGAGCTGCTGCGCGGCTACTGGCACGCGGCGCGCGACACCTACGCGCGGCACAACGACGTCGCGCGGCTGAGCTTCGCGCACATCCCCGGCGGAGCCAAGTTCCTGGACCTCGGCGAGCGGCTGCTCGGCGCGATGATCGAGGGCGGGGTGCCCGTCAAGGTCGCGTCCTGGGCGCTCGACATCATGGCGCTCTACGTCGCAGCCGACGTCTTCGAGGGCTGGCTGTTCCGGCAGCGCTACGGCGACGGGCTGTCGGAGGAGGAGATCGGCGCCGAGTTCGTCGAGAAGCTGACCCGCCAGTTCGCGCAGATCACGCCCGCGGCGTACCCGTACCTCACCGCGAACCGAGAGGTGATGATGTCCGGGTCGGGCGACGAACGATTCGCGTTCGGGCTCGACATGCTGATCGCCGGTGTCGCCGCGCAGGTGCCGCCACGGTCACGCCGCACGCGGTGATCGACGGGGCAGCGCCGTGCAGGGCAGGATGACGTCGTGACCGAATCGCCCGACACCGAGCCCGCCGTCGACCAGGACGGCCGGGTCGTCCTGACCGGCATCAGCTCACGTGCCTTCGAGCACCCGGCCGACCGCGCCGCGCTCACCGCGCTGCGCGCGGTCCCGGGATTCGACCAGGTGATCAGGGTGGCCTCCGGCATGCTGCGCGAGCGGCAGTACCGGCTCGTCCACCTGTCGTCCTCGGTGCGCGTGGACGAACGCCAGTTCTCGCGCCTGCACGAGCTGCTCGGCGAGGTCGTCACCGTCCTCGACACCGAGCGGCCCGAGCTGTACGTCTACAACGACCCGTTCCCGAACGCGATCACGCTCGGCGTCGACCGACCGTTCGTCGCCATGAGCAGCAGCCTCTACGACCTGCTCGACGACGACGAGCGACGCTTCGTGCTCGGTCACGAGGTGGGCCACGCGCTGTCGGGCCACGCGCTCTACCAGTCGATGCTGCTGCACCTGCTGAACCTCATCGGCTCGCTCGGCTGGATCCCGGCCAGCGGTCTCGCCCTGCGCGCGATCGTCGCGGCCCTGCGGGAGTGGCAGCGCAAGGCCGAGCTCTCCGGCGACCGCGCGGGCCTGCTCGCCACGCAGGACCCGGCCGCGGCCCTGCGCCTGCACATGAAGACCGCCGGCGGCGCGCACCTCGACCAGATCGACGCCGACGCGTTCCTCGCCCAGGCCGCCGAGTACGAGTCGACCGGTGATCTGCGCGACGGCGTGCTGAAGCTGCTCAACACGGAGCGCACCACGCACCCGTTCGCGGTGGTCCGCGCGGCCGAGCTGCGTCGCTGGTCGGAGTCCGAGGAGTACGCCGCGATCCTGCGCGGCCAGTACCCGCGGCGCGGCGACGACCACACCGCGACGTTCGGCGAGAACGCCCGCGAGGCGGCACGCAGCTACAAGCAGCGCATCGACGAGTCGACCGACCCGCTGATCACCACCGTGCGCAACGTCGGCGCGAACGTCGGCACCGGTTTCGCCTCGGCCGCCGACAGCATCGCCGACTGGTTCGCGCGACGGGCGCGACCGGGCACCGACCAGCAGGACACAGGCGGAGACGTGCCCGCGGACGGGGCAGCGGGCGGCACCGGCACGCAGCCGCCGGACAACGAGCCACCGGCCGGCCCGCCGCCGGCGAGCTGACCGGCGCGACCGCGCTCAGCCGGCCACGGTCCCGGCGAGATGCGGCTTGCCCGACTTCGCGCCCCGCACGTCGAGTTCCCAGCCCGGGCCCGCGTGCGTGGCCGCGACGGCGACCGTCGTGGGCAGCAGGACCGGCAGCTTGAACGACACCTCGGCCGTGAACGCGTCCGGGAGTCGTCCCTCGAGCGAGGCGAGCACCCGCGCCTTGAGCCACATGCCGTGGGCGATCGCCGAGGGGAAGCCGAAGGCCTTGGCCGTCAGTGGGTGCAGGTGGATCGGGTTGCGGTCGCCGGAGACCGCGGCGTAGCGGCGGCCGATGTCACCGGGCACGGCGATCCGCGCCAGCGGTCCCTGCTGCGCGCCGAGCTCGCGACGGGCCGCCTTGTCGCCCGACGACGACCCGCGACGCAGGTACGTCGACCGCCCCGTCCACACGACCTCGCCGTCGACCGTCGCCTCGGCCAGCAGATCGAACTGCCGTCCGGACGGGTGCGGCCGCAGGTCGGCCGCACGGACGGCGAGCGACACCGTCTCGTCGCGGCGCACCGGGCGGTGTTGGGTGATCGTGTTCGCCACGTGCACCAGCCCGACCAGCGGGAACGGGAAAGTGGACTCGGTCATCAGCTTCACCGACAGCGGGAACGCCAGGACGTGCAGGTACGTCGGCGGCAGGACGTCGGCCACCCCGAAGCCGCAGACCCGCTGGTAGTCGACGAGGTGGCGCGCGTCGATGCGCTGGTCAGCCAGCGTGAACTCGGTGCCGGGCAGCGCATCGCCGCCTCCCGAGAAGCGGTGCAGCGGCCCGGTGACCGCGGCCCGCGCGTACAGCGGCAGCAGCGACGGCGCGGACGTCAGCGCGGGCACCGGGCTCAGGCCCCGACGAGGTTCTGGCCGCAGACGCGCAGCACCTGGCCGTTGACCCCGCCGGCCCCGGGCGAGGCCAACCACGCGACCCCCTCGGCGACGTCGACGGGCAGGCCGGCCTGCTGCAGCGACGAGAGCCGGCGCGCGACCTCGCGGGTCGCGAACGGCATCTTCGCCGTCATCTCGGTGTCGATGAATCCGGGCGCGACGGCGTTGATGGTCGAGTCGCCGTGCGCGGCGAACGCGGCGGCCGATGCGCGCACGAGACCGATCACGCCGGACTTGGTGGCGCCGTAGTTGGTCTGGCCGCGGTTGCCCGACAGCCCCGTCGTCGACGACAGGCACACGACGCGCGCCTGCTGGTTGAGCTGGTCGCTGTCGAGCAGCGCGGCGTTGATGGACAGCTGCGACTGCAGGTTCACCGCGATGACGGAGTCCCACTGCTCCGGCTTCATGTTCGCCATCAGCTTGTCGCGGGTGATGCCGGCGTTGTGGACGAGGACGTCCAGCCCCGCCGTCTGGGCCGCGAGGTGCTCGAGCAGCGTGGCCGACGCCTCGGGCGCGGCGACGTCGAGGTGCAGCGCGGTGCCGCCGACACGGTTCGCGACCTTGGCGAGCGCCTCGCCGGCCTGGGTGAGGTCGGCGCAGATGACCTTCGCGCCGTCGCGGGCCAGGACGCCGGCGATGGCGGCGCCGATGCCGCGGGCCGCGCCGGTGACGAGGGCGGTCTTGCCCGCCAGCGGTTGGGTCCAGTCGGCGGGGGCCGGGGCGGTGCCGGCGCCGAGCAGCACCGGCTGACCGTCCACGTACGCCGAGCGGCCGGACAGGAAGAAGCGCAACGCGGCGGGCAGCGACGCCTCGTCCTGCACCCACAGCAGGTTGGCGGTGGCGCCGCGGCGCAGCTCCTTGGCCAGCGAGCGGACGATGCCGTCGAGGGCCTGCCGCGTGGCGTCGGCGGTGATGTCCGCGCCGTCCGCGGGCGTGCCCAGCACGAGGACGCGACCGTTGGCGGCCAGCGCCTTGGTGGCCGGCTGCAGGAACTCGCGCAGCCGCGCGAGGTCGCCGGGGGCCGAGACCGACCGCGCGTCGAGGACGGCGGCAGCGACCTTGACGCCCTCGCCGGCGAGGTCGAGCACCTCGGCGCCGGTGGCCTCGACCGCCTTGCGCAGGCCGGCTGCCGGCTTCGGTGAGGTGGAGCCGAGCAGCACCGGCCCGGGCAGGATCGGCGCGCCGGCCTCGTAGCGGCGCAGCACCGACGGCTGCGGCAGACCCACGCGGGCCGCCACGGCCGAGCCGACCGGCGAGTTGACGAGGTTCAGGTAACGATCACTCATGCGGGGATTTCCTCACGTCATGCGCTCACCGAGGAAGCGCGGGGAATCAGGTTTCGCGTCGCAAGGCGGACGACGAGAGCGGTAGCGCGCTACCGCCGAGGAGGACAACGCGGCGAGGCGGAAGCTGAGCCCCGCGATTCACTTCTCGACGATGGCGACGACACCCTGACCGCCGGCGGCGCAGATAGAGATGAGCCCGCGACCGGAGCCCTTCTCGTGCAGGGTCTTGGCGAGCGACGCGGCGATCCGGCCGCCGGTGGCGGCGAACGGGTGGCCCGCGGCGAGCGACGACCCGTGCACGTTGAGCTTCGTGCGGTCGATCGGGCCCAGCGGGGCGTCCAGACCGAGGCGGGCCTTGCAGAAGTCCGGGTCCTCCCACGCCTTCAACGTCGCGAGCACGGTCGACGCGAAGGCCTCGTGGATCTCGTAGTAGTCGAAGTCCTGCAGCGTGAGCCCGTTGCGGGCGAGCAGCCGCGGCACGGCGTAGGCCGGCGCCAACAGCAGACCCTCCGCCTTCTTGTCGCCGTGCACGTAGTCGACCGCGGCGGTCTCGGCGTCCACGAAGTACGCGAGCACCGGCAGGTTGTGCTGCTGCGCCCAGTCCTCGGAGGCCAGCAGCACCGTCGACGCGCCGTCGGTCAGCGGGGTGGAGTTGCCGGCGGTCATCGTCGCCTCGTCGCCGAGGTTCTTGCCGAACACCGGCGAGAGCTTCGCGAGCTTCTCGACCGACGAGTCCGCGCGCAGGTTCTGGTCACGCGACAGTCCGAGGAAGGGCGTGATGAGGTCGTCCTGGAAGCCGCGGTCGTAGGACGCGGCGAGGTTGCGGTGCGAGGCGGCGGCCAGCTCGTCCTGCGCCTCGCGGGTGATGCCCCACTCGTGCGCGGTAACGGCCTGGTGCTCGCCCATGGACAACCCGGTGCGGGGCTCGGAGTTCTGCGGGATGCTCGGCACCAACTGCTGCGGGCGGATGCCGGCGAGCGCCTTGAGGCGGGCGCCCGCACTCTTCGCGCGGTTGGCGGCCAGCAGCACCTGGCGCAGGTCCTCGTTCACCGCGATCGGGGCGTCGGACGTCGTGTCGACCCCTCCGGCCACGGCCGAGTCGATCTGCCCGAGGGCGATCTTGTTCGCGGTGACGACGAGCGTCTCCAGTCCCGTCCCGCACGCCTGCTGGACGTCGTAGGCCGCCGTCGTGGACGCGAGGCGCGAACCGAGCACGGCTTCGCGGGTCAGGTTGAAGTCGCGGGAGTGCTTGAGCACGGCGCCCGCGACGACCTCGCCGATGCGCTCCTCCTGCAGACCGAACCGCGCGACCAGGCCGTCGAGGGCGGCGGTCAGCATGTCCTGGTTCGACGCCTGCGCGTAGGGGCCGTTGGACCGGGCGAACGGGATGCGGTTGCCGCCCACGATGGCGGCACGTCGAGTGTTCACGAGGATCCTCTCGCTGGTGTGCGGTCCGCGCCGGGCGCGGTTGCCACGCGACAGTACGGAACTAGTCGGACCAACAGTATCGGGTACTTTGTGTCTCGTGAACGACCGTGTGTCCCGACTAACGGCCGACGGGCGCAGCGCCCGGTGGGCCGAGCACCGGGTGGCGCGCCGCGAGGAGCTCATCGACCACGCCGTCACCGCGATCGGCGAGTACGGCAGCGAGGTCGGCGTCGACCGGATCGCCGCGACCGCCGGCACGAGCAAGGCCGTCATCTACCGCTACTTCGCCGACAAGGGCGACCTCTACCGCTGCGTCGGCCGGCGCGTGATCGATCAGATCGTGGACGCGCTGCAGGCGGTGCACACCGCGGCGGACGAGCAGCCCACCGACCCGCGGTCGCTGCTCTTCCGCGCCATCGACGGCTACCTGTCGCTGCTCGACGACAACCCCGAGCTGTTCCGTTTCGTCGCCCAGCACCGGCTGCTGCCCGAGGCCCGCGCCGGACGACCGACCCCGGCCGATCACAGCGACCCGGTGACGGCGATCCTCACCCGCGTCCTCGGCGACCAGCTCCGCGGCTGCGGGCTCGACCCGGCCGGCGCGCAGCCGTGGGGCGAGGCCGCGGTCGGGTTCATCCGCGCCGCCAGCCTGTGGTGGCTCGACCATCCGCGCGACATGACGCGCCCGCAGCTCACCGAGTACCTCGCCGCCCTGCTGTGGGGCGGCGCCGCCGGTGTGTTCCAGTCCGCCGGGCTGGCGGTCGACGCCCGCCCGGCCGCGGGTGTCTTCCGCCCGGCGGACTCACGCACGTGACGATCGACGCGCATCGAGGGCCGGTGTCGGCGGGTACACCGAGCGCATGACGCACACTCTCGACGCCGCGGATTCCGGGATCCTCCGGGACGTTCTGGACGGCCGCTGGGCCGACGTCCGCCGGGAGGCGCGCGAGCTCGCCAAGGACCCGCGGTTCACCGTCGAGGTCGGGCAGGACACCGAGGAGCAGCGCGCCCGCACCTTCGAGCGGCTCGCCGCGCTCGCCGAGGGCGGCTACGCCCGGCTCGGCTTCCCCACCCGCTACGGCGGCGCCAACGACGTGGGCGGCTCGATCACCGCGTTCGAGATGCAGGGCATGGGTGACCTGTCGCTGCTGGTCAAGGCGGGTGTGCAGTGGGGGTTGTTCGGCGGCGCGATCCTGCACCTGGGCACCGAACGTCATCACGAGAAGTACCTCGCCGACATCGTCTCGCTCGACCTGCTCGGCTGCTTCGCGATGACCGAGACCGGCCACGGCTCGGATGTCGCGAACGTCCGCACCACGGCCACGTTCGATCCCGACACCGACGAGTTCGTCGTCACGACACCCTCGACGTCGGCCCGCAAGGAGTACATCGGCAACGCCGCCCGCGACGGCCGGGTCGCGGTGGTGTTCGCGCAGCTCGTCACCGGTGGTGAGCTGCACGGCGTGCACGCGTTCGTCGTGCCGATCCGCGACGCCGACGGCAATCCCGCCCCGAACGTCCGGATCGAGGACTGCGGACTCAAGGCGGGGCTGAACGGCGTGGACAACGGTCGGCTGTACTTCGACGACGTGCGCATCCCGCGTGACAACCTGCTCAACCGCTATGCCGACGTCGCCGCCGACGGCAGCTACACGACGCCGATCGAGAACAAGACCGCGCGCTTCTTCACCATGCTCGGCACGCTCGTGCAGGGTCGGATCAGCGTGGCCGGCGGTGCCGGCAGCGCCACCAAGGTCGCCCTCGCGATCGCACTGCGCTACGGCAACTCGCGCAAGCAGTTCGAGAACCCGGCGACCGGTGACGAGATCACCGTGCTGGACTATCTCGGCCACCAGCGCAAGCTGTTGCCCGCGCTCGCCAAGACGTACGCGTTGCACTTCGCGCAGCTCGAGCTGGTCGCGGGCCTGGACGAGACGACCCCCGACCTCGACCTGCCCGTCGCCGAGCAGCACCCGGCCGAGCACCCCGACCGCCGCGAGCTCGAGACGCGTGCCGCCGGCGTGAAGGCGATCGGCACGTGGCACGCGACGGCGACCATCCAGGCCTGTCGCGAGGCCTGCGGCGGTGCCGGCTATCTGGCCGAGAACCGGTTGCCGGGGCTCAAGGCCGACACCGACGTGTTCACCACCTTCGAGGGCGACAACACCGTCCTGCTGCAGCTCGTCGCGAAGGAATTGCTCACCGGGTACTCCGAGCACTTCGGCAACCTCGACCTGCGCGGCACCGCACTGTTCGTCGCCGACCAGGTCGTCGAGACCGTCATCGAGCGGGCCGGGGGACGCCGGCTGCTGCAGCGGCTCCGCGACGCCGCGCCGTCCCGCTCGGACGAGGGCAGCGTCTTCGACCACGACTGGCAGATCTCGATGTTCACCCACCGCGAGAAGCACATGCTCGAGTCGCTGGCGATGCGGCTGCGCCGCGCGATGGACGCGGACGACCAGTTCGCGGTCTTCAACGCCGCGCAGGACCACCTGCTGGGCGCCGCCCGCGCCCACGTCGACGGCGTCCTGCTCGCCGCGTTCGTGCACGCCATCGAGCAGGTGCCCGCCGGCCCGGAGCGTGACCTGCTCGTCTCGCTGTGCGACCTCTACGCGCTGTCGACGATCGAGGCCGAACGCGGCTGGTTCGCCGAGCACGGCATGCTCACCGCGAACCGCTCCAAGGCCGTCATTGCCGCGGTGAACGAGCTCTGCGGCGCGATCCGTCCGCAGGCGCTGACCCTGGTCGACGCGTTCGGCGTCCCCGACTCCGCGATCGCCGCCCCGATCGCCTGGCCCGAGGACGTCCCGGAGGCCGGTGGCATCAACCCCTGAGCGCCGGGAACGGCCCGGCCGGTCACCGACGCGACCCGTCGCGGTGGCCCGTTGTTCACCGCGACGTCGCCGCCCTCTCGCGCTGATGTATCGTGCTGATACATCGCGTCGAAACGCTCGGCGCGGGTCCCCGCCAGGGACGAATCCGGACGAACGGGGGCGGCGCGTGCTGGAGATCGCCGTTCTCGGGCTGCTCAACGAGAGCCCGATGCACGGGTACGAGATCCGCAAGCGGCTCGCGACCACCCTCGGGACGTTCCGGGCGTTCTCCTACGGCTCGCTCTACCCCACCCTGCGACGGCTGTCCGACGCCGGGTGGATCTCCGAGGAGTCACCGCTCGCCGAGACCGGCACCGCCCGGTCCCGTCGCGGCAAGCGCGTCTACCAGCTGACGGCCGAGGGCAAGGAACACCTCGCCGACCTGCTGGCCGACGTCGGTCCCGACGCCTTCGACGACGAGGGCTTCGGCGCCCGGCTGGCGTTCTTCGCGCAGACGCGCTCGGACGTCCGGCTGCAGATCCTCGAAGGTCGGCGCCGCCGAGTCGAGGAGAAGCGCGACGGGATGAAGCGGGCCCGCACCGGTGAGCGGTTCGACCGCTACACCCGCGAGCTGCACGAGCACGGCCTCGAGTCGGTCGACCGCGAGGTCCGCTGGCTCACCGAGCTCATCGAGACCGAGCGCACCGAGAACGCCCGAACCGACCCCCCGCACGACCGCTAACAGCCCAGCAGCACCGAACAGAAGGAGGAAGCCCTGATGGCTTCGCAGTCCGCGAGCGGCAAGATCCGCGTCGCAATCGTGGGTGTGGGCAACTGCTCCGCATCCCTCGTCCAGGGCGTCCACTTCTACCGCGACGCCGACCCCGCGACCAAGGTCCCGGGCCTCATGCACGTCAACTTCGGCGACTACCACGTCAGCGACATCGAGTTCGTCGCCGCGTTCGACGTCGACGCCAAGAAGGTCGGCCTCGACCTGTCGCAGGCCATCGCGGCCAGCGAGAACAACACCATCAAGATCTGCGACGTCCCGCAGCTCGACGTGCCGGTGCAGCGTGGTCACACGCTCGACGGCCTCGGCAAGTACTACCGCGAGACGATCGAGGAGTCCCTCGAGGAGCCCGTCGACGTCGTCCAGGTGCTCAAGGACCAGGCCGTCGACGTCCTGATCTGCTACCTGCCCGTCGGCTCCGAGGACGCGGCGAAGTTCTACGCGCAGTGCGCCATCGACGCCAAGGTCGCCTTCGTCAACGCGCTGCCGGTGTTCATCGCCAGCACCCCCGAGTGGGCCCAGAAGTTCACCGACGCCGGTGTCCCGATCGTCGGCGACGACATCAAGAGCCAGGTCGGCGCCACCATCACGCACCGCGTGCTGACCAAGCTGTTCGAGGATCGCGGCGTCGAGGTGCAGCGCACCTACCAGCTCAACGTCGGCGGCAACATGGACTTCAAGAACATGCTCGAGCGTGACCGGCTCGAGTCCAAGAAGATCTCCAAGACGCAGTCGGTCACCTCCCAGGTCCCCGACCGCGACCTCGGCGAGCGCAACGTCCACATCGGCCCGTCCGACTACGTCGCGTGGCTCGACGACCGCAAGTGGGCCTTCGTCCGGCTCGAGGGCAAGACCTTCGGCGACGTGCCGCTGAACCTCGAGTACAAGCTCGAGGTCTGGGACTCCCCCAACTCGGCGGGCATCATCATCGACGCGCTGCGCGCCGCGAAGATCGCCAAGGACCGCGGCATCGGCGGCCCGATCCTGTCGGCGTCGAGCTACTTCATGAAGTCCCCGCCGGTCCAGTACTTCGACGACGAGGCCCGCAAGGCCGTGCAGGACTTCATCGACGGCACCGTCGAACGGTAGGCACGGCAGCACGGCACGACCGAACGACTCCGGCAGGGCCGGTCCGTCCAGCGACGGACCGGCCCTGCGCCGTTCGCCAGTCCAACGCGCGCGGCTCGCCGTAGCGTGCGGACCGCCCGCAGCCGCGGGTGTGGGACGTTGTCCGCGCTCAGTTCAGTGCGATGTCCTCGGGGTAGGTCGACAGCAGCGACAACGGCGCCGGCTGCCGGCGCAACACGTGCATCCACATGCTGCGCGGGGACTCGCTGAACAGGTCGTCCGGGCTCCCCGACAGCGGCCACCACGCGCCTTCGGCGATCTCGTCGTCGAGCTGCCCGGGCGACCAGCCCGCATGGCCGGCGAACACCCGCAGCCGGCGTGCGATGGGAGCGATCACCGCGACGTCGCCGTCGAGGTCGACGGTGGTGACGCCGTCCACGACCTCGTGCATGCCGTCCGCGGCGTCGTCGGCCGGTGCGAGGCCCGGATCGAGCAGGCCGAGGCACAGCGCACCGTCGGGCTGGACCGGGCCGCCGCCGAACACGACCGCAGGCCCGCTCACCGCGTCGTGCCAGTCGGGCAGCACCTGGCCGACCGGCGTGTGGCTGGGGCGGTTGAGCACCACGCCGACCGTCCCGCCGCCGTCGTGCTCGAGCAGGTAGACGACCGTCCGGCTGAAGTGCGGGTCGCCGAGCAGCGGGGTGGCGACGAGCAGGCTGCCGGCCGTGGGTTCGTGGCGCAGCCGAGCCGGCAAGAAAGACCAGTCCGCCTTCGCCATGCGCTCATCTTGGCGCGTCGGACGGCCGCGCGGCCACACCCGCGGCGGGACTTCCCGCCGCCGGCCGTCACCATCGGCCCTCCCCTGGCTAACCTCGACCTCATGCCGCGGCGCCGTCACCTGCTCGCCGCGCTCGCCGCCGGCGACTTCCGCCGCCTGCTCGCCGTCCGCATCGCGGGTCAGTTCGGCGACGGTGCGTTCCAGGCCAGCCTCGCCGGCGCCGTGCTGTTCAATCCCGAGCGGCAGGCCGCGGCCGCGGACGTCGCGGCCGGGTTCGCCGTGCTGCTGCTGCCCTACTCGCTGATCGGACCGTTCGCCGGCGTCCTGCTCGACCGGTGGTGGCGGCAGCGGATCCTCATCGTCGCGAACACGGCACGCGCCGGCGGCCTGCTGGTGTTCGCCGCCGGCATCGGGGCAGGGCTGTCCGGCCTCGGGTTCTACGCCGCGGCGCTCGTCCTCATCTCCGTCGCCCGCTTCCTGCTCTCGGCGCTGAGCGCCGCGCTGCCCCGGGTCGTGCCCCGGGCGGAACTGGTCACCGCCAACTCGTTCACGACGACCGTGGGCACGGTCGCGGCGGTGGCCGGCGGCGGCGCCGCCATCGGCGCACGCGCCCTCCTGGGTTCGGGGACGGGCGACTACGCCCTCATCGCCGCCGCGGCGGCCGTCCCGTACCTGCTCGCGGCGTTCGCCGCCGGCCGGTTCGCGCGGTCCCGCCTCGGACCGTCCGCGCACGAGCGCGCCACGCGCGAGTCGCTGCGCGAGGTCGTCCGGGGCCTGGCGGCCGGGTTGGCGCACGTCCGCTCACGACGACCGGTGCTGCACGGCCTCACGGTCGTCGCCGTCCACCGGCTGGGCTACGGCGTCACCACCGTGTGCACGGTGCTGCTCTACCGCAATCGCTTCGACGACCAGGGCTTCTTCCGCGCTGGGCTGGCGGGCCTGACCCAGGTGGTGACCATGATCGCCGTCGGCGGTGCGCTGGCGGCGGCCGTCACGCCCGCCGCGTTCCGCCGCTTCGGCGCCCCGGGCTGGCCGGCGCTGCTGCTGCTCGGCGCCGCCGCCGTGCTGCTCTCGTTCGTGCTGAGCTACCGGTTGCCGTTGCTGCTCGTGGCGGCGCTGCTGCTCGGCTTCGCCGCGCAGGGCGTCAAGATCAGCGTCGACACGCTGGTGCAGCAGTACGTCGACGACGCCTTCCGCGGACGGGTGTTCGCGCTCTACGACACGTTGTTCAACGTGACGCTCGTCGTCGCCGCCGTGCTCACCGCGACCGTGCTGCCCGCCGACGGGCACAGCCCGGCGTCGGTGGTGGTCATCGCGGTGGGCTACGTCGTCGCGGCCGCCTGCTACGCGCGGCTCGCCGTCGCGACCCGGCCGTCGGGCGCGTCGGTCACGCCGGGCTGAGCCCTCACCCGTCGACGCGGTCGGCCCACCAGGTGCGCAGCTCGGCGACGGCGCGGTCGTGGCCCAGCGGACCGTGCTCCATACGCAGCGCGAGCAGGTGCTGGTACGCCTGACCGACCTCACGACCGGGCGCGATCCCCAGGATCGCCATGATCTCGTTGCCGTCGAGATCGGGCCGGATGGCGTCGAGCTCCTCCTGCGCCTGCAGCGCCGCGATGCGCTCCTCGAGGGTGTCGTACGCGTGCGACAGCGCCGCTGCCTTGCGCTTGTTGCGCGTCGTGCAGTCGGAGCGGACGAGCTTGTGCAGCCGCGGCAGCAGCGGTCCGGCGTCCTGCACGTAACGGCGTACCGCGGAGTCGGTCCAGCCGCTCGTCCGGTACCCGTAGAAGCGCAGGTGCAGGTAGACGAGCTGCCCGACGTCCTGGATCAGCTGGTTGGGCGCGCGCAACGTCTTCAACCGCTTGCGGGCCATGCGCGCACCCACCACCTCGTGGTGGTGGAACGTGACGCGGCCGCCGGACGCGAACTCGCGGGTGGCGGGCTTGCCGATGTCGTGCAGCAGCGCCGCCCAGCGCAGCGTGACGTCGGGCTCGCCGTCCTCGAGGTCGATCGCCTGGTCGAGCACCTGCAGCGTGTGGGCGTAGACGTCCTTGTGCTGTCCGTGCTCGTCGGCGGCCATACGCAGCGCCGGCAGCTCGGGTAGGACCACCTCGGCGAGGCCGGTGTCGACCATGACCTCGAGCCCCGCCCGCGGCGTACGACCGGCCAGCAGCTTGGTGAGCTCGGCCAGTACCCGCTCGGGCGTGATCCGGGCGAGCTCGCCGGCCAGCGCCTGCATGGCCGCGGCCACCGTCGGGTCGATGGCGACGCCCAGCGCCGAGACGAACCGGGCGGCGCGCAGCATGCGCAGCGGGTCGTCCCCGAAGGACTCCGCGGGCGCCCCGGGGGTGCGCAGCACGCCGCGGGCCAGGTCGGCGAGCCCCTGGTAGGGGTCGGTGAAGGTGCGCTCGCCGGTGACCGAGACCGCCATCGCGTTCATGGTGAAGTCGCGGCGCCGCAGGTCGGCGACGAGCGAGTCGCCGAACCGCACCTCGGGATTGCGGCTGACGCCGTCGTACGCGTCGGCACGGAACGTCGTGATCTCGCACAGCAGGGGCCCGATCCGTGCCCCCACCGTGCCGAAGCGGATGCCCGTCGTCCAGGTGGCGGCGGCGAGGGGCTCGACGATCGCCAGGATCGCCTCCGGACGCGCGTCGGTCGTGAAGTCGAGGTCGTCGCAGGGACGGCCCATGAGGGCGTCACGGACCGGCCCGCCGACCAGGTGCAGCTCGTGACCGGCGCGCGCGAAGGCGGCGCCGAGGGCCACCGCGGCGTCCGGGAGCGGGACGAGATCGCCGGGTGAGGTCACCTGGGCAGTCACCTGAGCTCGGGGAAGGACGGGGTCGGCACGCGGGGTCACGGACGGCCAGCGTACCGAGGCGCCGGTTACCATCGGGCCATGTCCCCGACCCCGGAGCCGCGACCCCCCCAGGGCGCGGCGCCCGGCCCGGGTGAGCGGTCGTCCCGCGGCAACCGGCGCCGCCGGCCACGGCGCTGGCTGCGGCAGGTCGACGAGTTCAGCGCCGGCGGACTGGTGGTCGATCTGGCCGGCACGGTGCCCCGCGGCGCGCTGATCGGACGCACCGACCGGCAGGGCCGGTTGCTGTGGTCGCTGCCCAAGGGTCACATCGAGGCCGGTGAGACGGCCGAGCAGGCGGCGGTCCGCGAGGTCGAGGAGGAGACCGGCATCGCCGGCGAGATCGTCGCCGAGCTCGGCACCATCGACTTCTGGTTCGTCGCCGAGGGGCGGCG
The DNA here is from genome assembly GCF_900129455.1 of Jatrophihabitans endophyticus. NCBI lineage: Bacteria > Bacillati > Actinomycetota > Actinomycetes > Jatrophihabitantales > Jatrophihabitantaceae > Jatrophihabitans > Jatrophihabitans endophyticus. The sequence goes on from NZ_FQVU01000002.1 coordinate 582,977, forward strand.
CATCCACAAGACCGTCCGGCACTACCTGCTGCGACGCACCGGCGGCGAGCTCTCCGACTCCGACGTCGAGGTCGACGAGGTCGCCTGGGTGCCGCTCGACGAGATCCGCGGCCAGCTGGCCTATCCGGACGAGCGGGGTCTCGTCGACACCGCCGGCCGATTGCTCGCGGATACGGCGTGAGCGACGCACGGTCGGCGGACCGGTGGCGCGGCGCATGACGCGCCCACCGCGGGCACTACGGGTACTGCCGGCCCTGCTCGTCGCCCTCACCTGCGCCACCGTCCCCGCCGCGGCCTCGTCGTGGGCCGGTCCCGCGCACGCGCAGCAACAGCGCGCCGGCAGCGTGCAGCTGCGGGTCGTGGGCATGTCGCCGGTCGCGCCCGCCCGCTCGGAGACCAAACGCGCGTTGACGGTCACGCTCGACGTCACGAACACGACCGGCGCCCCGGTCTCGGGCGTGCGCATCACCGGCCGCCGCGGCGCGCCGCTGCAGACCCAATCGGCTCTCGACGAGGTCGTCGCCGACCGCACCCCCCAGCCCGACGGCGTCGGCATCGCCCCGACCCGCCCGGTCTCGCTCGACGTGCCCGCCGACGGCCTGGCCCACCGCGTGGTGTTCCGCACCACCTACGGCGTGCCGAACGACGCGGGCGTGTGCCAGTGCGGCGACGGCGTGTACCCGCTGTACTTCGCCGCCGAGCACGTCTCGTCCGCGGGTGCGGTGAAGCAGCTGGACGTCGCCGTCAGCTTCCTGCCCTCGTTCCTCGAGCAGCCGAAACGGGTGCGTGTCGGCTGGGTCTGGCCCCTGCTCGACCGTCCGCACCGACTGCTGGACGAGACCGTCTTCCTCGACGACGACCTGGCCGCGTCGGTCGCCGGCGGTCGGCTCGACCGAGCGCTGCAGGTCCTGGAACGGCTGGACACGAAGATCCCCGTCACGGCGGTCGTCGACCCGGAGCTGCTCGACGAGCTGGAGATCATGGCCGAGACGAGCTACACCGTGCGCACCGCGACGGGGCGCACGGCGGGCGTGGGACGCGAGGCGGCGCGGTCGTGGCTCGAACGGCTGCGCATGCTGCTCGCGTCGACGTCGCGGGTGCGGCTCTCGCTCACGCCCTACGCCGACCCCGACGTGCAGTCGCTGGCCGCCCGGCAGGTCCACTGGACGACGACCCTGCCGGCCGGCATGGCCCGCCGGGTGGCGCGGGCGCTCGGCGGGGTGGACACGGCCGACGACGTCGCGTGGCCGGCAGGCGGGACGGTCGGGCGGAGCGCGCTCACCACGATGGCGGCGGCCGGCGTCAAGACGGTCGTCGTGGACGGCTCGGCGGTGTCGCCGAGCAGGCAGGGCGGTCGGCAGGTCGCGATCGCTCGGCTGCGGACCTCGGCGGGGACGGTCGCGGCCGCGGTCGCGTCCCCGACCATGACCAGGCTCGTCGAACCGGCCGTGACGGCCGACGACGGCAGCGCCGCCACCGTGCCGGCGCTGACGGCCGAGATCGCGATCCGGGCCGCACAGGCGAAGAACGCCGCGCCGTACGCCGTCCTGACACCGTCGCGCTACGTCGACCCGGACCCCGCCCGGGCGGTGCGCGCGATCGAGACCACCAGCACCTCGCCGTTCGCCACCCCGGTCGGCGTCGCCGACGTCGGCTCCGCGCTGCCGGCGCGCGCGAGCACGCTGCGGGCTCGGGCGGGCAGCGACACCGGCGGCCTGCCCGAGGCGAACGTCACCGCGACCGAGAAGGCCTACGCCGACCTGCCGACGGTCGACACGCTCCTCGCGCGCGCCACGAGCGCGCGGCCGCTGCTCGCCAAGCTGCCCCGCGCCGTGCAACGTCTGACCTCGTCGGCGTGGCGCACGTCGGGTGGGGCGCCCGGTCACGCCGCCGGGCCGCAGCTGGCCGCCGCCCTCACCCGCACCGTCGACCGCCTCGTGACCGGCGTCCACATCGTGAAGCCGGCGTCGAGCAGCTACACCCTCGGCTCGGACAGCTCGTCACTGCCGATAACGGTGGAGAACGAGCTGCCGTATCCCGTCGAGATCGCGGTCTACGTCGCGGCCAAGGACAGCGTGCCGGGCTACTCGATGGTCGGCACCCCACGGACCCGCACGATCGACCCCAACACCAAGCAGACGCTGAAGGTGCCGAGCCGCCTGGAACGATCGGGACGCATCCCGGTGGCCGCGCGGCTGTGGACCGCGAAGAGCACGCCGCTGGGTCCGTCGGTCGAGCTGTCCGTGCGCAGCACCGTGTTCGGGGCCATCGGGGTGGTCATCACCGTCGTCGCCGGTGGCGTGTTGGCGCTCGCGCTGCTCGTGCGCTTCGTCCGCCGACTGCGTCGCCTGCGTCGCAAGGCCGCTCAGCGTGCCGCCCGCCCCACCGCCCTGGCGGGCGAGGCGCCGTGACGACGCGCGTGACCGAGGACGACTGGAGCCGGCCGACCCTCTACAACGCCACCCAGGCCATCGAGCCGAGGACGTTCACCGAGCTCGACCCCATCGGCTCGGTCGTGGTGTCGAGCTTCGACGACGGCGACGAGCCGACGTGGGGGACGACGACCCTCGTCGGCAAGCCGCGGCACCGGCGGGCGGCGTCGCCGACCACGGAGCCGACCACGGAGCCGGACGGCACCGAGCCGGACGGCACCGCCGAGCCCGCCCCACCCGAGGGCACCACCCCCGTCGAGGACGACCGCAGCAATCGCGGCCTGCTCGCCGCCAGCGGGTCGATGGCGGTCGCATCGCTCGTCAGCCGGATCACCGGCTTCCTGCGCACCATCTTCATCGTCGCCGCGCTGGGCCTGGCCGGTGTCGGCAACGCCTACAACTCCGCGAACACGTTCCCGAACATGGTGTACGAGCTGCTGCTCGGCGGCGTGCTGTCGAGCGTGCTCGTCCCGCTGCTGGTGCACGCGCAGAGCGAGGACGACGACGACGGCGTCGCCTATACCCAGCGGCTGCTCTCGCTCGCCGCCGCCGGTCTCGGCGTCATGACCATCCTGGCGGTCCTGGCCGCACCGTGGATCTCGGCCGCCTTCGTCCCCGACGGCCCCGGACGGGACCTCACCAGCATCTTCGCGACGCTGCTGCTGCCCGAGATCTTCTTCTACGGTCTCGGCGCCATGTTCATGGCGGTCCTCAACATCCGCCACAGCTACCGCGCGGGCGCGTGGTCGCCGGTGCTCAACAACGTCATCATGATCGCCACCGTGCTCGTGTTCTGGCTGCTGCCCGGCCCGAGCACGCTCGACCCCACCACGATCACCACCACGCAGATCGTCGTGCTCGGCGTGGGCACGACGCTCGGCATCGCCGCGCAGGCCCTCGTGCTCGTGCCGTCGCTGCGGACGGTCGGGTTCCACTGGCAGTGGCGCTTCCGCGCCCGCCCCGAGGAGCGCGGTCGCATGCGCGAGGTCGGCGTCCTCGCCGGCTGGGTGCTCGCCTACGTGGTCGTGAGCCAGGTGGGTGTCTCGATCATCCAGAAGGTCGGCAACGACAACCTGGGATACAGCGTCTTCACCGCCGCCGACCTGCTGTTCCAGATGCCCTACGGCATCCTCGTCGTCTCCCTGCTCACCGCGATCATGCCGCGGCTGTCGCGCGCGGCGCTGCGCGAGGACCACGAGGCCGTGATCGAGGACCTCGGGCTCGGGGCCCGCCTGTCGGCCATCGCGCTCGTCCCCATCACCGCCGGGTTGATCGCGCTCGGCCCGGTCATGTCGGTGACGCTGTTCGCCTACGGCGAGACCTCCATCGACGGTGGCCACCTCATCGGCTCGGCGCTCGCGTGGTCGGCCTTCGGCCTCTTCCCGTTCGCGCTGGTGATGCTGCAGCTGCGGGTGTTCTACGCCATGCGCGACGGCCGCACCCCCACCCTGATCAACACCTTCATGGTCGCCACCAAGATCGTCCTCGTGCTCGTCTCGAACGAGGCGTTCGCCGGGACCGAGCACGCCGTCGAGTGGCTGAACATCTCGACCTCGCTGTCCTACGTGGTCGGTGCCGTGGTGGGCCACGTCGTGCTGACGCGGCGCCTGGGCTCGCTGCGCTTCGGTCCCGTGACGCGCACGCTGCTGCAGATCGGCTTCGCCTCGGTGCTCGGGGGCGCCGCCGCCTACGGCGTCGTGCTGCTCGCCCAGGACGCGCTCGGCGCGGGCCACGCCGGCTCCACGGTGGCGCTCGTCGGCGGCGGCGTCGCCGGGCTGATCGTGCTCGGCGTCGTCGCGTGGCGGATGCGCATCCCGGCCGTCGAGCAGGCGATCGCTACCGTGCGAGGAGCGCGATGACGGGGAATGACCCGGACGTCGACGCGGTTCCAGAGAGCGTGCCAGCGGGCACGAAGCAGATCGAGAGGGTGCATTCGATGACCGAGCATCGCAACGTGATCGTCGTCGGGTCCGGCCCGGCGGGGTACACGGCGGCTCTCTACACCGCGCGAGCCGACCTCGCGCCACTCGTGTTCGAGGGCTCGCAGTACGGCGGCGCGCTGATGAACACGACCGAGGTCGAGAACTTCCCCGGGTTCCCGGACGGCATCATGGGCCCGCAGCTGATGGACCACATCCGCACGCAGGCCGAGCGTTTCGGAGCCGAGCTGGTCGCCGACGACGTCGTGTCGGTGGACCTCGCCGGGCCGGTCAAGACCGTGCGCACGCTCGACGGCGAGTACACCGCCGACGCCGTGGTGCTCGCCATGGGCTCGGCGTACCGCAAGCTCGGCATCACCCGCGAGGACGAGCTGTCCGGCCGCGGCGTGAGCTGGTGCGCGACGTGCGACGGCTTCTTCTTCCGCGACAAGGACATCGCGGTCGTCGGCGGTGGCGACACCGCGATGGAGGAGGCCACCTTCCTCACCCGCTTCGCGAAGTCGGTGACGATCGTCCACCGCCGCGACTCCCTGCGGGCCAGCGCGATCATGGCCGAGCGGGCCGAGAAGGACCCGAAGATCACCTTTCTCTGGAACAGCGAGGTCGTCGACATCCACGGCCAGGGCTCGGTCTCGGGGCTGCACGTCCGCGACACGACGACCGGGGCCGAGCGCGACCTGGAGGTCGGCGGGCTGTTCATCGCCATCGGCCACGAACCGCGCAGCGAGCTGGTCGTCGGCCAGGTCGAGCTGGACGACGAGGGGTACGTGCTCACCGGCGAGGGCACGCTGACCAACCTCCCCGGCGTCTTCGCGGCCGGCGACCTCGTCGACCACACCTACCGGCAGGCGATCACCGCCGCCGGCACCGGCTGCCAGGCCGCGCTCGACGCCGAGCGGTACCTGGCGGGCCTGCCGCAGCGCACCGAGTCCAACACCGCCGAGGCGCAGCACGCGGTGTCGCCGACGTCCGTCGCCGGCTGAGCCTTCCCCGCCGTACCCGCCGCTAGCCTGGGAATGGCCCCGGCCGTCCCGACGTTCCAACCGGCGTCCAGCTCGGACGCATCGACTATCAGGAGACATCGCTCATGGGCGCGAACACCAAGACAGTCACCGACAGCAGCTTCAGCACCGACGTGCTCGGCGCGGACGAGCCGGTACTGGTCGATTTCTGGGCCGAGTGGTGCGGGCCGTGCCGCCAGGTCGCCCCCGTCCTCGAGGAGATCGCCGGCGAGCAACAGGGCAAGCTGACGATCGCCAAGCTCAACATCGACGAGAACCCCGAGACCGCGCGGAACTACCAGGTCATGTCGATCCCGACCATGGCCGTCTTCCACAAGGGCGAGCTCGTCAAGACGATCGTGGGCGCCCGTCCCAAGGCCGCCATCCTGCGCGAGCTCACCGAGTTCACCGGCTGACCGACGCCTGAGCGTCATCGCGCCCGTGCGGGCGCGACCAGCGATGCTGTGCCGTCGAGGCGGTCGCGCGGCGCGCCCGCGCGACCGCCTCGTGCGCTGTCCCCGCCCCTGGTGGGGCAGAATGACCCGTGCAGCCCGCCCGCCCCTCGACGACGATTGGCCCTGATGCAGCCCTTGCGACGCGGCATGACCGGCAGTGCCGTCGCCGAGGTCCGCACGATGCTGGCGACGATCGGGCTGCTCAACAACACCGAGTCCCGCTCCGCGGACAGCTTCGACGAGGCGACCGAGCTGGCCGTCCGCCACTTCCAGCAGCGGCGGGGCATCTCGGTCGACGGCCGGGTCGGCGACGAGACGTACGCGGCCCTGACCGGCGCCCACTGGAAGCTCGGCGACCGCGTGCTGGCGCACGAGTCGGGTCACCTGCTCACCGGTGACGACGTCACCGAGCTGCAGACGCAGCTCGTCGAGCTGGGCTTCGCGCTCGGCAAGGCCGACGGGGTCTTCGGACCGTCCACGGCCGAGGCGCTGCGCGGCTTCCAGCGCGACTACGGGCTCATCGCCGACGGCATCTGCGGTCTCGGCACGCTGCGCGCCCTGCGCCAGCTCGGCCGGCGGGTCGTCGGCGGCCGGCCGCAGCTGCTGCGCGACATGATGGCCGTCGCCGACGCCGGGCCGAGCCTGCTCGGCAAGCGGATCGTCATCGATGCCGGCCACGGCGGTGCCGACCGCGGTGTCGTCGCCGACGGGGTCAGCGAGGCGGACCTCGTCTGGGACATCGCGTCGCGCCTCGAGGGGCGCTTCGCCGCGCTCGGGGTGCAGGCCTGGCCGACCCGGGGGCCGCACACCGGTCCGAGCGAGCAGGAACGCGCGCAGTTCGCCAACGACATCGGGGCCGACCTCGTGGTCTCCCTGCACGTCGACGGGTGGACGTCGCCGCAGGCCCACGGCGTCGCCGCGTACTACTACGGCGCGGGCGAGTCCACGTCCACCATCGGCGAGCGGCTCGCCGACCTCGCGCAACGCGAGGTGGTCGCGCGCACCGGCCTCGGCGACAACCGCATCCACGGCAAGACCTGGGCGCTGCTGCGGCTGACCCGCATGCCCACCGTGCGAGTGGAGCTCGGGTACTTGACCGCCACCGGCGACCGGCTCCGGCTGTGCGACACGCAGGTCCGCGACGCGATCGCCGAGGGTCTGCTCGTCGCGATCCAGCGCCTCTACCTCCCCACCGCGGACGACCCGCCCACGGGCGTCATGCGCATCTCGGCCTGACTGACACACTCGTCTCAGCGCGCGGCCGCCGGGCTCTTGACGGTGCCGATCAGCCGCTCCAGCGCCGCCTCCACGTCCTCGCGCCAGGTGGCGGTCGAGCGGATGTCCAACCGCAGCCGCGGCGTCACCGGGTGGGGACGCACGGTGCGGAAGCCGACGGCGCGCAGGAAGTCCGCCGGCACCAGACAGCCGGTGCCGTCCTGCCGGCCGGGCACGCCCGCCGCCCCGCCGCGCCCGAAGGCCTCGACGGCGCGGATGCCGCGCCGGACGACGTCGGCCGCGACCGCCTGCACGAGCAGGCGCCCGACGCCGGTCCCGAGGTACTCCGGCCGCACCCGGGCGGTCATGAGCAGCACCGCGTCCGAGCTCGCCGGCGCGGTCGGGAAGGCGCCGCCACGTGGCACGTACGCGGGCGGCGCGAACAGCACGTGGCCGGCGGGTCGCCCACCCACGTAGGCGATCCGGCCGCAACTGCCCCACTCGAGCAGCGTGTCGGAGATCCAGGCCTCCTTGGCCAGCGCGCCGTCGACGTCGTCGAGTCCGCGATCCCAGGCCGCCGGGTCGAGCTCCCAGAACACGCATCGGCGGCAGTCGGCCGCGATGTCGCCGACGGAGTCCAGCGTGATGCTCGCCGACCGCGGCGCCGACCCCGACACGGACGGCCTCCCGCTAGCAGTCCCCGCGGTAGGACGCCAGGAACTCGCCGAGCCGGCCGATCGCGTCGGTCAGGTCGTCGGCGCGTGGCAACGTCACGATCCGCAGGTGGTCGGTGTGCGGCCAGTGGAACCCCGTCCCTTGGACGACGAGCACGTGCTGCGTGCGCAGGAACTCGAGCACGAACCGCTGGTCGTCGCGGATCGGGTAGAGCTCCGGGTCGAGGCGGGGGAACACGTAGAGCGACCCGCGCGGCTCGACGCACGTCACGCCGGGGATCGCACGCAGGGCCGCGGTCGCGGCGTCGCGCTGCTCGAGCAGGCGACCGCCGGGCAGGATGAGCTCGCGGATGCTCTGCCGACCGCCCAGCGCGACCTGCACGGCGTGCTGCGCCGGCACGTTGGCGCACAGCCGCATGTTCGCGAGCAGCGTGATGCCCTCGAGGTAGTTCGCCGCATGACGCTTCGGGCCGCTCACCATCATCCAGCCGGCGCGGAACCCGGCCACCCGGTACGCCTTGGACAGGCCGTTGAAGGTCAACGAGAAGACGTCGGGGGCGAGCTTGGCGAACGGTACGTGCTCGGCGTCGTCGTAGAGGATCTTGTCGTAGATCTCGTCGGCCATCACGACGAGCCCGTTCTCGCGCGCGATGTCGGCGAGGCCGCGCAGGGTCTGCTCGGAGTACACGGCGCCGGTCGGGTTGTTCGGGTTGATCACCACGATGGCCTTGGTGCGCGCCGTGACCTTGGCCCGCACGTCGTCGAGATCGGGCTCCCACCCCGCGGACTCGTCGCAGAGATAGTGCACGGGACGACCGCCGGCGAGCGAGGCCGATGCGGTCCACAGCGGGTAGTCGGGCGCGGGGACGAGCACCTCGTCGCCGTCGTCGAGCATCGCCTGCAGGCTCAGGGTGATCAGCTCGCTCACCCCGTTGCCGAGCCAGATGTCGTCCACGTCGACGGTGTCGATGCCGCGGGTCTGGTAGTGGTGGACGATCGCGGTGCGGGCCGACAGCAGGCCCTGCGAGTCGGAGTAGCCCTGGGCGTTCGGCAGATTGCGGATGACGTCGACGAGGATCTCGTCGGGTGCCTCGAAGCCGAACGGGGCCGGATTGCCGATGTTGAGCTTGACGATGCGCCGCCCCTCCTCCTCGAGGCGCTTCGCCTCCTCGAGCACGGGCCCACGGATGTCGTACAGGACGTTCTCGAGCTTGCGGGATTGCATCAGGTCCACGAGCACACGATCGCACACCCCGGCCGGTCGGACGCACTGGATATGTGGCGCGCGACCGACCTGGCCGGCACGGCCGTCGCCGACCTGTCCGTGCCAGAGTGGCACGGTGGAGTTCGTCGACGTCGTTCGCAACCGGCGCATGGTCCGCAGCTACGACCCGGCTCGGCCGGTGCCGCGAGCGACCACCGAAAACCTCCTCAACCTCGCAATTCGGGCACCGTCGGCGGGCCATACCCAGGGTCGCGAATTTCTGGTGCTGGATGACATAACATCGCGCGACATCTTCTGGTCCGTGACCGGCGACGGGCCGGCGGACTCGTGGCTCACCGGAATGCGGTCCGCGCCGACGCTCGTGCTCTGTCTGTCGGACAAGTCGGCGTACCTCGACCGCTACGCCGAACCCGACAAGGGCTGGACGGACCGCGCCGAGGCACGCTGGCCGGTCCCCTACTGGGATGTCGACACCGGCATGGCCGCGATGATCCTGCTGCTCGCGGCGGAGGACGCGGGTCTCGCCGCGTGCTTCTTCGGTGTCCCGCCCGAGCGACGGGACGCGCTGTTCACGGCGTTCGCGATCCCCGATCGGCTCTCCGCCGTGGGGGTCGTGAGCCTCGGCCACGGTGCGCCCGACCGGCGGTCACCCTCCCTGCGCCGCGGCCGACGTCCGCTGGCCGAGGTCGTGCGCTACGGCTCGTTCCGGGGCTGACGCCGTTCCAGCTGAGGTGCCATGACGCCCACGATGCGCTCGAGGTCGTCGATCGAGGCGAACTCGACCGTGATCCGCCCCTTCCGCCGGCCGATGTCGACCCGTACCCGGGTGTCGAACACGTCGGAGAGCTTGTGGGCGAGCTCGGTGGCCGCCGGCGCGGTGATCTTCGGACCGGCCGCACGGCGCGACGGCTTGGCCGTGGAGCCGGTGCGCGCGAGCGCCGCGAGCTCCTCGGTGGCGCGCACGGACAGGCCCTCGGCGACGATCCGGGCGGCGAGCTCGTCCTGGGTCTCGGCGTCGTCGATGGTGAGCAGCGCCCGCGCGTGGCCGGCGGACAGGATGCCGGCGGCGACGCGACGCTGGACCGCGAGGGACAGGTTGAGCAGCCGGATCGTGTTCGTCACCTGGGGTCGGCTGCGTCCGATCCGGCCGGCCAGCTCCTCGTGCGTGGCCCCGAACTCCTCCAGCAGCTGCTGGTAGGCCGCCGCCTCCTCCAGCGGGTTGAGCTGGGCGCGGTGGATGTTCTCCAGCAACGCGTCGCGCAGCATCGCGTCGTCGGCGGTCGTGCGGACGATGGCGGGGATGGCGGTCAGCCCGGCGGCGGTGGCGGCGCGTAGCCGCCGCTCGCCCATGACCAGCTCGTAGCCCTCCTCGTCGGCGCGGACGACGACCGGTTGCAGCACCCCGAACTCCCGGATGGAGTGGGTGAGCTCGGCCAGTGCGTCCTCGTCGAAGACCTGGCGGGGCTGCTGCGCGTTGGCGTGGATCTGCGTCACCGGGATCTCGAGGAAGCTCGCGCCGGGGACGGGCAGCGGGCCGCCCGCATCGCCGACCGCCGCGTCCGGACCGGGCGCGGCGGCGGGATCGGCCGGGACGGGCAGGTCGACTGAGCCGGCCGCGCCGGGCGCGACTGCCGCGGCCGGTGTCGCGGCGCGCTCGGGCACCGGTCGGTCACTCGCCGTGGGAGCGCCCGGCTCGGTGGACCCGCCGTCGGAACCACGACCGCCCGGGCCCGCCGGCGCGGTGGGGATGAGCGATCCGAGACCACGTCCCAGGCCACCGCGTCGTTGCTTGTTGCCGCCGCTCACGACGTCTCCTCCTGCTGCTCGTCGGTGCCTGCGTCCGCGCCGGCGCGGCCGCGCTCGGCGATCTCGCGCGCGGCCTGCAGGTAGCCGATCGCGCCGCGGGACCCGGCGTCGTAGGTCATGACGGTCTGGCCGAACCCGGGGGCCTCGGACACCCGGACGTTGCGCGGGATCATCGGTGTGAGGACGAGATCGCCGAAGTGGTTGCGCACCTCGGAGGCCACCTGATCGGCAAGTCGCGTCCGGCTGTCGTACATGGTGAGCAGCACGGTACTCACCCGCAGGTCCGGGTTCAGGTGCGAGGTCACCAGCTCCACCGTGTTCAGCAGCTGCGCCAGGCCCTCCAGCGCGTAGTACTCGCACTGGATCGGGATGAGCATCTCCTGCCCGGCCACCAGCGCGTTCAGGGTCAACAGCCCGAGCGAGGGCGGACAGTCGACGATGACGTAGTCGGTCTCCTCGCCGCCGGCCTCGAGGAAGGTCTGGACGGCCTTCTGCAGCCGATACTCGCGGGCCACCTGGCTGGTCAGCTCGATGTCGGCACCAGCGAGGTCGAGGGTGGCCGGCACGCACCGCAGGGTCGGCGCGAAGTCCGCCACCTGCGCGACATCCGCCAAGGCTGCCCCACCGAGCAGCACGTCGTACACCGACGGCGTGCCGACACCGTGGTCGATACCGAGGGCGGTGCTGGCGTTGCCCTGCGGGTCGAGGTCGATCAGCAGCACCCGCAGCCCGTGCAACGCGAGGGCCGCCGCGACGTTGACCGCGCTCGTCGTCTTGCCGACGCCGCCCTTCTGGTTGGCCACGGTCAGCACCCGGGTGCGGGCCGGTCGGGGCCACTGCTCCTGCCGCACGTTGAGCACATGGACGGCCTGCCGCGCTTCGCGGGCGATCGGGGTGTCGAACTCGGTTTCACGTGAAACAGTCCCCGTCGGTCGCCCGACCTCCCCGGTTTCACGTGAAACATCCACGTCGTCCCGCTCGCTCATCGCCGCTTCCTTCCCCGGCTCGGGGGGCGCCGCCGCTGTACCGACACCACCCAGGTGGGCTCCGACGTCGTCGTGCCCAGTTCGGTCACCGTGGCGGAGCCGCCACCGATGCGTACGATCTCGTTCCGGTGCTCTCGCACCTCGTCCGCCGCCGACCGGCCCTTCAGTGCCAGCAGTCGGCCACGGGGTGCCAGCAACGGCACGCACCATGTCACCAGCCGGTCCATCGGGGCAACCGCCCGCGCCACCACCCACTCCTGCCCGGCGAGCTCGGCGACCACCGTCGGATCGTCGGCCCGGCCGCGGACCACCCGAACGCGGTCCGCCAGCCCGATCCGCTCGACCGTCTCGACCAGGAACGCAGAGCGCCGCAGCATCGGCTCGAGCAGGGTCACCCGCAGATCCGGTCGCCGGACGGCCATGGGGACGCCGGGCAGGCCGGCGCCGCTGCCCACGTCCAGCACGTGCGCGCCCTCGGGGACGAGGTCGGTCAGCAGCGCGCAGTTGACGAGGTGTCGCGACCACAGCCGCGGCACCTCGCGTGGACCGAGGTGCCCGTGCCGCACACCGTCGCCGGCGAGGGCGCCCGCATACGCGACCGCCGCCGGCAGGTGGTCGCCGAACAGGTGACGTGCGGCGTCGGGCGGCTCCGGCACCGGACCGGCGACCGGACCCGGATCGGTCACCGCTCGACGAGTACGACCACGCGCCGGTTGGGCTCGTCGCCCTCGGACTCGCTCACCACGCCCGAGATCGACGCCACCGCGTCATGGACCACCTTGCGCTCGAACGGGTTCATCGGCGACAACCGGCTCGGCTCGCCGGTGTCCGACACCCGCTGGGCGGTCTCGGTCGCCAACCGCTGCAGCTCTTCCCGGCGCGCGGCGCGGTGCCCGCTGACGTCGAGCATCAGCCGGCTGCGGACCCCGGTCTGCTGCTGCACCGCGAGCCGAGTCAGCTCCTGCAGCGCGTCCAGCGTCTCGCCACGCGCGCCGACCAGCGCCTGCAGGTTGCCGCCGACGATCGCGACCGCGGCCCGGTCGTTCTCGACGTCGAGGTCGATGTCGCCGTCGAAGTCGATGATGTCGAGCAGCCGCTCGAGGTAGTCCGCGGCGATGTCGCCCTCCTGCACGAGCAGGCTCTCGGCCCCGTCCTCGCGGCCGGTCCCGTCGGCACCGGTCACGGCGCCCTCGTCCGGGGCGGCGGCCTCGTCGGGCGCAGCGGTGGTCTCGACGTCCGTATCACTCACGACAGCAGTGTCCTTTCCAGCGGGGTGGGCGGTAGTGCGCTCGCGGGCATCGGGGCGGCGCGCCACCGGTCGGCGCTCAGCGCCGCTTCTTGGCCTGGGTGGGGCGTTTGCGCGGTGGGCGCTGCTGGCCCCGGTTGGGTCGTTGCCCCGGTCTCGGGGCGGCGCCGCGCGCGGTCTGGCCGGCCGCGCCACGCTCGGCGGGCGGATCGGTGGCCGTCGCGTCGTCGGCGGTCGTGTCGGGTAGGGCCTTGCTGACGCTCACCGGCTTGCCGCCGCTCTTGGGCGGGCGTGCCGGTCGCTGCCCGACCTTGGGCGCGAGCGTCTTGCCGACCTCGCCGACCGGCTTCACCGGCTCGTCCGTCGGCGGATGGAAACGAATGATGTAGGCCTGCTGAGCCAGCGTCCACAGGTTGCTCGTGAACCAGTAGAGCAGCACGCCGAGCGGGAAGGCGAACAGCAGACCGGAGGCCATGACGCCCAGCGGGATGATGTAGAGCATCACCCGCTGGATGGTGGCCGCGGTGCCCTCGGGCGTGGTGGTCGCGTTCGCCCGCACCATCAGCTGCGTCACGAAGGTGGCGGCCGCGCTGATGATCAGCAGCGGCAGGATGATGAAGCGCGTGTGCGTCGCGCTCGCCGACGGGTCGTTCACCAGCTGCTGGATGACCGAGGAGCTGTCGCGGAAGGATCCGGCCAGCGGCGCGCCGAACAGGTCGGCACCGGCGCCGTGGCACGTCTCCTGCGGGGAGAAGGAGTAGAGCTCCAGCAGCTTGGACGTGCCGGGCCTGCCGCCCGGGCAGAGGTCGCTGGTCTGCGAGTTCGCCAGGTGCCGCAGCACGTGATAGAGCCCGATGAACACCGGGATCTGCAGGAACATCGGCAGACAGCCGGCGAGGGGGTTGAAGCCCTCCTCCTGCTGCAGCTTCATCATCTGCCGATTCATCTCGGCGCGGTCGTTCTTGTACTTCTCCCGCACCTTCTGCATCTTCGGCTGCATCTTCTGCATGTTGCGCTGGTAGTGCACCTGCTTGACGAACAGCCGGAACAGCAGCAACCGCGCCGTGATGACGAGGAAGACGATCGAGAGCGCCCAGCCCAGGCCACTGGCGTCGCTGAAGCCGATCAGGGTGAACAGGTCGTGCCAGCGCAGCAGCACCCACGACACGGCCGTGTACAAAAAGTCAAGCACTCAACTACTCCTCGGTTCCGGCTTCCGGCATCGACGCCGGGCGACCGGCACGGGGCGGGACCGGGTCGTCGCCGCCGGCATGGAACGGGTGGCAGCGCAGCAGCCGGCGCAGCGCGAGCCAGGAACCGCGCAGGCCGCCGTGCACCTCGAGCGCCTCGACGGCGTACGCGCTGCAGCTGGGGTGGTAGCGGCACGCCGGCGGACGCAGCGGGCTGATCCCGATCCGGTAGAAGCGGATCGCGGCGAGCAGCAGCCGGGTGAGCGGCCCGCCCCGCGGGGCGACGGCGGCCGGCTCGACGGTCGGCTCCACGGCCGGCGCGACCGGCGCGGCCAGGCCGGGGACCGCGGTCATCGTCGCGACACGCGCTCGAGCGCCCGGTCGAGGTCGGCACCGAGCTGCTGCGACGACGCGTGGGCGGCGGCCGGCAGGGCGCGGACGACCGTGGCACTGCCGGTCTGCAGGTGTTCGAGCCGCGCGGCGAGCTGGGCCCGGAGTCGCCGGCTGACCCGGTGCCGGACGACGCTGCCGCCGACGCTGCGGGACACGACCAGACCGACGAGCGCGGCTCCGGCCGCGTCGGGCGTCGGGTCGGACGACGCACCGCTGCGATGGTGCAGCACCACGTTCGTGGTGCGGACACGGGTGCCGCCGCGCACGACCGACCCGAAGTCGGCCGAGCGCGTCATCCGGTTGGCCGGTGGCAGCACGGGCGTGGGGAGACGGGTGGTCCGGCTCCGGTCAGGCCGAGAGCTCGTTACGACCCTTGCGGCGGCGCGCCGAGACGATGGCTCGGCCGGCGCGGGTGCGCATGCGCAGCCGGAAACCGTGCGTCTTGGCCCGGCGGCGATTGTTCGGCTGGTAGGTGCGCTTGCTCACGGTCGGGCTCCATACAGACTCGGCTGATACAACTCGGCACATCGGCCACGCCGCCCGCCCGGCTGCCGCGCGGGGTGCGGCGGGAACCTGAGCGAGACGATCGACGGCCCCGAGCACGCGCGAAGACCCGCACCCGGTACGACCCGATCACGGTACGGATGTGGTCCGGCCCAGGTCAAACCGGGCGACGGCAGACGGCGAATCGCCGACCGTAGAACGACACGTCGGTGAACGCGTGCCGACACGCCGGGTCCTATTGTCGAGCCCACACCTCGCTGTTAGGTTCCTCCACCGTGTCGCCCCCAGCCGGGTGGCGCGGGACCGGCGCCCGGGGCAGGGTAGGCCGGGCCCAGCCGTATACACAGACTGTGGACAAGTCTGTGGATGTGGACCGCCCGGAGGCATGTGACAAGCTCGCGTGCACCGAGATCGACCGGGCGTCGCCGACGCCCGCACCGGAGCGCGATCCGCCCCGGTGCGGTAACACCGCGAGACCGCGACACATGGAGTGAGCCCGCTAGTGGACGACAGTGCCGAACTCGTCGCAGCGTGGAACCGGATCGGGCCCCGGTTCGACGAGCCGTCCATCCCTCCCCAGCAGCGGGCCTGGATCGGGTTGACCCGGCCCCTCGGGCTCATCGAGGGCACGGCCCTGCTGGCGGCACCGAACGACTTCGCCAAGGAGTTCCTGGAGAACCGACTCCTCGCGACGATCGCCTCCATGCTCGGCGACGAGCTGCAGCGCGAGATCCGGGTCGCGGTCACCGTCGAGGCCAGCGAGCCGTCGACCACGACGAGCGGGTCGTTGCCGACGGTGAAGCTCGGCGGCGACGGTGCGACCGTCGGTCGCACCGGTCCCCCGCCCACCGGCGCGGCGCGATTCAGCGGTGACCTGGCGGGTGACGACCTCGGCGACCTCGGCGACGACGACCTCGACGACGAGTACGCGCCCGCCGGCCGCGGCTACGAGGACCGGCGGGCGGGCGGGTACGACGGAGCCCGCCCGATCGAGACGGCACGCGGGTACCGGCCGCGCCATTCCGACAACGATCGCGAGCAGGACTCCCGGCTCAACCCGAAGTACACCCTCGACACCTTCGTCATCGGCTCGAGCAACCGGTTCACGCACGCCGCGGCGGTCGCGGTCGCCGAGGCGCCGGCGCGTGCCTACAACCCGCTGTTCATCTACGGCGCCTCGGGACTGGGCAAGACGCACCTGCTGCACGCGATCGGCCACTACGCGCAACGGCTGCAGCCGGGGCTGCGTACGCGCTACGTGTCGAGCGAGGAGTTCACCAACGACTTCATCAACTCGGTGCGCGACGACAAGATGCAGGCGTTCCAGAACCGGTACCGCTCGGTCGACCTGCTGCTCATCGACGACATCCAGTTCCTCGAGCGCGCGGAGCGCACGCAGGAGGAGTTCTTCCACACCTTCAACACGCTGCACAACCAGAGCAAGCAGATCGTCATCAGCTCCGACAAGTCGCCGCGGCAGCTGAGCTCGCTCGAGGACCGGTTGCGCACCCGCTTCGAGTGGGGCCTCATCAGCGACGTCCAGGCCCCCGACCTCGAGACGCGCATCGCCATCCTGCGCAAGAAGGCCGCCCAGGAGGGCATGAGCCCGCCGCCGGACGTGCTCGAGTACATCGCGTCGCGGATCCAGAGCAACATCCGCGAGCTCGAGGGCGCGCTGATCCGCGTCACCGCCTTCGCCAACCTCAACCGGCAGGCCGTCGAACTCGGATTGGCCGAGATGGTGTTGAAGGATCTCGTCGGCGAGTCCGACGACCCGGAGATCAACGCCGCGACGATCATGGCTGTGACGGCCGAGTACTTCTCGATCAGCATGGACGATCTCGTCGGCAGCTCGCGCAGCCGCACGCTCGTCGGCGCTCGCCAGATCGCGATGTACCTGTGCCGCGAGCTCACCGACCTCTCGCTCCCCAAGATCGGCGAGCGCTTCGGCGGCCGCGACCACACCACGGTGATGCACGCCGAGCGCAAGGTCCGCGGCCTCATGACCGAGAAGCACGCGGTCTTCAACCAGATCGCCGAGCTCACCAGCCGGATCAAGGCCCGGGCCCGGGCGTGACGCCGCCCCCTCCTGCCGGCCTCCCCCTCACCGCGCGGCGCATCCGTGCCACTCCACACCGTGTGGGCAGTCCTGTGGACGAATCGGTGGGTCGTGTGGACGCCGCGGGACGGCGCGACGATGTCCACCGCGCCGGTCCCGACCGGGGGACGACGACCCACCGCTCGTCCACACCCGCGGTTGCGCTGCAGGCTAGCGTTCACCGGGGACGGACGGGGTTGTCCCCAGTGTCCACAGCTGCGAAGACGAAGGACGAAACTCTTCAATCCAGGAGAGTGAACGACAAGAACTACAACCTGGTGGATGGTGGGGACAACCGCAGCGAATACCCTGCGAGCCCCACCCGGTAACCGTCGGTTGCCAGTTCGACACGACCGCGACGAGTAGAGCGACGAGTAGGTGTGATCAGTGAAGTTCCGGGTCGAACGCGACGCCCTGGCCGATGCCGTGACCTGGGCTGCGCGCAGCCTGGCGAGCCGCCCCACCCTGCCGGTCCTCGCCGGGTTGCTGCTGCGGGTCGACGACGGGCACCTCACCGTCTCCGGCTTCGACCTCGAGGCCTCCACCGAGGTCGACCTCGAGGTGAGCGCCGGTGAGTCGGGCACGGCGCTCGTCTCCGGGCGGCTGCTCGCCGACATCACCCGCGCCCTGCCGCCGCACCCCGTCGACGTCGCCGTCGACGGATCGCGGCTGACCATCGCCTGTGGTTCGGCCCGCTTCAGCCTGCCCGGCATGCCCGTCGACGACTACCCGAAGCTGCCGGTCATGCCCACCACCGCGGGCACCGTCGACGGCGCCGAGTTCGCGGCCGCCGTGGCGCAGGTCGCGATCGCGGCCGGGCGCGACGACACGCTGCCGATGCTCACCGGCGTGCGGCTCGAGATCGACGGCGACCGGCTGACCCTCGCGGCGACCGACCGCTACCGACTGGCCGTGCGCGAGCTGACGTGGAACCCCGGCGACCCCTCGTCGGCCAACGCGCAGGTGCTGGTGCCGGCCCGCACGCTCGCCGACGCGGCCAAGAGCCTGTCGCACAGCGAGTCGCTGACGATCTCGCTCTCCTCGGGCGGGTCGGGCGAGGGCATCATCGGCTTCTCCGGCACCACCAACGGCCGTGCCAGCCGCACGACCACCCGGTTGCTCGACGCCACGTTCCCCGCGTACCGCTCGCTGCTGCCCTCGGAATGGGCGTCGAGCGCGGAGCTCGCGGTGTCACCGCTCGTCGAGGCGGTGCGCCGCGTCGCGCTGGTCACCGACCGGAACGCGCCGGTGCGCCTCGAGTTCGCCGATGCATCCGTGTCGCTCACCGCGGGCGGGGACGACGAGGGACGCGCCGAGGAGCAGCTCGAGGTCGCCTACGACGGCGACGGCATCGTCACGGCCTTCAATCCGCAGTTCCTGCTCGACGGGCTCAGCGCCCTGTCGAGCGGCACCGCCCGGTTGCTGTTCACGTCGTCGACCAAGCCCGTCGTGCTGCGTCCCGCGGACGCCCCGGCCGGCGACGGCGACGCGCCCGAGTACACCTACCTGATCATGCCGGTCCGCCTGCCCGGCTGACGCCGGCGCGAGCCCCACACCGTGTACGTCCGCCACCTGTCGGTCGCCGATTTCCGCAGCTGGCCGACGGCCGAGCTCGCACTGGAACCGGGTGCGAACGTGCTGCTCGGGCGCAACGGCCAAGGCAAGACCAACCTGGTCGAGGCGTTGGGCTACCTCGCCTCGCTGAGCAGCCACCGCGTCTCGACCGACGCGCCCCTGATCCGGGCCGGTGCCGAGCGGGCGGTGACCCGCGCCGCGGTGGTCGCCGCCGACCGGGAACTTCGCGTCGAGGTCGAGATCGTGGCCGGCCGGGCCAACCGGGCGAAGCTCGGCGGCGCGCCGGTCCCGCGCCCGCGCGACGTCCTGGGTGTCCTGCGCACCGTCCTCTTCGCGCCCGAGGACCTCGCCATCGTGCGGGGCGACCCGTCGGAACGTCGGCGCTTTCTCGACGAGCTGGTCGTGGCGCGCACCCCGCGACTCGCGGGCGTCCGCGCGGACTACGAGCGGGTGCTCAAGCAACGCGGCGCGCTGCTGAAATCCGCAGGCGGCCGCCGCGGGTCGGCGGCCAGGCCGGCCGACCTCACCACCCTCGACGTGTGGGACGGGCACCTCGCCACCCACGGCGCGGAGCTGCTGCGTGCCCGCCTGACGACACTGCGCGCGCTGCGGCCCCACGCCGCGGCCGCGTACGCCCAGGTCGCGCCGTCCAGCTCGGCCCTTCGCGCCGGCTACTCGACGTCGCTGTCGACATCGCTGCCCGCGCTCGTCGACCCGAGCGACGACCCGGACACCGTTCCCCCGCTCGACGAGGTGCGCGAGGCGTTGCTCGCGGGCCTGGCCGCGGCGCGCCCGGCGGAGTTGGATCGAGGCGTGAACCTCGTCGGCCCGCACCGCGACGACCTCGAGCTCGCCCTCGGCGACCTGCCGCTGCGCGGGTACGCGAGCCACGGTGAGGGCTGGTCGGCGGCGCTGTCGCTGCGCCTCGGCAGTTACGAGTTGCTGCGATCGGACGCCTTCTCCGGCGGCGACCCGGTCCTCGTGCTGGACGACGTGTTCGCCGAGCTCGACGCCGAGCGGCGCGCCCAGCTGGCGCTCGTCGCGGCCGGTGCCGAGCAGGCGATCGTGACCGCTGCGGTCGAGGGCGACGTCCCGCCCGGACTGCGCGGCACCCGCTTCGAGGTCGGCGGCGGGACGGTGCGGCGTGTCCACTGAGCGCAGCCGGCGTGTCGCTTCGCGGCCCGATCGTCCGGAAAGTCGCACCGCGAGCGGGCGGTTGTCCACAACCGACGGTGGAAAACCGGCACGGGTTGTGGACGACGAACCCGACGCCGCGGCCGGCGCCCCACAGGACGAGACCCGGGTCACACCGCCGGGCGAGCCGGCTCAGGACGGTCCTGCCGAGATCGGCCCGGCCGGGACCGACCCTGCCGGGACCGACCCTGCCGGGACCGACCCTGCCGAGACCGACCTCGCACGGGCCGCGCTCGCCGGCGCCCGCGAGACGGCCCGCGGCCGGCCGGCCCGGCGCTACGACCGTGACACCCGCAACCGGATCCGGCGCGACAATCTCGCCGGGCGCAACGGGTCGCGCAACACCGGCGGCTACTCCGGTCCCGGCCACGACCCCGCCCGTGACCCGCAGCGGGTCGGCCAGCTGCTCGGTGGCCTCGTCGACGACCAGGGGTGGGAGCGCCCACTGGCCGAGGCCCGGGTCTTCGCCGACTGGTCCACGCTGGTCGGCGAGGACGTGGCGGCGCATGCCACGCCGCAGACGCTGACCGCCGGCGAGCTGCGGATCGCCGCCGAGTCGACGGCATGGGCCACGCAGCTGCGGCTGCTCGCCGCGACGCTGCTCGCGCGCCTCGTCGCCGAGCTGGGGCCCGACGTCGTCACCAAGCTGATCATCACCGGCCCGGTGGCACCCAGCTGGCGCCACGGCGGCCGGTCGGTGCGCGGCGCGCGTGGGCCGCGCGACACCTACGGCTGACGGGCGCCGACCGTCCCCGGCTCGGCGTGCTCAACGGGCGCACACGCGTCGAGGCTCGTGGCCGCGTGGGTTCCCTGCCGACCGGGGTGTGCGATCGCTCTGCGGGCGACTGAGCCCGCGTGGCGGCGTCGCGTGACGCCGCGGTCGGCTAGACTGAACGATGTTGCCGGGGTACGCGAGACGCGTCCGGACCGCCCCCGGGGGTCGGGTCCGGCCCCGGTCCCAGGCAAGCCAGGAGCGCCGACGCAGCGGCGAGAAGGGTCGTGTTCGTGACCAGCAGTCCCGCGACGAGTTCCCCGAAGAGCAAGGCCGCCAAGGACGCCTACACCGGCAGCTCGATCACCGTCCTCGAGGGTCTCGAGGCGGTGCGCAAGCGCCCCGGCATGTACATCGGCTCCACGTCGGCCCGCGGACTGCACCACCTGGTGTGGGAGGTCGTCGACAACTCCGTCGACGAGGCCCTCGGTGGCCACGCCGACCGCATCGAGGTCTCGCTGCTCGCCGACGGTGGCGTCCGGGTGAAGGACAACGGCCGCGGCATGCCGGTCGACATGCACCCGACGCAGAAGAAGCCGGCCGTCGAGGTCATCCTCACCGTGCTGCACGCCGGCGGGAAGTTCGACGGCAAGGCCTACGCCGTCTCCGGCGGCCTGCACGGTGTCGGTGTCTCGGTGGTCAACGCGCTCAGCAACCGGCTCGAGGTCGAGATCGAGCGCGACGGCTTCGTGTGGTCGCAGCCCTACGTCGACCAGAAGCCGGCAGCGCCGCTGCACAAGGGCGACGCGTCCAAGAAGCACGGCACGACGGTCACCTTCTGGGCCGACCCGGACATCTTCGAGACCACGAAGTACGACTTCGAGACCATCCGCCGTCGCATCCAGGAGTACGCGTTCCTGAACAAGGGACTGACGATCGTCCTGCGCGACGAGCGGGTCGACGAGATCGTCGAGGAGGACGACGCGCAGATCGGCTCGACCGAGGCCAAGGTCAAGCCCAAGCAGGCGCGCGAGGTCGTCTACTGCTACGAGAACGGCATCGCCGACTTCGTCAAGCACATCAACCGCACGAGCGACAAGGAAGCGATCCACAAGGACGTCATCTACTTCGCCGAGGAGGACAAGGACAAGGCGATGTCGGTGGAGATCGCCATGCAGTGGAACAAGTCCTTCGCCGAGAGCGTCCACACCTTCGCGAACACGATCGCGACCATCGAGGGCGGTACGCACGAGGAGGGCTTCCGTGCGGCACTCACCGGCGTCGTCAACAACTGGGCCGTCGAGAAGAAGATGGTCAAGGACACCAAGGAAGACCGGCTGACCGGCGACGACATCCGCGAGGGCCTCGCCGCGATCATCTCGATCAAGCTCGGCGAGCCGCAGTTCGAGGGCCAGACGAAGACCAAGCTGGGCAACTCGGCGGCGAAGACGTTCGTGCAGTCGGCCAGCCGCGTGTGGCTCGAGGACTGGTTCAACCGCAACCCGACCGAGGCCAAGACCATCGTCACGAAGATGACGCAGGCCGCCCGGGCCCGCAAGGCCGCGCAGCAGGCGCGCAAGCTCGCCCGCAAGAACGCGCTGGACACCTTCGGGATGCCCGGCAAGCTGGCCGACTGCCGCTCGACCGATCCCGGGGAGAGCGAGCTCTACATCGTCGAGGGCGACTCGGCCGGTGGCTCGGCCAAGTCCTGCCGGGAGTCGCGCTTCCAGGCGATCCTGCCGATCCGCGGCAAGATCATCAACGTCGAGAAGTCGCGCATCGACCGGGTGCTGAAGAACAACGAGGTGCAGTCGCTCATCACCGCGCTGGGCACCGGCATCCACGACGACTTCGACCTGTCGAAGCTGCGCTATCACAAGATCGTGCTCATGGCCGACGCCGACGTCGACGGCCAGCACATCACCACGCTGTTGCTGACGCTGCTGTTCCGGTTCATGCGTCCGCTGATCGAGGCCGGGCACGTCTACCTCGCCGCGCCGCCGCTCTACAAGATCAAGTGGCAGAAGGGCGACCCGGACTACGCCTACTCCGACAAGGAACGCGACGCGCTGATCCAGGCCGGCCAGGAGGGCAACCGCAAGCTGGCCAAGGAAGACGCGATCCAGCGCTACAAGGGCCTCGGCGAGATGAACGCGACCGAGCTGTGGGAGACGACGATGGATCCCGCCAACCGCATCCTGCGGCTGGTCACGCTCGACGACGCCGCCACCGCCGACGAGCTGTTCTCGGTGCTCATGGGCGAGGACGTCGAGGCGCGGCGTTCGTTCATCATCCGCAACGCGAAGGACGTGCGATTCCTTGACATCTAGTCCGCGTTCGAGCCGCTCGACCACGTGCACCTCGCGAAAGGCTGCTGAATGACCGACACGACCGACACGTCGGGGTTCGACCGGATCGAGCCGGTGGACATCCAGACGGAGATGCAGCGCAGCTACATCGACTACGCGATGTCGGTCATCGTGGGGCGGGCGCTGCCCGACGTGCGGGACGGCCTGAAGCCGGTGCACCGCAAGATCCTCTACGGCATGTACGACTCGGGCTTCCGACCCGACCGCAACTACGTCAAGTGCGGGCGCGTCGTCGGCGACGTGATGGGCAACTACCACCCGCACGGCGACTCGGCGCTCTACGACGCGCTCGTGCGCATGGCGCAGCCGTGGTCGATGCGGCACCCGCTCATCGACCCGCAGGGCAACTTCGGGTCGCCGGGCAACGACCCGGCCGCGGCCTACCGGTACACCGAGTGCCGGCTGCAGCAGCTGGCGATGGCGATGCTGCAGGACATCGACGAGGAGACCGTCGACTTCGTCCCGAACTACGCCGGGAACACCACCGAGCCGGTCATCCTGCCCGCCCGCTTCCCGAACCTGCTGGTGAACGGTTCCGAGGGCATCGCGGTCGGCATGGCCACCCGCATCCCGCCGCACAACCTGCGCGAGGTCGCCGCCGGCGTCACCTACGCCCTCGACCACCCGGACGCCGACGCCGCCGAGCTGCTCGAGAAGCTGATCGAGCTGATCCAGGGGCCGGACTTCCCGACCCACGGCCTGATCGTGGGCCGCGACGGCATCGAGGACGCCTACCGCACCGGCCGCGGCTCGATCCGAATGCGCGCCGTCGTCGAGGTCGAGGAGGAGAAGAACTCGACGATCCTGGTGGTCAAGGAACTGCCCTACCAGGTGAACCCGGACAACCTCCTCGAGTCCATCGCGGGCCTGGTGAAGGACGGCAAGCTCGCCGGCATCCGCAACATCCACAACGAGAGCTCCAGCCGCGTCGGCATGCGCATCGTGATCACGCTGTCGCGTGACGCGGTCGCGAAGGTCGTGCTGAACAACCTGTACAAGCACACCCAGCTGCAGACCACGTTCGGCGCCAACATGCTCGCCATCGTCGACGGCGTGCCCCGGACGCTGCGCATCGACCAGTTCGTGCAGCACTACGTCGACCACCAGATCGACGTCATCGTCCGGCGTACCCGGTACCGGCTGCGCAAGGCCGAGGAACGCGCCCACATCCTGCGTGCGCTGCTCAAGGCGCTGGACCAGCTCGACGCGGTCATCGCCCTCATCCGCAACGCGCCGTCGGCCGACGGCGCTCGCACGGGGCTCATGGAGCTGCTCGAGATCGACGAGCTGCAGGCGACCGCGATCCTCGACCTCCAGCTACGCCGGCTCGCCGCCCTCGAACGGCAGCGCATCATCGACGAGGCCGCCGAGATCGAGGCGAAGATCGCCGACTACAACGACATCTTGGCCAAGCCGGGCCGGCAGCGGCAGATCATCCGCGACGAGATGAACGAGGTCGTCGACAAGTACGGCGACGACCGGCGCACCGTGATCGTCCCCCACGACGGCGACGTCTCGATGGAAGACCTCATCGCCCGCGAGGACGTGGTCATCACCATCACCCGTACCGGTTACGCGAAGCGCACCAAGACCGACCTCTACCGCGCGCAGAAGCGCGGCGGCAAGGGCGTGCAGGGAGCGGGGCTGCGGCAGGACGACATCGTCGCGCACTTCTTCGTCACCTCGACCCACGACTGGATCCTGTTCTTCACGAACAAGGGCCGGGTCTACCGCGCCAAGGCCTACGAGCTGCCCGAGGCGAACCGCAACGCGCGGGGGCAGCACGTCGCGAATCTGCTCGCCTTCCAACCCGGCGAGGAGATCGCCGAGGTCATCACGCTCAAGAACTACGAGGCGGCCCCGTACCTGGTGCTGGCCACCAAGCACGGTCTGGTGAAGAAGACCAAGCTGACCGACTTCGACTCCAACCGCACCGGCGGGATCGTCGCCATCAACCTGCGCGAGGACGACGAGCTCATCGACGCCGCCCTCATCTCCGCCGAGCAGGATCTGCTGCTCGTCAGCCGCAAGGCGATGTCGATCCGCTTCACCGCCGACGACGACACCCTGCGCCCCATGGGCCGTGCCACGTCGGGGGTGTTCGGCATGCGTTTCAACGACGGTGACGAACTCCTCGCGATGGAGGTCGTCCACGACGAGAACGCCGAAATCTTGGTCGCCACTGAGGGTGGATACGCCAAGCGGACGCGGATCGAGGAGTATCCCGTCCAGGGTCGAGGCGGCAAGGGCGTGCTCACCGCGCGTATCGTGTCCACACGAGGTGGGCTCGTCGGCGCGGTTGCTGTCGGACCCAGGGACGAGATCTACGCCATCACCTCCGAGGGCGTGGTGATTCGGACCAAGGCAGCCGAGGTTCGCCGGGCACAGCGCCAGACCATGGGCGTGCGTCTGATGAACCTGGCCGACGGCGTGACCGTGAAGGCGATCGCTCGCAACGCGGACGAGCCGGAGGAGCAGGAGTAGCCGCCGAACACGACGACGAGACGGAAGCGGAGGGCGCGTGCACGAGGCGCCCGGGCGTAGGCGACTACGCGCCGCACACGAAGGGACGTAGAGCATGACGCAGTCGCCCCATAGCGGGCAGGCGCCACGAACGACGGACTTCGGCTCCGCATCCGGGCGTCCCGCCGACGCCGACTCCACCCCGACCGGAGCGGTCCGGTGGGGTTCGTCGGGCAGTGACGGCGCCGGTGCGGCGGGCAACCGCAACGCGCCGGTCGCGCAGAACCCCGCCTACGGCGGCCAGGTGCACGCCGACGCCCCCACCGGGACGATCCCGCCGCTGGTGACGGGCACGGCGTTCCCCAAGACGGCGCCGCCGGCCAACGCTCCCGCGCAGCCGGCGACGACGACCCCGGCCGCCGGCACGGGCACGCGCTCCGGCCAGCAGCGAGCCCGCACGGCCCGCTCGCGCGGCCCGCGCCGGGCTCGGTTGCAGCTGCGCCACATCAACCCGTGGACGGTGCTCAAGTTCTCCTGCGTGCTGTCCATCGCGCTGTTCTTCGTGTGGCTGATCGTGGTCGGCGTGCTGTTCGGCGTGCTCGACGCCGCCGGCATCATCGGCAAGATCAACGACACCGTGGTCCAGCTCAACGGGCCCGGCTCGAACGCCCCGGTCACCGCCGGTGTCGTGTTCGGCGGGGCGGCGATCATCGGTGTCGTCAACATCGTGCTGTTCATCGCGCTCAGCACGATCGGCTCGGTCGTCTACAACCTCTGCGCCGACCTCGTCGGCGGCGTCGAGGTCACCCTCTCCGAGCGCTGACCCCATGGCCGGTGGGGCCGGTGCAGAACCGGTGCCGCGTGCTGCGATAAGCTCACGTGTCGCCTTCGCGGGCCTGTAGCTCAGGCGGTTAGAGCGCATCCCTGATAAGGATGAGGCCGGAGGTTCAAGTCCTCCCAGGCCCACCGCGTCGGCGCGTCCTTCACGGGACGCGTACGTCACGTACCGTGAGGAGGTGCGAATGACCAAGCCGTTCCTCCTCGCCGCCGCGGTCGCCGCGGCGGCCGCGGCGACGCTCCGCCGTCGCCAGGCCGCCCAGTCCGACACCGATGCGCTCTGGCGGGAGGCGACGGCCGACGCGTCCCGCTGACGCGGGCCGCCCCGGGGACGTAGCTCAATTGGCAGAGCACCGCCTTTGCAAGGCGGGGGTTAGGGGTTCGATTCCCCTCGTCTCCACCGAGAACGTCGCGGTGCCCAACCCGCCGCGTCCTGCCGCCGTCGTGCCCTGGACCGAGAGGGAACGGCGGGTTGTCCCGCGTCCGCTCGGCGTCGAGCGGAGTCTGGGATGAGTGAGCCGGCGTACTCCGTGGGCCAGGCGCTGACGCAGGCCTTGCCCGAGCACGTCGCCCGGGTCGTCAGCACGGCTCTGGAGCGCCCGGCAGACCGTGGCCTCGCCGCCGAGGCGGCTGACCTGCTCACGAAGGCGCGTCAGAACTCCGCGACGGAGATCGACCAATTGCTCGGTGCCCTGGACCCGTCAGTGCTGCTGTCCTCCCGCCTGCACGAGCTGGCTGTGGACCACGACAGCCGAGCGGCTCTGGACGTCACAGGGCTGAACCGGTTCCACTGGACTCTCGGGACCGGTGCCCACGGCGCGTCCACCGATGCGGGAGCGGTGCGCGAGTACTACCGGCTCTGCGGTCGGTGGGTGGCTGCGGCCTCATGGCTTCCGGCGTTCCGCGAGGTCGAAGACGGGCTGCCCCTGACCTTGCAGTTGGCGCCGGACGCCGAGTCGCTGCGCCGGATCTTCCCCATGGAGGTCCGCTTCCACTGGGTCGCCCGGATGGTCCTGCACGGTGCCGCCGACCTCGTCGCCGAGGGAGCGATCGACTCGGCTGCGACGCCCTGGCTGACGCGTGCTGCGATCGACGAGGCCTTCGATCACATCGCCGAGTGGGGTCAGGAGTGGCCACCCTCGGTGCCGCCGCTCGGTGCGGATGCGCGCCATCTGCTGGAGTTCGTGGCAGCCCCGCGGTTGCCGGGGCGGACCTTCGAGACGTTGATCCACGACCACCGCATGGACTCCTTCCCGTTGGTGCTCGTACAGGGACGTCCAGTTCCCGCTGCCCAGCGCGAATGCCTGCTGGGGCTGGACACTGCCTTCGTGTCTGCGCTCGTCGGTCGGCATCCCGATGTCGGTGGTGAC
Source organism: Jatrophihabitans endophyticus (assembly GCF_900129455.1). NCBI lineage: Bacteria > Bacillati > Actinomycetota > Actinomycetes > Jatrophihabitantales > Jatrophihabitantaceae > Jatrophihabitans > Jatrophihabitans endophyticus. Next base: position 610,662 of record NZ_FQVU01000002.1, read on the forward strand.
GTGTTCGAACGGATCGTGTCGCGCTGTCTCGCTCAGGTTCTCGGCGACGCGCGAGAACTCCCCGGCCCGCTCGCCGTGCGGCTGTCCGCGACCGACGGTGGTCAGGTCGACCTCGCCGTGTGTGACGACGAGGTCCTGCTGCTCGGCGAATGCAAGGCCTACTCCACCCAGCGGGCCCCGCACACAGCCGTCAACGCATTCACCGACACCGCGGGCTCCGTGGTCAGGCAGTTGGCGAAACGTCTCGACGGCGCGCGCTCGGGAACGCCGCTGGCGACCGGATGTGGTTCGGTCTCACCGGCGGACTGGGCCGACCTTTACGGCGTCGGGGTCGTGCTCACCACGTCGGGCGGCGCGGTCTGGGACGCGAATGTGGTTCGCCCGATCCTCTCGAATCGGCCCGACACCGCCATCATCCCCTTGCACCAGCTGCTGACCGTCGCCGCGGCCTTCCCCTCGGCCACCGACCTCGTCGACTACCTGAGGTTTCGGGACCAGGTGCTTTCGCTCGGCCCCGTCCTGAAGGACGAGGTGGACCTGTTCATGCTCTACCGGTCACCGATCCGCGACCCGATCATGAGTTGCCTCCGACGCCCTGCGCCCGGCGTTGCGCACGTCCTCGCCCCGTTCCGCGTGACGGATCCGAGCGTTGCGATGGACGAGCCACGACCCAGCGACCCGGACACCTGGCGGCAGCGCCTGTGGGACGTCCTGTCGACCGATCTGGCGCGCTCGTGACAAGTTGTGTCGGCGCCGAATGCCGGAGTCAGGAGCGGGTGGCGCGGGTCAGGTGGGCGAGCACGCGCTCGAGCCGGACGATGCCCACGAAGCGACCGGCGTCGTCGACGCAGGCCAGCGGGGCGAACCGGCCGGCGCGCGGGCGCAACATCGCGCGGGCGACCGCGTCGGCGACGGGGCTGTCGACGTCGACGACCAGGACGTCGGAGGCCTCCCAGGTCGCGGCACCACCGTGCTCCAGCATCGAGGTCGGACGCTGGTCGTCGTCGACCACGATCACCACGTCGAAGCCGGTGGTCTCGGGCAGCACCGACGCGGCGGCGACGGCGTCGCGGGCGGTGTAGGCCTGCTGCAGCAGCGAGCGCAGGACGCCGTCCCCCGCGTCCGCGCCGCGAGCCGGCCGGGCGGGCAGCGCCGACGTCGCCGAGACGTCCACCGGGGGCCAGAACTCGCGTGCCTCGCCCACCAGCGGGCCCTGCACGAGTGGCACGGCGAGGCTCGCAAGCGCCCGCAGCTCGGCCGGCGTCGTCACGCCCTCGGCGAGGATCCAGGCGTCGAGCTGGCTCGCGAGCTGGCCGATGATCTCGACCGCCGACCGCTTGCTGTCCGACCGGTCGACCCCGCGCACCCAGTCACGACCGAGCCGCAGGATCGACGGCTTGAGCCGCACGATGCTGGTGAGCTCGGGCTGCGACGCACCCTGCCCACCGACCGCGACGAGCGCGCCGCGCTCCCGGTAGTGGGCGAGGACGAACTCGAGGTCGCCGATGGGCACGCCGCCGTCGAAGCCGGCGATGTCCAGCACGATCCCGCGCAGGCTGTCGCGGGCGTCGAGCGCCGCGCGCACCCCGGGCAGGGCGGCGACGCGGGCCGGTACCGGCACCGCGAGGAACGTGCTGGTCGGCAGGGTCGGCACCGCGTTCAGGGCGAGGGTCACCGCCCGCGCGGTCAGCGAACCGTCCCGCTCGGCGTCGTCCGGCGCCCGCAGCTGCGGGTCGAGCTGCTGCGGGCCGTCGACCCGGACCTGCGCCTGGTAACCGGCGGCGATGCCGCGGGCCACGTCCAGGATCGGCAGGTAGGAGATGCCGACCGTTCGGGTGGCGCCGGCCGCCGCGCGCGATGGGGCGGTATCCATCCGGCCAGCCTCCAACGGTCACGCCATGTCACGCGGGTCGACTCACGGTAGTTGCGCCCTCAAGTCGCTGTAAAGCAAAGCCGTCACAGGCCTCAGGACCGATGACCCGTCTTGCCGGCATTGGCATGAATTGACCACGGTGAAACGCCCTGCGCGCGGACGCCGCGGCCTAGGTTCATGCGATGTGCGCGGCATAAGTGCGCGCATCCGGCGATCCATCACGAGTGGAGGAAGCATGCACAGACGCGGAATCACCGCCGCCACGATCACCGCTACCACGGTGCTCGCGGCCGCGGTCGCCGCGGCGGGGGACGCATCGGCCGCGCCGACGCCCCAGGCCGTGCCGCACACCAAGCCGGCGTGGACGGCACACGCGAAGCACCTCGGCCACGCCAAGGACTCCGCCGCCGTGCAGGCTCGGGTCTATCTCGCGCCGCGGGGCGGCCTGGCCGCGCTCAAGCGCACCGCGACCGCGATCGCGACGCCCGGCAACGCCCAGTACGGCAAGGTGCTGACCGCCGCGCAGTACCGGGCCCGCTTCGCGCCGACCGACGGCAGCGTCCGCGCCGTCTCGTCCTACCTGCGCTCGCAGGGCCTGCACGTCGGCGCTGCATCGGCCGGCAAACGCTACGTGACGGTGACCGGCTCGACGAAGGCCGCGGAGCAGGCGTTCCACACCCGGATCGAGCGCTACCGGCACGACGGCAGGACGGTGAGCGCTCCGGGCAAGACGCTCGCGGTGCCCGCCTCGGTGAAGTCCGCCGTCCTCACCGTGAGCGGGCTGGACACCACACCGCGCCGCAACGCGCCCGCGAGCACCAAGTCGGCGCCGCCGTCGACCGGCTTCCGCAACGCGCGGCCGTGCTCGCGCTACTACGGCCAGGTCAAGGCGACCTACCAGGCCGACTTCAAGACCAAGCTGCCAAAGTACGACAACACGACGCTGTCCTACGCGCCCTGCGGTTACACCGGTCCGCAGTACCGCACCGCGTACGAGGGGACGACGACGCTCACCGGCAAGGGCGTGACCGTCGCGATCACCGACGCCTACGCCTCGCCGACCATCGCCGCCGACGCCAAGCGCTACGCCGCCGAGCACGGCGACGCGGCCTACACGGGCGGCCAGCTCTACCAGACCCAGCCGAGCGCCTTCACCGACGAGACGGCCTGTGACGCGTCGGGCTGGTACGGCGAGGAGACCCTCGACGTCGAGGCCGTCCACGCGATGGCACCGAAGGCGAAGATCCACTACTACGCCTCGGCCAGCTGCAACGACGCCGACTTCCTCGACACGCTGGCCCAGGTGGTCGACGACAACGACTCGAAGCTGGTCTCGAACTCGTGGGGCGACCTGGAGCAGAACGAGTCGGCCGACAACGTCGCCGCCTACGAGGCGGTCTTCCTGCAGGGTGCCACGGAGGGCATCAGCTTCCTGTTCTCCTCGGGCGACAACGGCGACGAGCTCGCCAACAGCGGTCTCAAGCAGGCCGACTACCCGACCTCGGACCCGTACGTCACGAGCGTGGGCGGGACGTCGGACGCCATCGGGGCCGACGGCAAGCTGCTCTTCCAGACCGGCTGGGGCACCGAGAAGCTCAACCTGGTGAACAACAAGTGGAGCTCGATCGGCTTCACCTCCGGAGCCGGTGGCGGTTCGTCGGCGCTGTTCAACCGGCCGGAGTACCAGGACGGCGCCACCACCAGCCCGTACCGGCAGACGCCGGACATCGGGCTCGACGCCGACCCCAACACCGGCATGCTCGTCGGGCAGACGCAGACCTTCACGACCGGCGTCCAGTACGACGAGTACCGCATCGGCGGCACCAGCCTCGCCTCCCCGCTGTTCGCCGGCCTGACCGCGCTGTCGCTGGAGAACAACGGCGGCAATGGCATCGGCCTGCTCAACCCGACGATCTACGCGAACAAGACGACCGCGTTCACCGACGTGAAGGGCACCCCGCCCGACGCCGGCGTCGTCCGGGTCGACTACGCCAACTCCGAGGACGCCAAGGGCGGCCTGCTCTACTCGGTGCGGCTGTTCAACCGCGACAGCAGCCTGAAGCTGGCCAAGGGCTACGACAACGTGACCGGCGTCGGCGCGCCCAACCCGAAGTGGTTGACCGCGCTGAAGCGCAGCTAGTCGGTTCCTCGTCCCACGGGGCGCGTCGCGCACGTCGCGGCGCGCCCCGTCGGCGTCCCGGGGTCGGTTCGGGGCTCGGTACCGTGCTCGGTATGCAGGTGCTCGCCGTGTGGCTGGGGAAGCTGACGCTGCTGGCGCTGCGCCTGATCGGCCGGCGGGGCAACGCGCTGCCCGGCCTGGTGGTGGAGAAGGTCTTCCCGCGCTACCTCGCCCGCGCGATGGCCGGGCTGCCCGAGGGCGTCGTCGTGGTCACCGGCACCAACGGCAAGACCACGACCACCAAGATGGTGGCGACCGTCCTGGGCGAGCAGTTCCGGGTGCTCACCAACGACACCGGCTCCAACTTCGTGCGCGGCGCCATCACCGCCACCGTCGAGCACGCGTCGTGGTCCGGCCGGCTGCGCTACGACGTCGCCGTCTTCGAGCTCGACGAGGCCTGGGCGGTCCGCTTCGTCGAGCGGGTGGCGCCGCGACACTGCCTGCTGCTCAACGTCATGCGCGACCAGCTCGACCGCTTCGGCGAGATCGACACCACCGCCGGGCTGCTGGGCCGGGTCGCCGCCGCGACCACCGGCACGGCGGTGCTCAACCGGGACGACCAGCGGGTGGCCGCGCTCGCGGCGCGCACGTCGGCCACCGTGTCGTACTACGGGGTGGCGCCGCCGTTGCGTGAGCTCTTCCCCAACGACGAGGAGCTCTACGGCGGCCCGGTCCACGTGTCGGACCTGCCCGCGGCCGTCGAGCTGCAGGCGCTGCCGGCGCCGGACCGGCCGGCCCTCACCCTGCGCATCGACGAACAGGATCACGACGTCGTGCTGCGGGCCGAGGGGCCGCACAACGCCCAGAACGCCTGCGGCGCCGCCGCGCTGGGCCTCGCGCTCGGCCTGGCCGAGAGCACGGTGCTCACCGGCCTGGGCAAGGTGTCGCCCGCCTTCGGCCGCGGCCAGACCTTCGCCGTCGACGGTCGCCGGGTGCAGCTGCAGCTCGTGAAGAATCCGGCCGGCTTCCGGCAGAGCCTGCGCATCCTCGACACCGCGACCCCGGACGCGATCGTCGTCGTGATCAACGACGACTACGCCGACGGTCGCGACGTGTCGTGGCTGTGGGACGTCGACTTCCGCGCGCTCGCGCAGCTGTCCTCGCGACGCTCGACGTCGGGGACGCGGGCGGCCGACATGGCGGTGCGGCTGCGTTACGACGACGTCGCCACGGACGAGGTCGAGCCCGATCTCGAGAAGGCCTTGCGTTCGGCCGTCCGCGCGGTCCCGGCGGACGGCGCCGTGGTCGTGTTCAGCACCTATACCGCGATGTGGGCCCTGCACGCGGTGCTGCAGCGCATCGGAGTCGCGCAGTGACCGGCACACCGACGACGCCGACCCTCACGCTCGTCCACTTGTACCCGCGCGAGATGAACATCTACGGCGACACCGGCAACGTGCTCGTCCTGCGCCGGCGGCTGCAGTGGCGGGACCTGCCCGTCACCGTCGTCCCGGTCAGCGTGGGCGACCCGATGCCCGCTGACGCCGACATCCTGCTCGGCGGCGGCGGTCAGGACGCCGCGCAGGGCGACATCGGTGCCGACTTCGTCGGCCGGGGGGCCGAGCTGCGGGCGATGGCCGACGACGGTGTGGTGATGCTGGCGATCTGCGGCAGCTTCCAGATGCTCGGCCACGAGTTCGTCACCCACGAGGGGCGCCGCATCGAGGGCGTCGGTGTGCTCGACGTCGTCACCCACGGGCAGCGCGAACGCCTCATCGGCAACAACTGGGTCGACACCGCCGGCGAGCTCGACGCCGGCCGGCTGGTCGGCTACGAGAACCACAGCGGGCTGACGACCCTCGGCTCGGACGCCCGTCCCCTCGGCCGCACGCAGACCGGCCGGGGGAACAACGGTCGGGACCGCACCGAGGGCGCCGTGCGCGACAACGTGATCGGCACCTACCTACACGGCCCGGTGCTCGCCAAGAGCCCACGCTTCGCCGACGAGTTGCTGCAGCGCGCGTACCGGCGCCGCGGCGCCGACGTCGAGCTCGCTCCCCTCGACGACACGCTGCCGCTGCAGGCGGCGACGGTCGCGGCCGGGCGGCCGCGGTGACCATCCGTCGGGGCCGAACCGTGGGGCGGGCCGTGGGGGCGGCCACGCTGGTGCTCGCGGTCGCGGGCTGCACCTCGGCCGCGAAGCCCGCGCCGACCCGCGAGCGGACCGTGACCAGCACCGTCACGGCGACGCGCTCGCCGGAGGGCGCCGACTACCGCCCGCCGAAGGCGAGCAACGTCGCGCCGTTGCCGCCAGGCAGCAAGGCTCCGAAGGGCGAGAAGGAGGGCCGCTGTCCCTACATTCGGGCCGGCCTGAACATCGACCCGACATCAGCGGCGAACGTCGCCGACATCGAGGGCAACCGGGTCGGCCGCACCACGCTGCTCACCGATCAGAAGCCGATCGGCTGCCGCTTCTACTTCGCGAACCCGCCCTACGACGTCACCGCCGACATCCGTCCGCTGACCTTCACCAGTGCTGCGGCCGCGTTCAACGCGATGGTGCTGACCGCACGGGCCGGGACGAGCGAGTACACCCAGCGCAACGTCGTTCGCGGCGTCACCGGGATCGGCTACCGCACGAAGTTCGGCGGGGAACACGGCGCACGCGACTGGGCCTTCGCATTCGCCACAGGGAAGGTCATGGTGGTCGTCCACACCGAGCGTGCCGACACGTCCCGGAATGCCCTCTACCTCGCCCAGGCCATCGCCGGAAAGTTCTGACAGCGCTCCGTGGCAGGATTGGACTCATGCCCACCCAGACCGCGACGCTGCACACCTCCGCCGGCGACATCCGCATCACCCTGTTCGGTGACCACGCGCCGAAGACGGTGAAGAACTTCGTCGACCTCGCCACGGGAGCCAAGGAATGGCGCCACCCGGGCACCGGCACGACGACGAGCGACCCGCTCTACGACGGCACGGTGTTCCACCGCGTCATCTCGGGCTTCATGATCCAGGGCGGCGACCCGCTCGGCGAGGGGTACGGCGACCCCGGCTACAAGTTCGCCGACGAGTTCCACCCCGAGCTGAGCTTCGACCGGCCCTACCTGCTCGCCATGGCGAACTCCGGACCCAACACCAACGGCTCGCAGTTCTTCGTCACGGTGGGCCCGACGCCGCACCTCAACCGGCGCCACACCATCTTCGGCGAGGTCGCCGACGCCGACAGCCGCGCCGTCGTCGACGCCATCGCGACCACCAAGACCGGTCGTAACGACAAGCCGGTCAACCCGATCACCATCAACTCCGTCACCGTCGAGTAGCCGGCGTCCCGACGTGGCATGACTCTTCCCGACGGCACCGGCGCCGGCACCACCGAGCTGGCCCACTGCTACCGGCACCCGAATCGCGAGACGGGCGTCCGCTGCGTCCGCTGCGACCGACCGATCTGCCCCGAGTGCATGCGGCCGGCATCGGTCGGCTTCCATTGCCCGGACGACGCGCGCAGCGGCGCCCGCTCGATCCGGCCGCAGCGCACCAGCGTCGGCGCCCGCATCCTGCGGGCGCCGCCGTTCATGACGGCGATCCTCGTCGCCCTCAACGTCGTCGGGTACCTCGCGACCGGCCTGCAACACCCCGGGACGCTGCGCGATCCCACCAACTCGCAGCTGTTCATCGACCTGCAGCTCTTCCCGCCCCGCGTCGACGGCGGCGACTACTACCAGCTGCTCACCTCGGCGTTCCTGCACCTCGACCCGCTGCACATCGCGGCGAACATGCTCGCCCTCGTCGTCCTCGGGCCGCCGCTGGAACGGCTGCTGGGCTGGTGGCGGTTCGGCGCGGTGTACCTGCTGGGCGCGCTCGGCGGCGGCGCCGCGGTGTACGCGTTCGGTGACGAGCTCGCGGCGACCGCGGGCGCGTCGGGGGCGATCTTCGGACTCTTCGGCGCCGGTCTGCTGCTCGTGCGTCGACTCGGCTTCGATCCGCGGTGGCTCATCGCGACCATCGGCTTCAATTTCGCGATCACCTTCTCGGTGGCCGGCATCTCCCGCCTCGGTCACATCGGCGGCTTCGTCACCGGTGTGCTCTGCGCGGTCGTGATCGGTGGGCTGCCGCACTCGCGGGCCCGCGTGCCCACGCGGCTGCAGGTCGGCGGGCTGGTGGGCGTCCTCGTCCTCGCGGTCGTGGTCGTCGTGGTGCGGACGGCGACCTTCAGCTGACGCTCCGGCCGGCGCCGGGTGGGGCGAAGGCGTTGATGAGCTCCGCGGCGGCGGCGGGATCGGCACCGATCGCGCGTCTGCTGCACACCACGAGCGTGCTGCCGGCGTCGACCTCGAGCGTGGTGCTGCGCAGACCGAGCCGGTCACGGGTGTCGGCGCGCACCGCCTCGATCTGCGGCCACGGCAGGGCCACCCTGGCCAGCGGGGAGCGGACGACGACGCCGCCGGCGTCGGCGACCAGCCGCGGCGAGAACACGAGATCGCCGGCGACGAGGGCGAGCAGGACGACCACGCCCACGAGCAGCAGCAGCCGGCCGGCCGCGTCGTCGGTGACGGCGGCGAGGACGGCCGCGACGAGCGCGCCCACCGCGGCGGCCGCGGTCACCCGGCGGTCGGGGGCGAAGCGCACGCTCGGGGCGTGCCGGATCGGCTCATCCACAGGGTTGTCCCCAGCTGTGGGGAACTACACGCGTGTAATCACAGGCGTGGAAAACGATGTGGACGAGCGTCGTCACCGCCAGCGGACGGCCATGATCAGGCCGAGCAGCATGACGCCGAAGCCGATGGCGAAGTTCCAGGCGCCCAGGTCGTGCATGAGCGGCACGTGCGGCGAGGTGCCCTGGTTGGTGAGGTAGTAGACGACGAGGTAAGCCAGGCCGAGCAGCAGCACGACGGCCATGACGACGGGGTACCAGGTGGGGCTCGGTGCGAGTTGCCGGGTACGCGTGGCGCTCGACGTCGTGCGCAGCGGCGCGTCGCTCTTCTTGCGGACCTTCGACTTGGGCACGAGCTCTCTCCATCTCAGGCGGCTGCGGACACGACGGGTCCGGGCGGCACGGTTGCCGCGGGCTGCCACTAGCGTAGACGCCACCCTGCGGAGGTGACCTGAGCGAATGCGGCTTCCCGCCCGGATCCGACGCCGGGACGCGTGGCGCGTCCTGGTGCCGGTGGTGTGCCTCGCGGCGGGCGTGGGGTTCGCGGCCAGCGCCCGCGACTCCGGCGGCACGGACCTGCGGGCACCGTCGGTCACGAGCCTGGCCGGGACGGTCCGTGGCGCCGAGGACCGGGTCCGGGTCGCCGACGAGCGGGTCCGCGCCCTGCAGAACGAGGTCAACCGGTTGACCGCGGACGTGGGTGCCGGCGACTCCGCGGTACGGCGCGCGCAGCAGCGCGTCGCGCCGTTGCGGGTGCCCGGCGGGCTGCGCGCCGTCCGCGGCCCCGGCGTCGAGGTCGTGCTGGACGACGCGCCGGCCGACACGACGGACCAGGGCAGCGGACAGACCGGGGACGACGCCGCGACGGCGAACCAGAAGGTCGTCCACCAGTCCGACCTGCAGGCGGTGGTGAACGCGCTGTGGGCCGGCGGTGCCGAGGCCATGACGATCGCCGGCCAGCGGGTCATCGCCACGTCCGCGGTGCGCTGCGTCGGCAACACCCTGCTGCTCAACGGCGAGGTCTACTCCCCGCCCTTCCGGGTTGCGGCGATCGGGCCGTCACGGACAATGCTGGAGAGGCTCGACGCGTCCGACGGTGTCCGCACCTACAAGGAGGCCGCGGGCTACTACGGCCTCGGCTACACCGTCGAGACCACCGACGCGATGACGCTGCCCGCCTATCACGGGCCCTTGACGTTGACCTACGCCCGCCCGGGCAGGTGAGGACGACACGATGGACGACACGATGGTCGAGGACCCGCCGCCGGCGGCGTCGCCGGAGCACACCGGCACGAGCACCGCCGACAAGGTGCGCTTCGTCCTGCGCGGCATCGGGCAGACCCTCATCACCCTCGGCCTCGTCGTCCTGCTGTTCGTCGTCTACGAGGTGTGGGTCACCAACATCTACGCGCGCGGCGACAACGACAAGATCGCCCAGAAGCTGGAGCGGACGTGGGAGGACCCCACGCTCGACCTGCCGGGCAACCGCAGCAGCACGATCCCGCTCGGCACCGGCGTGGCGAACATCTACATCCCGCGGCTGGGCAGCGACTACCACTGGACGATCGTCGAGGGCACGGGGCTCGACGAGCTCGACAAGGGCCCCGGGCACTACACGCGCACCGCGATGCCCGGCCAGGTCGGCAACTTCGGCGTCGCCGGGCACCGCGTCGGCAAGGGCGAGCCCTTCCTCAACCTCGACAAGCTGCGGGTGCACGACGCGGTGGTCGTCGAGACCCGAACGACCTGGTACGTGTACCGCGTCCTCGGCTCGGCCGCGGGCAGTGACCCGCAACGGGCCTCGGCGCGGGTGCGGATCGCCGGCGGCGGCTCGGTCACGGTGCCCGGCCGCGAGATCGTGCCCCCGTCGGCGGGTCGCGTCCTGCTGCCGGTGCCGAACCACGAGAACGACCGGCCCGTGGAACGGCTCATGACCATGACGACCTGCCACCCGAAGTTCACCGCCGCGAAGCGGATGATCGTCCACGCCGAGTACGCCGGCAAGTACTCCGCGCTCGACGCGGCGAAGAAGCACGTCGCGGCCATGCCGGCGCCGGTGCGCGCGCTGTACTCGGAGGTCTCGGGCTGATGTACACGTGGATCTGGCGTCACCTGCCGGGGCCGATCGCGGTGAAGCTGCTGCAGGTGCTCGTCCTGGTCGCCGGGGTGTGCGCGCTGCTGCTGTTCGTCGTCTTCCCGTGGATCGAGCCGCATCTGCCCATCAACCAGGTCACCGTCCCCGGGGAGTGACACCGTGACCCGCATCCTCGTCGTCGACAACTACGACAGCTTCGTCTACAACCTCGTCCAGTACCTCGGCCAGCTCGGGGTCGAGGTCGTCGTGCGGCGCAACGACTCGGTGCACCCGCGCGAGCTCGGGACGCTCGGCGTCGACGGCGTGCTGGTGTCGCCGGGCCCGGGCACGCCCGAGGACGCCGGCACGTCGATGGCCTTCGTCAGCGCCTGTGCGGAGCGAGGGATGCCGCTCCTGGGCGTCTGCCTCGGGCACCAGGCCATCGGGGCCGTCTTCGGCGCACCCGTCGTCCGCTCCCCCGAGCTGCTGCACGGCAAGACCAGCGACGTCGTCCACGACGGGACCGGGGTCCTCGCCGGTCTGCCGTCGCCGTTCACGGCGACCCGCTACCACTCGCTGACGGTGGCCGAGGACGCGTTGCCGGCCGAGATCGTGGTCACCGGCCGCACGCCCAGCGGGGTGGTGATGGCCCTGCGCCACGCCACGCTGCCGATCGAGGGCGTGCAGTTCCACCCCGAGTCGGTGCTGACGCAGGGCGGGCACCGCATGCTCGCCAACTGGCTGCGGGTGTGCGGCCGCGACGTCGACGACGCTCTCGTGCAGCGGCTCGGCGACGAGGTCGAGACGATGCGGACCGCGGCCTTCGCCGCGGTGTGAGTAGCGGGCCGTCTCAGGCCTGCGCCGCGGCCTTCGCCTTGGCCTTCTGCTCCTGCTTCCACGCGCGGACGGCCTTGCGCGAGCCGTCGTCCACGACGTCGGCGATCGAGCGCAGCGAGCCCTCGTCGCCGTAGTGCCCGGCGGCCTCGCGCCAGCCCGGCGGCCGGACGCCGACCTGCTTGCCGAGCAGGGCGGCGAAGATCCTGGCCTTCTGCTCGCCGAAACCGGGCAGGGTGCCGATGCGGGCGACGAGCTCGTCACCGCTCGCGACGCCCTCCCACACCGCCTCGGCGCGGCCGTCGTAGCGCTCGACGAGCAGCTGCGCCAGCGCCTGCACCCGCTTGGCCATCGCCGCCGGGAAGCGGTGCAGCGCCGGCGGGGTACGGAACAGCGTCTCGAACGCCTCGGGGTCGTACCCGGCGATCACGCGGGCGTCGAGCGTCCCACCGATCCGTTCGCGCAGCACCTCGGGCGAGGTGAACGCCTTCTCCATCGGGATCTGCTGGTCGAGCAGCATGCCGACGAGCAGCGCGAGCGGATCCTTCTCGAGCAGCGCGTTCGCGGCGTCGGTCGTGGCGAGGTGCATGGGCACATCCCACCACGCGGGCGGGCGCATCGGAACGCCTCGGCCGTTGCTGCCCCGACGGTTCAGGCGTCGGAGAAGCGCGCGATCGTGGCGCTCGCCCGCCGCACCGACGCGTGCTCGTCGGGCACGACGTCGTCGAGGAACGCGTAGCGCGACACCGCGTCGGCGGCCGTCGTCGAGCCGGCCGCGGCGCGGCCCCGGATCCCGGCGAGCCAGTCCACGATGTCGCCCCAGCCGGGCGCGGCGAGCGAACCGCCGACGTTCTGGACCGACAGTGCCGCGCACAGGTTGGCGAACGCCAGCCGGCGCTCGAGCGGCCAGCCGTACTTCGTCCCGAGCACGAACGCCGCGCCGAACACGTCGCCGGCGCCGGTGGGGTCGTGGGCGTTCACCGGGAACGTCGGCACCCACGCCTCCTCGCCGGTCGTCGCGTCCATCGCGATCGCCCCCTCGCCGCCACACGTCACCACGGCCACCGGCACCCGGTCGGCCAGGGCGTGCACGGCGTCGTGCGGGTCGTCGGTGCGGGTGTAGGCCATGGCCTCGACGCTGTTGGGCAGGAACGCGTAGTAGTGCTCGAGCTGGTCGAGGATCTTCGGCGACCACTCCTCGACCGGGTCCCAGCCGACGTCGGCGAACAGCCGCATGCCGCCGGCGGCGGCCTCGACCACCCAGGGCTGCGGCTCGGCCTCGAGGTGGACGAAGCCGAACGCCGCAGCGGGGCGTCCGCCCAGCATGGTGGTGGGCGGCAGCGGCGACGGGTGGGCGTGCGTGACCATCGCGCGGTCGCGGTCGAGGACCATCGACACCGTCACCGGCGAGTGCCAGCCGGGGAAGCGCATCGAGTGCGAGAGGTCGACGCCCTCCTGCTCGGCGAGCGTCGTCCAGCAGAAGTCGGCGTAGAGGTCGTCGCCGAAGGCGGCCGACAGCGTGGTCCGCAGGCCGAGCCGGCTCGCGGCGATGGCGAGGTTGGCGATGCCGCCCGGGCACGAGCCCATGCCGGACGCGAGCACCTCGGCACCACGGGAGGGTGGCGACTCGAGCCCGGTGAGCACGACGTCGAGGAAGACCGTGCCCTGCAGCAGCAGGTCGTAGGGCTCGGGGGCGAGCGGTGACTCGGGCATCGACCGGTTCCTCGGCGGCTCGGGGCCTGGGTGACGACCCCAGCGTATGCGTCCGCGATTGCGGGTAGGTCCACGCCGTGACGGAACGACGCTGGCTGTTCGGCGACCAGCTCGGCCCCCACTTCCTCGACCACCCCGACGACGCGGTGCTGCTGATCGAGTCGCGGGCGGTCTTCCGCCGGCGTCGGTTCCATCGCCAGAAGGCACACCTCGTGCTCTCCGCCATGCGTCACCGGGCGGCGGAGCTCGGCGAGCGGTGCCGTTACGTCCGGGCCGACACCTACGGCGAGGTCGTCCGGCGCACCCGCGACCGGCTCACCGTGTGCCGGCCGACCAGCCATGCGGCGCTCGACCTCGTCCGCTCGCTCGACGTCGAGGTGACGCCCGCCCGGGGGTTCGCGACGTCTTCGGCGGAGTTCGCCGCCTGGGTCGAGGGCCGCGGCAAGCGCAGGCTGCTGCTCGAGGACTTCTACCGGGACGCGCGTCGCCGCCTCGACGTGCTGATGGACGGCAGCGAGCCCGCCGGCGGCACGTGGAACTTCGACCACGAGAACCGCGAACCGCCGCCGCGGCAACCGACCCTCGGCGTGGACGAACCGTGGTGGCCGACCGAGGACGAGATCGACGACGAGGTGCGTCACGACCTCGACCGGTGGGAGCGTGACGGCGACGTCTCGTTCATCGGCAAGGACGGTCCTCGCCGGTTCGCGGCGTCGCGGGACGAGGCGCTGCATGCAGTGCGCGATTTCGCGCAGAACCGGCTGCCGACGTTCGGAGCGTACGAGGACGCGATCCTGCGCGCCGATCCGTGGATGTCGCACTCGCTGCTGTCGGCACCGCTGAACTTCGGCCTGCTCGACCCGGTCGAGGTGGTGCACCGTGTCGAGGAGGCCTACCGCGCGGGTGACGTCCCGATCGCGTCGGCCGAGGGGTTCGTCCGCCAGCTGATCGGGTGGCGGGACTACGTCTGGCACCTGTACTGGCAGCAGCCGCGCTCGTACCGCCGACGCAACGAGCTCGGGGCGCGTGGCACGCTGCCCGCGTGGTTCGCCGACCTGGACCACGAACACGTCGACGCCGCCTGCCTGTCCGACACATTGCGCAATATCGAGCGAAACGGCTGGGTGCACCACATCCCGAGGTTGATGGTGTTGGGCAACTACGCGATGCAGCGTGGCTGGCGACCCTCGCAGGTCACCGACTGGTTCCATCGCGCCTTCGTCGACGGGTACGACTGGGTGATGGTTCCCAACGTGGTCGGCATGTCGCAGTACGCGGACGGTGGCGTCATGGCCACCAAGCCCTATGCCGGCGGGGGCGCCTACATCGACCGGATGAGCGACTACTGCGGCGGCTGCCGGTACGACCCGAAGGTGCGCGTGGGCGACGACGCGTGCCCCTTCACCGCCGGGTACTGGGCGTTCCTCGACCGCAACCGCGATGCGCTGCAGGGCAACCAGCGGATCGCGCAGCCGCTACGGGGCCTCGACCGGCTGAAGGATCTCGACGAACTGCGGGTCCAGGAACGCGAGCGCGGCTCGCGCGCACCGTGATCGAGGTCGTCGCCGCCGCGCTGATCCGCGACGCGCGCGTGCTGGCGGCGCGACGCGCTCCCCCGCACCGCCTGGCCGGCGGCTGGGAGTTCCCCGGCGGCAAGGTCGAGCCCGGCGAGAGCGACGGCGCGGCCCTGGTGCGCGAGTGCCGTGAGGAGCTCGACGTCACGGTCGAGGTCGACCGGCGGCTCGGCACGGCCCGGGGCGACGCGACGGTGGCGCCGATCCGGCTGTCGCTCTACGCCGCGCGTCTCGTCACCGGGGAACCCCGGCCGCACGAGGACCACGACGCGCTGCGGTGGCTGACTGCGGCCGAGCTGGCGTCGGTCGAGTGGCTGCCGATCGACCGATCCCTGCTCCCGCTCGTCGCCGCCGCACTGCGCGTCCCGCCGTCGCCCTTGCCAGACGCGAACCGTGCGGGCAGGTTGTAACGAATCCGTCACGACGGGGCGCACGACCGGGGGGCCGCTCACATGGAGACCATCAGCTTCGACAGCCACGGCACGCGGTGCGAGGCCTGGTACCTACGCGCGTTGAACGACGATCTGACGACCACGCGCGGCCGGCCCGTGGTCGTGATGGGGCACGGCTTCGGGGCGACCCGGGACTCCGGCCTGCTGCCGTTCGCCGAGCGGTTCGCGGCGGCCGGCGCCGACGTCCTCGTCTTCGACTACCGGGGGTTCGGGACGTCCGAGGGCGAGCCGCGGCAGGACGTCGACCACCGACGGCACCGCGAGGACTACCACGCCGCGATCGCCTACGCCCGGGCGCGGAAGGGCGTCGACGCGGCCCGCGTCGCGATCTGGGGGTCGTCCTACTCGGGTGGCCACGTGGTCGCGGTCGCGGCGGCCGACCAGCGCGTCGCCGCCGTGATCAGCCAGGGCGCCGCGATGGACGGCCTCGCCGCGCTCATCGGCAACCAGACCGGCGAGGGACCGGGCAAGGCCGCGGCGACGACCCGGGCGGCGCTCCGCGACGTGGCGGGCCGCGTGCGCGGCCGGCCGCCGGTCATGCTGCCCATCGTGGGCGCACCCGGGTCGGGCGCGGTCATCTCGACCCCCACCGCCGAACAGGGATACCTGACGATCGCCGGCCCGACGTTCCGCAACGAGCTGTGCGCCCGCGGCGTCCTGCGGGTGCCCCGGAACCGTCCGGTGCGTCACGCCGCCAAGGTGACGTGTCCGATGCTCGTCATCGCCGCCGAGCAGGACGACGTCGCGCCGGTCAAACCGGTGCACGAGGTCGCCGCCCGCGCGCCGCGGGCGGAGCTGCTCTCGTTCCCCTGCGGGCACTTCGACCTCTACGTGGGCGAGGTGTTCGAGAAGTCCGTCGTCGAGCAGGTGGAGTTCCTGCGCCGTGTGCTTGCCTGAGCTCGTCGCGTGGTGGCAGCTGCGCCGCTCAGCCGACGGCCGCGCCCAGCGCCGTCTCGGCGGCGGTGACGGCCCGGCCGGATCGGACGAGCTCGACGGCGGCCTCGATCTCGGGGGCGAGGAAGCGGTCGTGGCCGGGAGCCGGGACCGTCTCGCGTAGCGCCGCCACCACGGCGCCGGTTCCCGGCCCGGGGGTGAGCGGCGCCCGCAGGTCGAGGGCCCGGGCGGCGGTGAGCAGCTCGATGGCCAGCACCCGCGTCAGCGCGTCGACCGAACGGCGCAGCTTGCGGGCCGCCGACCACCCCATCGAGACGTGGTCCTCCTGCATCGCGCTCGACGGGATCGAGTCCACGCTCGCCGGCACCGCGAGCCGCTTGAGCTCCGACACCAGCGCCGCCTGCGTGTACTGCGCGATCATGTGGCCGGAGTCCACACCCGGGTCGGCGGCGAGGAACGGCGGCAGGCCTCGCGAGCGCGCCACGTCGAGCATCCGGTCGGTGCGGCGCTCGCTCATCGACGCGACGTCCGCCGCCGGGATCGCGAGGAAGTCGAGGACGTAGCCGACCGGCGCGCCGTGGAAGTTGCCGTTGGACTCGACCCGGCCGTCGGCCGTGACCACCGGGTTGTCGACGGCGGCCGCCAGCTCGTACCCGGCGACCAGGCGCGCGTGGGCGAGCGTGTCGCGGGCGGCGCCGGCCACCTGTGGGGCACAGCGCATCGAGTACGCGTCCTGCACGTACACGCAGTCCGGCCCGGCGTGCGACGCGACGATGCGGGAGTCGGCCAGCAGGGCGCGCATGTTCGCCGCGGCGACGGCCTGGCCCGGCTGCGGGCGCAGCGACTGCAGGTCCGCGGCGAAGACCCGGGCCGTGCCGAGCAGCGCCTCCACGCTCATCGCGGCGGTGAGGTCGGCGGTGCGCAACAGCAGGTCGAGGTCGTGGCAGGCCAGGAGGAGCTGGCCCAGCATGCCGTCGGTGCCGTTGACGAGGGCGAGGCCCTCCTTCTCGGCCAGCACGACCGGTTCGATGCCGGCCGCGGCCAGGGCGTCCGCGGCGGGGTGGGCGGTGCCCTCGGCGTCGCGGACGATCCCCTCGCCGAGCAGGGCGAGCGCCACGTGCGACAGCGGGGCGAGGTCGCCGGAGCAGCCCAGCGAGCCGTACTCGTGGACGACGGGTGTGATGCCCGCGTCCAGCAGCGCGGCGAGCGTGGCTGCGGTGCCGGGACGCACGCCGGTGCGGCCCGTGGCCAGCGTCGAGAGCCGCAGCAGCATCAGCGCGCGGACGACCTCGCGCTCGACCTCGGGTCCGCTGCCCGCGGCGTGCGAGCGGATGAGCGAGCGCTGCAGCAGGGCCCGCTGCTCGGTGGGGATGTGTTTGGTGGCGAGCGCACCGAAACCGGTCGAGATGCCGTAGTGCGGTTCGACGTCGTCGGCGAGCGCCTCGACCACGCGGCGCGAGGCGGCGATCGCGGCGACCGCGTCCGGCGTCAGCTCCACGCCTGCGCCGTCGCGCGCGACCGCGACGACGTCCGCTTCGGTCAGGGGGCCCGTCCCGACGGCGACTCGCTGCATCCGACCAGCGTCCCGTGTCCACAGGTACCCCGCCAGGCACGACGTCGGCAGTCTCGGATCCGAGACTGCCGGGGAGGGCGGGCGCGGGCGTCCGGGAGGTGGCCGCACCGCCCTCACTAGGGTCGAGGACATGCGTGCCGTAGTGATCACCGAGTTCGGCGGGCCGGACGTGCTCGCCGTGCAGGACGTCCCGGACCCGACCCCGAAGGCCGACGAGGTGATCATCGACGTCGCGGCGACGGCGATCAACCGCGCCGACCTGCTGCAGCGGCAGGGGCACTATCCGCCGCCGCCGGGGGCGTCCGACATCCTCGGCATGGAGTGCTCCGGGACGATCGCGGCCGTGGGCGAGACGGTCGCGGGGTGGAGCGTCGGCGACGAGGTGTGCGCCCTGCTCTCCGGCGGCGGTTACGCCGAGAAGGTGGCCGTGCCGGTCGGGCAGCTGCTCCCGGTCCCGGCGGGCGTCTCGCTGGTCGACGCCGCCGCGCTGCCGGAGGTCACCTGCACCGTCTGGTCGATGGTCTTCGGCAACGAGGCGGGCCGGCTGCAGCCCGGCGAGCGCATCCTGGTCCACGGCGGGTCGAGCGGCATCGGCACGGCGGCGATCCAGATCGCGCACGGCCGCGGTGCCGAGGTCCTCACCACCGCGGGCACGCAGCGCAAGCTCGACTTCTGCCGGGAGCTCGGCGCCGACGTCGTCGTCAACTACCGCGACGAGGACTTCGTGGAGGTGATCGACCGGCACACCGACGGCCGCGGCGTCGACGTCGTCCTGGACAACATGGGCGCCTCCTACCTGCCCCGCAACGTGGCGGCGCTCGCGACGGGTGGCCGGCTCGTCGTCCTGGGGATGCAGGGCGGCGTCCGGGGCGAGCTCGACCTCGGGGCGCTGCTGACGAAGCGCGGCACCGTCCATGCGGCGGGGCTGCGTGCCCGTCCGGCGGCGATGAAGGCCGAGATCGTGGCCGAGACCCAGCACGCCGTCTGGCCGATGATCGAGGCCGAGCAGGTGCGCCCGATCATCGACCGCACGCTGTCGCTGGACGACGCCGGCGACGCCCACCGGCTCGTGGACTCGAGCGATCACATCGGCAAGGTGCTGCTGCGCGTGCGGTGAGCCCGGCGGCCGGGCCGCCGGTCAGCGCCGGCAGAGCTGGCGCATCGCGTCGACGAACTGCTCGACCTCGCCGGCCGTGGTGTGGGGCATGACGCCCAGGAACACCGCACCGCCGAACTCGTCGGCGCCGAAGGCGCGCAGCACCTCGCTCAGACCGGACGCGCCGGTCCAGACCGAGACGTCGTGACGCTGCAGGAAGGCGCCCACCTCGTCGGGCGAGCAGCCGGCCACGGTGTACGCGGTGACCGGGAGCGCGCGTTCCGAGGCGCCCAGCACGGTCACGCCCGGCAGCTCGCGCAGCTCGGCGTCCAGGTGTGCGAACAGGCCGCCGGCGTACCGTGCCGATGCGGTCACCGACCGGACGAGCCGGTCGCGCCTCGTCCCCTCGGGATTCTCGTCGAGATCGGCGAGATGGTCGACGGCCGCGGTGACGCCGTCGAGCAGCTCGACCGGCAGCGGGAAGTTCTCGAAGCGCTGCAGCGCCGATCGCTCGGCGGCCGGTGCGTCGTCCAGTTCGCCGAGCTCGTCCAGCAGGCCGGGTCGCGCCACGACGGCCCCGGCGGTGGGGCCGCCGAGGACGGTGGCCGACACGGCGAGCAGGTCCGCGCCGAGCGCCTCGGTGTCGATCGGGGCGTACAGCGGGGCCACGCCGGCATCGACGACGACGAGCGCGCCCTGCTCGTGCGCGAGGTCGGCGATGGCCCGGACGTCGGGCACGGTGCCGGTGGCCGGATTCGCCAGCGACACGGTGACGACCCGCGTGCGGCGTCCGACGAGCTCGTCGTACTGCCAGGCCGGGACGTCGCCGGTGTCGAGGTCGACCTCGGCCCAGCGCACCACCGTGCCGCGGTTGCGTGCGGCGCGGGTGAACGGCTGGGTCACCAGATCGGCGTCGAGCCGGTTGAGGACGATCTCGTCACCGAGCTGCCAGTCACTGGCCAGCAGCGACACGAAGCGCTGCAGCAGCGAGCCGGCGCTCTGGCCGAGGACGACATCGGCCGGGTCGGCGCGGACCAGGTCGGCCACGGCACGGCGGGCGCGCAGCACGCGGGTCGCCGACTGCTGCGACCGCGACGAGCGGGACCCGGGCTGCGCCGGCGCACTGCGCAGCGTGGCGATGACGGCGCGGATCACCGACTCGGGCTGGAGCGCGGCGAAGGACCCGTCGAGCTGCGCCGTCCTGGTGGCGAGGGTCGGGTACAGCCCGCGCACCCGTGCGACATCGACGCCGATCACGCCCGGTCTCACCCCCACGTGCACCTCACGTGCGGTCCGCGGCCGACCGCACTGTTCGTCCGTCTTCACGCGCGGGCAGACTGGACGCGTGAGTGACAACGACCAGGATCATCCCGCATCGACCCCGTCCGTCGGCTACCCCGCCGAAGAACAGGACGTCGAGTTCGGGAGGTCCAAGGCGCTGGCCACCACCGGTGACGAGCCCGACCGCGACGACGACCCCGACGACATTACGGGGCAGGTCGAGCAGCCCGCCAAGGTCATGCGGATCGGAACCATGATCAAGCAGCTGCTCGAGGAGGTCCGGCAGGCTCCGCTCGACGAGGCGGGGCGCCGCCGACTGCGCGAGATCCACGAGTCCTCGATCAAGGAACTCAGCTCGGGACTGTCGGCGGAGCTGCGCGACGAGCTCGACCGGCTCAGCCTGCCCTTCGGGGGCGATACGCCGTCGGAGGCCGAACTGCGCGTGGCGCAGGCACAGCTCGTCGGGTGGCTGGAGGGCTTGTTCCACGGCATCCAGACGGCCATCTACGCGCAGCAGGCGACGGCTCGGGCCCAGCTCGAGCAGATGGCGGGTCGGCGTCAGCTCCCCGGCGGCGCCGGCGGTCGGCAGATCGTGGTGGGCCCGGACGGGCAGCTCGTCGCGCCGTCCGCGGCCGGCGAGGAGTCGGCGCGCGGCACGGGCCAGTACCTGTAGTCCGGCCCCGCGGTGCCGAACTGGGTGCGGGACTTCGTCGCGACGCGGCCGGCCGACGCGCTCGCCCTCGTCGACGACGTGCGGGACCGCGAGCTCCGGTTCGGCGAGGTCGTCGACGACGCGGGCGTGGTGGCCGCCGGCCTCGTCGCACGCGGCGTGGGCAAGGGTGACGTCGTGCTCGTCCTGCAGGGCAACGGCGCCGACCACGTCGCGCTGACGCTGGCCTGCCTGTGGCTGGGTGCGCCTGTCCTGCCGTGCAGCGAGATGCTGCGCGCGAAGGACGTCGCGCTGCGGGTGCGACGCGCGCGGCACGCCCTGATCGTCGCCGACCCGCGCAACGCGGCCGCCCTCGAGGGTCTCGACGTGCCCGTGTGGTGGGTCGACGACACGTTCGCGCACCCGGTCGAGGCCGTCACCATCCCCGACCACGCCGAGCTCGACGACACCGACCCGTCGTTCGTGCTCTTCACCTCGGGGACGAGCGGTGAGCCGAAGCTGGTCCGCCACGGCCAGCGGTACGCGTGGGGCCAGCGGTTGCAGGCCCAGGAGTGGCTGGCAGCGCGACCCGGCGAGCTGGTCTGGTCGACCGCGGCGCCGGGATGGTCGAAGTCCGCGCGCAACTGCTTCATCGCGCCGTGGTGGTGCGGTGCGGCGGCGCTCGTGCAGGACCGCCGCTTCGACGCGGCACATCGGCTCGACACCGTCCGGCGGCACGGTGTGAACGTCCTGTGCATGGCCCCGACCGAGTACCGGTTGATCGCCGGGCACGGCCCGATCGTCGACGTTCCGTCGCTGCGGCGACTCGTGACGGCCGGGGAGGCGCTCGGCGTCCCGGCGTGGTCGACGTGGCGCGAGCAGACCGGGCTCGAGATCAGCGACGGGTACGGCCAGACCGAGACCGGTCAGGTCACCGGGACGCCGCCGGGCGAGACCGCGCCACCGGGGTCGATGGGTCGGCCGCTCCCGGGCGTCCGCGTCGAGGTCGTCGACGGCGAGCTGACCGTCGACCCGAGCACGCTGCCTGCCTTCTTCCTCGGTTACGACGGTGACGCGGCGCCCACCGGACGCTGGCACACCGGCGACACCGTGCGGCAGGACGACGACGGCTGGTTGTTCTTCGAGGCACGGGCCGACGACGTCATCATCAGCGCCGGCTACCGCATCGGGCCGGCCGAGGTGGAGTCGACGCTGCTCGGCCACGAGGCCGTCCGGGAGTGCGGTGTCGTCGGGGTGCCCGACGCCGAGCGCGGCGCGGTCGTGGCGGCTGCCGTCGTGCTGGGTGACGGTCACGTGCCCTCGGCCGCCCTCGCTGCCGAGCTGCAGGCCTTCGTGCGGGCCGAGACCGCGCCCTACAAGTACCCGCGGCGGATCTGGTTCGTCGACGCCTTGCCCAAGACCACGTCGGGCAAGCTGCTGCGGTCGGCCCTCGTCCCGCCGTCCTGAACCGACCCCACTTCCTCGGCGAGTTGGTTGATCAACAGGGTGGTTCGTCGACCAACTCGCCGAGGAAGGCAGGTTCAGTACCCAGCGAGCACCGACTCGATAAGACGGCCCACCGCATCGTCGTCGTTGCTGACCGTGACCTCGTCGGCGGCCTCCTTGACCGCGGGATGGGCGTTGCCGACGGCGTAGGAACGACCGGCCCACAACAGCATCGGGATGTCGTTGGGCATGTCGCCGATCGCGGCGATCTCGTGCGGCGCGACGCCGTGGCGTTCGGCCAGCTCGGCCAGCCCGGTCGCCTTGGTGACGCCGGGAGCAGAGAGCTCGAGCAGGCCGTAGGACGACGAGTGCGTCAGCGTCGCACGGTCACCGACGACCTCGGTGGCCGCGGTGAGGAACGCGTCCGGGTCGACCGAGCGGTCCTTCGCCAGCAGCTTCACCGCCGGCCCGTCGACGATCTCGTCGAGCGAGCCGATGCGGGGCGGTGGGATCGCCACGCCACGCCGGTCGGTGCGCGGATTGATCTGCCAGTCGTGCACGTACTCGGGTTCGGCCGCGAAGCCGTGCCCGAACTCGAGTGCGAACGCGACGCCGGGGAACTCCGCGCGCAGAGATTTCGCAAGTTCGCGCATAAGCGCCTCGTCCAGGGTGTACGACACCAGCAGCTCTTCGGTCGCCATGTCGTAGAGCACCGCACCGTTCGCCCCGACGGCGACGCCGTGGTGGCCGGTCGCATCGACCAGGTCGTCCAACCAGCGTGGCGGCCGTCCGGTCACGAAGGCCACGTGCAGACCGGCGTCGGCGGCGGCGTCGAGCGCGGCGCGGTTGCGGGCCGACACCTCTCCGTCGCTGCCCAGCAGGGTCCCGTCGATATCGGTGGCGACGAACCTGATCATCGGGGCGTCAGGACGTCGCGACCACCCAGGAACGGGCGCAGCGCCGCCGGGACGTAGACCGAACCGTCCGGTTGCTGGTGGTGGTCGAGCAGGCAGGCTATGGTGCGGGCTGCGGCGCACAGCGTTCCGTTGAGCGTCGCCACCGGCTCGTTGCCCTTCTCGCCCCGGGTGCGGATGTTGAGGCGGCGCGACTGGAAGGTCGTGCAGTTCGACGTCGACGTCAGTTCGCGGTAGGCGCCCTGCGACGGGAACCACGCCTCGATGTCGTACTTGCGGGCCGCGCTCGAACCGAGATCGCCGGCCGCGACGTCGATCACGCGGTAGGCGAACTCCAGCTTGTCCATGAACTCCCGCTCCCACGCGAGCAGCCGCTCGTGCTCCTCGCGTGCCTCGTCCGCGCGGACGTAGGAGAACATCTCGACCTTGTCGAACCAGTGCACCCGGATGATGCCCTTGGTGTCCTTGCCGTAGCTGCCGGCCTCGCGGCGGAAGCAGGAGGAGAACCCGGCGTACCGCAGCGGCAGCTCGGCGAGGATCTCGTTGCCGTGCATGCCGGCCAGCGCGACCTCGGAGGTGCCGACGAGGTACAGGTCGTCGCGCTCCAGGTGGTAGACCTCGTCGGAGTGCGCACCGAGGAAGCCGGTGCCCTGCATGATCTCCGGCTTGACCAGCGCCGGCGCGATCACCTGGGTGAGGCCGGCGTCGGTGGCCTGCTGCATCGCCAGGTTGACGAGCGCGAACTCGAGCTGGGCGCCGATGCCGGTGAGGAAGTAGAACCGGGCGCCGCTGACCTTGGCGCCGCGCTCGGTGTCGACGGCGCCGAGCCCGGCCGCGATCTCGAGATGGTCCTTGGGGTCGGTGACCGCGGGCGGCGTGCCGACCAGCTCGCGGGTCACGAAGTCGTTCTCGCCGCCGGGCGGAGCGCCGTCCTCGACCAGGTTGGCGATCGCGAACTGCGCGTTGCGCAGCGCCTCGTCCGCGTCGCCCTGCTCGGCCTCGGCCGCCTTGACCTCGTCGGCCAACCCCTTCGCGCGACTCAGCAGGGCCGGCCGGTCCTCGGGGGACGCCTTGCCGACCTGCTTGCTCAGCGTCTTCTGCTCGGCGCGCAGCGTGTCGGCCCGCGAGACGGCGGCGCGCCGGACGTCGTCGGCGACGAGCAGGGCGTCGACGAGTCCGGGGTCGGCGCCGCGGGCGCGTTGCGACGCTCGGGCGTGCTCGGGGTCGTCCCGGACGATTTTCAGGTCGATCACCAGGTCAGGCTACTGACGCCGCCGCCCGACGTTATCCACAGGCCGTGCGCGACACCGAGCGGGCCGACGTCCGGACGACCTACGCTCCCCGGCATCGCCAGGGAGGAGCCCGAGATGTCCGGATACGAGGTCGACCCCACGGAGCTGCTGGCCGCGCAGGCGCGCGTGGCGGAGGCCGTGACCGAGGGGCGCGCCGAACTGACCCGGCTCCACACCGCGGCCCGCGATCTGCTCGACGGGCAGTGGCGAGGTCATGCGGCGACGGCTTTCGCCGCCGGCTGGCACGAATGGGCCGACGGCGCGCGGCAGCTGCTCGCCGCGCTGGACGGCATCGCGCACGCGCTCGGCGTCACCGCCGCCGACTACGAGACCACCGAGTCCGGCGTGGCGACCGAGCTGCGGCACATCGCATGACGTCGTTCGCCGTCGACACCGATCTGCTGGCCGAGCTCGTCCGGCGCATGGCGGCGTGCGGCACGCGCCTCGAGGAGGTCGCGGCCGACGTCGACGCCCGGATGACCCGCGTGCACGCCGTCTGGCGCGGTGTCGCCGCCGGGGAGCAGGCCGACGCGCACCGGCGCTGGGCGGCGGGCGCCCGGCAGACCCACGAGGCATTGGCCGCCCTGCGGGCCGTCGCCACCACCGCGGACGAGAACTACCGCGCCGCCGCCCACGCCAACGTGCGGATGTGGGCGCAGTGAGCACGCCACGACGTAGGTCGGACCCGACCGTCAGGGGGCCGTCACGGCGGCCGGTCGTCGCGATGCGCGCTCGCCGTCGGACGGTGCAGCATGTTCACGCGTGGCGTCCGCTGCGGATCGAGCCAGGCCGGCGGCACCCAGGCGACCCGACCCGCGACGATCGTCGCGCTCCACCCCTGCGCCACGCGCACCCGGTGGTCGTGACCGCAGACGAGCGCGCCGTTGCCGGTGGTCGTGGGCCCGCCGTCGGCGTGGTCGAGCAGGTGGTGCGCCTGGCACCACGCCGCGGGGACGGGGCACCCGGGGAAGGTGCAGCCGCCGTCGCGGGCGGCCATCGCCAGGCGCTGTGCCCCGGAGAACAGCCGGCGCGCGTCGGTCCACCCCGTGATGCCCCCGCCGGCCCGACCGGGGTCGGCACCGCCGTGACCGAGGCCGACCGCGAGCTCGCGAGCGTCACCTCCCGTCCAGCCCCGGGCGATCGCGGTCGGCACGACCGCGCCGTGGCCGGTCGTCGCCACGCCCGTCCCCGTGGACCAGTCGTCGGCCGCGACGGTGAGCAGCACCGTGGTGGACACGCCGCCGGCGTCGGGCAGGCGGCCGGTGCTCCCGAGCCGGATCAGCGCGTCGAGCAGGCCGTCGTGGCGGCGTTGGCCGGCGGTGCGCGGGTCGCGGCGACCGCCGGCGGCGGGCCGCGGCGCAGCCAGCGGGTCGAGGCAGGTCAACAGCCGCTCGGCGCACTCGGCGGTGAGCTCGCCGTCGAGGCGGGCGGACCCGTCCGGCCGCTGCGCGACGGTGAGGTCGCGATGGCGCTCGCGGTAGCCGGCATCGCGCAGCAGCCCGTCGGGGTCGAGATGCGCGTGCACCCGTTCGGCGATGCGACCGAGGGCGTACGGGTCGAAGGCACGGGCGTGCTCGACGAGCTGTCGTTCCACCGTGGGTCCGTGCTCGTCGCGCACCGTGTCGGGCAGGGTGGCGACCGCGCGCGCGATCACCTGGGCGTGGCGGACGGTGACGTCGCCGGCGGCCTGCGCTGCGGCCAGGATCGGCAGCTCGGGTGGCACGGGCTCGCCGTGCAGCGACCGCCGCGACCCGATGAGGTCGGCCGCCGCCACGCGGCTACGGGCCTCGCCGGGGTGCAGCCGCAGCAGTGCGCGCAGCAGCGCCGCGGTGTCGCGTGCGCCGAGCTCGACCGCGCTACCTCGCCGGTCGAGCTCCGCCACGAGTTCGTGGTCGACCGCCGCGAGCCGGTTCGCGACCCGCTGCAGCGCGCGGCAGGTGTCCAGCAGGTCGTCGCGCGCCACCGCGTCCCACCTGATGGCGAGCAGCCCGTCGACCGCATCGTGCAGCGGTCGCAACGTTTTATGCGGGGCGGACATACGTGTGATTATGGCAGCGATGTCCGACAGTTTTCGGAGTCGCACCGGTGACCCGGCTGCACGTCGAGATCGAGGACTTCGTCCGGGCGTCGAGGACGCTGGCCGACGAGGTCGCCGATCCGCTCCACGACCGCTACTGGACCCTGCAGACGACGCTGCAGGACAACGGCGGGATGGCCGGGGCCGATCCCGGCGGACATTCGTGGGCCGTGGGCTACGACGCGGCGGCGCGGTCGGTGCTGGCGGCGACGGCCAGGCTGGTCACCGGCACGTGGACGACCGCAGCCATGTTCTCGCAGTCGGCGCGCAACTACGCCGCGGCCGAGGCCGCCTCCACCCCGTCGCCGGCGGACGAGCGGTCGACGACCGCGCTGCTCGACGCGCTGCCGATGACGTTGGACATCGGCGATGCGTGGACGCCACCCACCGCGGCGGGTGCCGGCGGGGACGACGGGCCGCTGGGTTGGTCCGTGGTGCGCCACCTCGTCGGCTACCTCTGGCCGAACGGCGACACCGGGCGACTGCGCACCGTGGGCGATGCATGGCTCGCGTGCGGTGGGGCGTCGAGCACCGCCACCTGCCTGCTCGGTCCGATGGCGCAGCCGTTCGTCGCGCACCGCCTGCCCGAGGCCGACGACATGCAGACGGTGTGCCGGGGGGTGCAGCGGCGTCTCGAGGATCTCGGCAACGCGCACCTGGCCCTCGGACACGCCTGCCACGACTACGCCGACCAGCTGGACCACTGCCACGACGAGATCAAGTCCGAGCTCGCGTGGCTGGCCGGCGAGTCCGCCGGCATCCAGATCGTCGGAGCGGTCGCGAGCGCCTTCACCCTGGGCGGCGCCGAGGGACCGACGCAGGGCGTCCAGGCCGCGCGCATCGCCGCCGCGGCCGCCCGCATCGCGGAGTTCATCCAGAAGCTCGGAACCTCGGCCCACGGCCTCGGTGCGCCGATCCGTGCGGCCCGAGCGACGGCGGACGAGGTTCGGGCCGCGCTGCAGAGTCTTGCGAGCACACGCCTCGTCCGCGCCGGGGTCACCGACGTCCGGAGCATCGCGCGAACGGGGCGCGCCGCCCACGACGGCGCGCGGAGTCGGCGGGCCATGACCACGCTCCGCGACGCGAAGGGTGAGGTCGGTGCCGAGGGGCGGTTGGCAGCTGGCGAACGGCGCCCGGCCGACGCGGTCAGCGATGAATCCCGTAAGCACATTCTCGACGGAGACGCGACGGGAGGCGGCCATCGGTGGCCGGGTCGGCCGGGCAAGACTCCATTTCCCGAGCACTGGACGGATGATCGGATAATCGACAATGTTGGAGAGGTCGTGTCGTCACCAACAACGCGATGGCATGTGCAGACGGGCGGGGGCGCGAAGTACACGAGGAGTGGCAAGCCAGCTGTCTGGCGCGCCTGGGAGGTTCGCGACGGAGTGCGGTTGCGCGTGGTCTGGGAGCCGGCGACCGGGCGAATCCGTTCAGCGTTCCCCGACGATGGGCCTGCGATGGGAGCGGTGGTTGCTCCGTGACCGAGACGACTGAACTCATCCGATCCCTTCTCGTATTGGTAGGACCGAGGATTTCGGCCGATGAAGTGGCAGACGTCGACGACTGGCTGGACCACCGTGAGTGGGGGCTGGCAGTCGACGTCCTCGCCGAGGCGCTGTCGGAAAACGCGGTCACGCTCACCGCGCGAGAGCGTGAGGTGTTCGTCCACATACTCCACGCCATCGGGTATGACGTCACCGATTTCGCGAACCTGCTTGCGCAATGAACAAGCCGAAGCGGGTCTATGCGGACATCCTCGAACGACCCGCCGACGTGACCGCGGTCAACCCTTCTTCAACACGACCGCGTCCGGCTCGGCCGGCAGCTCGGCCGGGTCGTGGAACAGATGGCACGAGACGGACGCGTCGGAGTCCGGGACGGGTCGCAGCTGCGGCGCGACCGGCTCCGCCAACCTGACGCGGACGCCGGCGGAATCGGCGGTCAGATCGTGCACGCCGGTCCACAGTGGATCGTCCGGGTGCGCCGTCCGCTCGGACGTCAGCACCTCGAGCAGTTCCGGCGGCGTCGAGGAGTGGACGACCGCCGAGGTCGCCGAATCGGGCGAGGCGAAACGGGTGCCGTCGCGCACGAGGCGCGACTCGCTCTCGTACTGCTCGGCCGGCACCGACGTCCAGCGCTGCTCGAGGATCATGCGCAGGTCACGCGC
This sequence comes from Jatrophihabitans endophyticus, assembly GCF_900129455.1. NCBI lineage: Bacteria > Bacillati > Actinomycetota > Actinomycetes > Jatrophihabitantales > Jatrophihabitantaceae > Jatrophihabitans > Jatrophihabitans endophyticus. The sequence continues at coordinate 639,347 of NZ_FQVU01000002.1, forward strand.
CTCCCACCCACAGGGGGCGAAGGCCTGCGGGCAGCGCGGGTGGAACGCACACCCCAGCGGGGCGGCGGCCGCGTCGGGGATCTCACCGCGCGGCAGCTCCCGCGGCACCGAACGGGACGGATCGGGATCGGGGACGGCGCGCAGCAGCGCCTTGGTGTACGGGTGGCGCGGGTTGTCGAAGATCTCCGCCGTCGAGCCGATCTCCACGATCTTGCCGAGGTACATGATCGCCACGCGGTCGCAGAAGAAGCGGGCGGACGCGAGGTCGTGCGTGATGTAGAGGTAGGTGAGCCCGAGGTCTCGCCGCAGCTCGGACATCAGCCCGAGGATCTTGGCGCGCACCGACATGTCGAGCATCGAGATGGGCTCGTCGGCCACCAGCAGCTCGGGCCCCAGGGCGATGGCGCGCGCGATCACCGCCCGCTGCTTCTGGCCACCGGACAGCTCGCTGGGGTACTTGTCGATGAAGCGGGACGCGGGGGCGAGACCGACGCGCTCGAGCGCCGCGCCCACGGCCTCGCGACGGTCCTCCGGGTGCAACCCGTGGATGCGCAGCGCATCGCTGATCCCGCCACCCACCGTCATGGACGGGTTCATCGACGCGTGCGGGTCCTGGAACACCATCTGCAGGCGCCGCCGCAGCGGCCGCAGCCGCGACTCGGGCAGGCCGACGAGCTCACGTCCGTCGTAGCGGATGGATCCGCTGGTCGGGTGGACGAGTCCGAGCAGCGCCCGTCCGAGCGTCGACTTGCCCGACCCCGACTCGCCGACCAGCCCGACGACCTCGCCACGTCCCAGTCGCAGGTTGACGCCGTCCACGGCGTTGACCGTGCCGGCAGAACCTCCGATCAACCGTGAGAACGCGTTGGTGCGCAGGGCGAACTGGACGTGCAGATCCTCGATCTCGATGAGGGCGTCGGTCTTCTCGTCGCCGCGCTCACCCACCAGGACATCAGGCTTCGTCGGCAACGGAGACCTCCACGTTCTCGAGCGGGCGGGCGTCCTCGTCCGACAGCGTCTCGTGCAGCCAGCACTCCACCCGTTGCCGCTCCAGCGTGCGCGGGATCGGGTCACGGGACGCGCATACGCGCATCGCGGACGGGCAGCGCGGGTGGAAGTTGCACCCGGTCGGTGGCGCCACGAGATCCGGCGGAGCGCCGGGGATGGAGTGCAGTTCCTGCGTCGTCAGCGAGATGGTCGAGCGCAGCAGCTCGCGCGTGTACGGATGCTGCGGTGACGCGAACACCGCATCGACGGGGCCCTGCTCGACGATGCGACCCGCGTACATCACCGCGACCCGGTCGCAGGCCTCGGCGATGATCCCGAGGTTGTGCGTGATCAGCAGGATGGCCGGCGCGAAGCGATCCCGGATATCAGCAAGAATGCGCAAAATCTGCGCCTCGACGAGGACGTCCAGGGCGGTGGTGGGCTCGTCGGCCACGATGAACTTGGGTCGCAGGGCGAGCGCCAACGCGATCATGATCCGCTGCCGCATGCCGCCCGAGAACTCGTGCGGGTAGTTTCGGTAGCGCGTGGGCGGAATGCCCAACGCGCGCAGCGACTCGAGGGCCCGCGTCTCGCGTTCCTTCTTCGACAGCTCCTTCGCGTGCGTGCGCAGGGCCTCTTCGAAGTGGTCGCTCACCCGCATCAGCGGGTCGAGTCGTGTCATGGGCTCCTGGAAGATCAACCCCATGCCGGCGCCGCGGAGCCGTTCCCGCTGGCGCGTGGACAACGTCAGCAGCGATCGACCGTCGAAGTCGATCCGGCCGTCGACGGCCGCACCCCGCGGGACGAGACCCATCAGGCCGCGGCCGAGCGTCGACTTGCCACACCCCGACTCGCCGACGAGCCCGAGCACCTCGCCCGGGCGCAGCGTGAAGTCGACACCGTCCACGGCACGCACCGGACCGCCCGCGCCGGCGTACCAGACGCGCAGGTTCTCGACGTCGAGCACGGGTTCGCTCATGCGGATTCCTTGGTCGGGACGGTGGGTTCGTCGGCCGGGAACTCGACCTGCTCCACCTTGGCCGTGCGCAGCAGCGGGTTGAGGACGTCGTTCAGGCTCTCGCCGACGAGCGTCACGCCGAGCACGATGAGCACGATGGCGACGCCGGGGAAGGTGCTCGTCCACCAGATGCCGTTGCTGGTGTCACCGATCGCCTTGGACAGCTGGTGACCCCACTCGGCCGCGGACGACGGCTCGATGCCGTATCCGAGGAATCCCAGTCCGGCGAGGGTGAGGATGGCGTCGCCGGCGTTCAGGGTCGCGATCACGGGCACCGTCTGCACGACGTTGCCGAAGACGTAGCGCACCATCACGACGCGGGGCGGCGCGCCGAGCGCACGCGCCGCCTCGACGTAGGTCTCCTCGCGCGCCGCGACGGTGGCGTTGCGGACGACACGGAAGTACTGCGGCACGTACACGACCGTGATCGAGACCGCGGCCGCCAGGATGCCGGCGATCTTGGTGCTCTGCCCACCGGAGACGGTGATGGAGATGATGATGGCGAGCAGCAGCGACGGGAACGCGAAGAGCGCATCGCTCACGAGGACCAGCACGCGGTCGAGCCAGCCGCCGAGGTAACCGGAGATCAAGCCGAGGGGAACCCCGATCACGACGGAGATGGCGACCGCCACCACGATGACCTCGAGGGCGGTCTGCGCGCCGTAGACCACCTGCGACAGGACGTCCTCGCCGGTGCTGGTCGTTCCGAACCAGTGCTGCGCCGACGGCGCCTTGAAACTGCCGAAGGCCGTCGTGCCCTCGCGATCGTCGTTGAACCCGTAGGGCGCGATGAGTGGGGAGAACACCGCGACGACGACGAACAGCCCGATGAGGGCGACACCGAAGATGAGCATGCCGCGCTGGAACCCGGCGGTCGCGCGCATCGCGTCGAGCCCGGGGATGCGGCTACGCCGCGAGGTGGGGACGTCGGCCTCGATCTGAGGCAGGTTCACCGCCATGGTCAGTACCTCACTCGGGGATCGATCAGGGCGGCCACGACGTCGATCAGGAAGCTGATGAGCGAGACGACGACGGCGATGAACGCCACGATGCCCTGGACGGCCAGGAAGTCCTTGTTCTGCAGGTAGTCGGCGATGGCGAGGCCGAGGCCCTTCCACTCGAACGTCTTCTCGGTGAGCACGGCGCCGCCGAGCAGCGACGCGATCTGCAGTCCCATGACCGTGATGACCGGGATCAGCGCGTTGCGGAACGCGTGCCGCCGCACGACCCGACCCTCGCGGACGCCCCGGGCGCGGGCCGCCTCGACGTAGTCGGCGCGCAGCGTCTGCAGCAGGTTGACCCGCACCAGCCGCGTGAAGACGCCGGCGGTCAGCAGGCCGAGGGTCACCGCAGGCAGCACGGTGTGCCGCAGGACGTCCCAGACGTAGGAGTTGTCGCCGTAGAGGATGGCGTTGATCAGGAAGATGTGGGTGTTCGGCGCGACGTTGTTGATGGCGGACTCGACGTCGCTGCTCGCCCGGCCGTTCGCCGGCAGCCAGCCCAGCTTGATGGCGAAGAGCAGCTTGAGCAGCAGGCCGAAGAAGAAGACCGGGATCGCGTACGTGAGGACGGACGCGAGCCGGATGCCGACGTCGGGCAACCGGTCGCGGTGCCGTGCCGCGACCCGACCCAGCGGCACGCCGACGAGCATGGCCACGACGAGTGCCCAGAACGTGAGCTCCAGGGTCGCGGCGCCGCGCTCGACGATGAGGTCGCTGACCTGACGGTTGTCGGTGAGCGACTTGCCGAAGTTGCCGTGCAGGATGCCGTTGAGGTAGTCGAGGTACTGCGTGATCAGCGGGCGATCGAGGCCGGCGGCGTGGCGGCGCTTCGCGATCTCCGCCGGCGACAGCTGGTCCCCGAACTTGGACTTGATGGGGTCGCCGACGACACGCATGACGAAGAAGACGACGGTGACGAGGATCCAGACCGTCGGGATCACCAGCAGCAGGCGGGTGATGAGGTACGTGCGCAGTGATCCGGACGATGACTTGGTGGTGCTGGCCACGGGGTGGTGGGCGCCTTTCTGTCCGACGAGGCCGCCGGGGACGCGCGGTGGTGGTGCGCGCCCCCGGGCGGCGGACGTCAGCGACGTGTCAGCTCTTGCTGAACAGCCACATCCGGAACTTGTACGTCGGGTCCAGGGTGTCCTGGACGCCGCTGATGTTGCCGTGGACGACGGCGACCTGCTTGCCCGAGAGCAGCGGCAGGTACGGCATCGTCCCCGTCGCCACCTTCTGCTGGATCTGGGCGAGGGCCGCGTCCTTCTTGGCCCCGGTGGACGTCGCCTCCGTGGTCAGCAGCGGGAGCACCTTGTCGGTGTCGCAGGGCCGGCCGGTCTTGCCCTCGTCGCAGTAGTGCGCGTGGACGAAGTTGGTCTCGCTGAGGAAGTTGGACAGGTAGTTGTCGGCGTCCACGAAGTCCGGGAACCAACCGAGCTGGTAGATGCCGTACGAGTCCTTGACCCGCTCGTCGCGGTACGTCGTGTACGCGGTGCCGTTGATGCTGACCTTGAAGAGCTTGGTCGCCTCGAGCTGACGCTTGATCTGGTTGTACTCGTCGGCCGACGTCGACCCGTAGTGGTCGGTCGTGTAGTCGATGTCGAGAGTGACCGGCGTGCTCACACCGGCCGCCTTCAGTGCGGCGGCCGCCTTGGTGGTGTCGGGCTTCTCGCCGTAGGCCTGCTTGAACGGCTCGGTCGCGCCCTTGATGCCCTGCGGCACCATCGAGTACGCGGGCTGGAACGTGCCCTGGAAGACGTTCTCGGCGAGATCCTGACGATCGATCGAGTACGCCATGGCCCGCCGGACGGCCAGCTTCTGGGCGTCGGTCTTGCCGGGCATGGTCTTGAGGTTGAAGACGATGTAGCGCAGTTCGCCGCCGGCACCGGTCAGCACCTTGACCGCGTCGTCCTTCTTCAGCGCCTCGACGTCGGTGGGCGTCAGGCTGCGCCACGCGATGTCGATCGACCCCTCCTGCACGTCCTGCTTCATGTTGTTGGGGTCGCTGTAGTACTTCATCGTGATCTTGCTGGTCTTCGGCTTGTTGTCGCCGCCGTAGTTCTTGTTGGCGGTCAGATTGACCAGCTCGTTCTTCTGGTACGAGGTGATGGCGTAGGGGCCGGAGCCGACGACCTTGTCGTCGGCGAGCAGCTTGTCGGCCGGGAAGACCTTGCTGTCGACGATCGGACCGGCCGAGGTGCCGAGCACGAACGGGAACGTCTGGTCGTTGGGGTTCTTCAGGGTGAACACGACGGTGGTGTCGCCCTTGGCGGCGACCTTGGCCATGTTGCCGAGCAGCGAGGCCGGGCCGTTGGGGTCGTTGATCTTGAGGATGCGGGTGAAGGAGAAGACGACGTCCTTGGCGGTCATCGGGTCGCCGTTGGCGAACTTCAGCCCCGACTTGAGCGTGCAGGTGTACTCGGTCGGCGTGCTGAACGAGCACTTCTGCGCGGCGTCGGGCTGAGGGGTCTTGCCGCCCTCGGGCACGTCCAGCAGGAACTGGTAGATGTTGGCCTCGACCGTCAGCGAGCCGTTGTCGTACGACCCCGCCGGGTCGAGCGCGGTGACCGGGTCGGTCAGCCCGATGGTGATGGCCTTGCCGCCGGCGGAGGTGCCACCGCTGCCGCTTGCCGAGCTGTCGTCGTCCTTCTTGCCGGCGCCGCACGCGGCGAGCGTGATCGACGCTGCCACGGCGATCGCGGCGGTGACGCCGCGGCGCCTACGGGATCCGAGCCCCATGTCTTCCCCTTTTGACTGTGCTTGTGGCGGTGACCGACGCACGCATGCCGGCGGCCATGACCGCGCAGCCTATCCCCAGGTTCGTGGTCTATGAGGCGCCCGCCACAGTCCCGTTGCCGACCTGTTAGCGCGACCGAAAGCCGCGAAGGCGCGGAAATCGGACGCGCGTTCGGCTGTCTGGTCCGCATGCCGCGTTCACCTGTTGTTCGCTTTCCCGTCGCCGAACGACGGGACGGCATCCGTACCGTCCGATGTGCCTCAGCAGTCTGGATCCTCTTCACGGAGCCGCACCGTGGACGTCTCGTTCCTCGTCGTCATCGTCATCGCGACCGCCCTCGCGTTCGACTTCACCAACGGTTTCCACGACACCGCCAACGCGATGGCGACCTCCATCGCGACCGGTGCGTTGCGGCCGCGGGTCGCGGTCGTCCTGTCGGGCGTGCTGAACCTCGTCGGCGCCTTCCTGTCCACCGAGGTCGCCAAGACGATCTCGAACGGCATCGTCGACGACGACAAGCTCGCCGGTCACGGCGTGAACGGCACGGCCATCATCTTCGCCGGTCTCATCGGCGCCGTGCTGTGGAATCTCGTCACCTGGTTGCTCGGCCTGCCGTCCTCGTCGTCGCACGCCCTGTTCGGCGGCCTCATCGGCGCCGTGTGGGTCGTCATCGGCACGGCGGGCATCCACTTCGACATGGTCTTCTCCAAGATCATCCTGCCGGCGGTGCTCTCCCCCGTCATCTGTGGCGTCATCGCCGGTCTCGCCACCTACGCCGCGTACACGCTGACGCGCCGCGCCGGGGCGGACACGTCGAAGCAGTACTTCCGCCACGGCCAGACGATCTCGGCATCCCTGGTGTCCCTCGCCCACGGCACGGGCGACGCGCAGAAGACGATGGGCGTGATCACCCTCGTCCTGGTCATCAACGGTCACCAGACGGCCGGCACCGACCCGCAGTTCTGGGTGATCCTGGCCGCCGGCACCGCCATCGGACTCGGGACGGCGCTCGGCGGCTGGCGCATCATCCGCACGATGGGCACGCGCCTCACCGAGATCGAGTCGCCGCAGGGCTTCGCCGCCGAGTCCGCCTCCACCGCCGTGCTGCTGGCGTCGTCGCACCTGGGCTTCGCGCTGTCGACGACGCAGGTGGTCTCCGGCGGCATCCTCGGCTCGGGGGTCGGTCGCCGGCTCGCCGAGGTGCGCTGGAACGTCGCCGGCCGGATGGCACTCGGCTGGCTGTTCACGCTGCCCGTGGCGGCGGTGGTCGGTGCGCTGGCCGGTGAGCTCGCGAGCCGCGGCAACGGCGGGACGGCCCTCGTCGCGGCCCTCGCCGTCGCGGCGGTGGCCCTCATCGTCTACCGCTCTCGACGTGATCCGGTGAATCCGGGCAACGTCAACGACAGTGCCGATGCCAGGCCGGACCGTGAGCCCGAGCTGGCCGGAGCCGGTCGATGAGCGCGGCCGCGACCGCCACGTCGGTCCTCCTCGCCGCCGGCGACAGCAAGCCGCTGATCGACTGGGCGGCCCTGGGCAAGGTCGCCGGGGTGAGCCTGCTCTTCGGCCTCGCCGTCGTCGTCCTCTTCTCCGTCGGCATCGTCGGGCTGTCGATGGCGCGGGGGCACGACGTCATTGAGGCGCCGCACGACCCCGCCGGCGCCCCCGTCGCCGCGCTCGGGGCGCAGAACCGGCGCGTCGTCGGATCGGCTCTGGCCGGCGTGTGCTTCGTGGCCTGCGGCGCGGCGGTCCTCTACGGGCTGTACCTGATCGTCCCGCAGTTCCACTGAGGGCGCGGCGCCGGCGTAGCGTCGGCGCGATGACCGAGGCGCGTCGACGGTCGCGGGACTTCCCGGCCCACCCGTACCCGGGCCGGCGGCCGGACTTCTCGTTCGTGCAGGACGGCGAGGTCGTGCACCGCCTGGAGCCGGCGTCCGGTGGCTGGTCCGTCGCGGGTCGCCCGCTCGACGACTGGCTGGGCGATCGTGGCGCGGCGCCGCTCGCGGCCCGCGAGCCGGTGCTGGCCTACGGCTCGAACTGCTGCCCGTCGAAGATCGACTGGCTGCGCGACGAGCTGGGACTGCGCGGGCCGGTCGTCGTGGTGCGTGCCCGCGTGCGAGGACTGGCCGCGGTCTGGGCCGCCGGCTTCCGCGTCGTCGACGACCAGCGTCCGGCCACTCTCGCCGCCGTCCCGGAGGCCGACGAGACGCACGCGGTCTGGTTCGCCACCGCCGACCAGCTCGCCGTTCTCGACGTCTGCGAGGGGCGGGGCGCGCGGTACGAGCTCGCCCGGCTCCGCAGCGGCTCGATCGTGCTCGCCGACGGCACCGAGCTCCACGGGGCGCTCGCCTACGTGGCGGCCCGTCCGGGCGGTCGCGCCCCGCTGCTCGTGGACGGGGCGATGGTGCGCTGCGCCGACGTCGCGCAGGCCGTGGCCGTCGGATTGACGGGCCTGCCGGCCGCCGCGGACGGTCTCGACGTCGAGATCGTCCCCGCGTCCTAGGCTTGGGTCCATGACCGACCGGTTGCCGATCAAGATGCTGCACGACCGGGTGCTCGTGCGCGAGACGCGCGAGGAGGGCGAGCGCCGCTCGTCCGGCGGCATCCTGATCCCGTCGACGGCGCAGGTGTCGAAGCGGCTGGTGTGGGCCGAGGTGCTCGCCGTCGGCAGTCACGTGCGCGCCGTCGAGACCGGCGATCGGGTGCTGTTCAGCCCGGACGACCGCTTCGAGGTCGAGATCGCCGGTGACGACTACATGCTGCTGCGCGAGCGTGACCTGCACGCCGTCGCTGCCGAGCGCAACGACGCGAACACCGGGCTGTACCTCTGAGCGTCCGACGGGAACGGTTTCCCATTGTCCCGCTCCGGGGGCGATTGGTTGCCTGACCGGGTGCGGCAACGCGGTCGCACCCGTCCGATCGGAGCACCCATGCGTCCCCTGCCGTCCCGCACGTCCCTCGTCGCCGCCGCGACCGGCCTCGCCCTCGCCGCCGGTCTCGCCGTGGCGACCCCCGCCTCCGCCGCCGGGTCGAACTACATGCACACGACCCACGCCAGCAAGGCCTGTCTGGTGCACGGCAACCTCCCCAAGACCGGCGTCGACAAGTCCTACGGGTGGCGGGTCGCGAAGGGCCACGCGCTGCCCGTGCGGTACACCGTCGGGAAGTACACGATGGTCATCGACCGCTCGCGCAAGCACAAGGCCCTGCACTGGGGCTTCATCGCCAAGAGCTGCCTGGTCGACCCCTACGCCTACGACACCAGCAAGCACCGCCTCAAGGACCGGCGCGGCGTCGGCGGCGACGGCAAGGTCAAGAAGGTCGTCGTCGCCCCGAAGGCCGGACACGGCCGCAAGACCCTGCACGTCAGCTCGGCCGGGACGCTGCGCAACGCCCCGAAGTCGTTCGTCATCGGCAACGTCCGGGCGCACGAGACGTTCGTGATCACCAAAGCCAGCTGCGGCCACCACGGCTCGTCGGCCTGGATCTTCGGCCACGACAAGGCGACCGGACGCTGGGGCTACGTCCAGTCCAAGCACCTGCCGGCCTGCCGCTGACCGGTCGGGCTCAGCCGGCGCCGTGCTCGCGGACGCCGGCGAGCCAGGCGCGGGCCTCGACGAAGTCCGGATCGTGCCGGCCCACGGGGGTCGGGCCGCGGGTGCCGTCGCGACGCGGGTACGAACCCAGGTAGCGGACGTCGGCGCAGACGCGGTGCAGCGCGGCCAGCGCGTCGCCGACGCGCTCGTCGGTCACGTGGCCCTCGGCGTCGATCGAGAAGTGGTACATGCCGTGACGGCCACGGTCGGGCCGCGACTCGATGCGGGTCAGGTTGATGCCTCGTGTGGCGAGCTCGCTGAGCAGCTCCAGCAGCGCGCCGGAGTGGTTCTCGCGCAGGTACGCGACGAAGGTCGTGCGGTCGTTGCCGGTGGCCGCCGGCGGTGGCGCCGGCCGGGTGAGCCGGACGAAGCGGGTGACCGCGTTCTCGTTGTCGGCGACGTCGCGCGCGAGCGAGTCCAGGCCGTACAGCTCGCCGGCCACGGCCGCGCCGACGGCCGCGTCGTACTGCCCGTCCGCGACGGCGCGCGCGGCGCCCGCGGTCGAGCCGACGAGCACGACCTCGGCCGACGGCACGGTGGCGATCAGCCATCGCCGCACCTGCGCCTCGGCGTGCGGATGCGTCGCGACGGTCGCGACGTCGGCGAGTGCCGTTCCCGGTCGGGCCATCAGGTCGAAGCGCACCGCGAGGTAGGCCTCCTCGGCGATGACGAGCGGTTCGCCCGCGGCGAGGGCGTCCAACGTGGCCGGGACGGCGCCCTCGACCGAGTTCTCCAGGGGAACGACCGCCGCGTCGGCGCTGCCGGCCCGCACCGCGTCGATCGCCAGCGTCACGTTGGCCAGCGGCAATAGCGTGGCCCCCTCGGCGACCTGCAGGCCGCGCAGTGCCTGGTGCGCGAACGTCCCCTCGGGGCCCAGGAACGCGATCGTCACCACGCGTAGGAGCCTAGCCGCGTGACCACGTCCCCCTTCGACTGGCGACTTCCTGGGGCGACTGGCGAGCTACTGCCCGACTGGCGAGGTACAGCTCGCCAGTCGCCGCGGAAGTCGTCAGTCGGCCGCGGAAGTCGCCAGTCGCGCGCGCGGGGGGTCAGGATGCGCGGCGGGCGAGCAGGCTGCGGCGCTTGGCGAGCGCGGCCGACACCGCCTGCTGCTCCTCGGGCGACAGCTCGTGCTCGCCCTTGCCCGCCGAGACGCCCTTGGCGTACACCCGGGTGTCGCCGGCGCCGGCGATGGCGCTCAGCGCCACGCCGTCGCCCTTCTCGTCGAGCAGCGCCAACGAGAACGACATCCGTCCCGACATCTCGGTGAACGCGTCGTAGCGCACGAGCGCGATGTTGCGCAGCGCTCCCGGCGCGTCGCCGGGCGTCGTGCCGAGCATGGTCTCGATGTGGCCCCGCAGCGCCTCGACCTCGTCGGAGACGACCTCGATGCGCTCGTCGTGACGCTGGGTCGTCTCGAGCAGCGAGGCGTGGCTCTCCTCGCCGCGCGCGCCCTTGGCGAGCACGCGGGTCGCGCGGCGCAGCTTGGCGAGCGTGCGCAGCGCCGCGTACGCCGCGACGAGGGCGGCGTAGGCGAGGACGAGCGCGAACACCGCGACGTAGGTGGCCATCGTGATCAGATTAGGGCCGCGCGGCCGTTTCGCCCGGGAGGCGCGACCGCGTCGCGAGCCGGTGGCCGGCGGGCACGCGCGGTCGTTCGTCCGGCCGCCGCGCCCACTGCGTACAGGCACCCGCCGTCGTCGCGGCCGCGCACCGGACCGGTCAGCACGTGAGACGCCGATCCTGGCACCCCGGACCTCGCACTCTGTGCAGTGTTCGTGCCATTCGTCCTGGCAGACTGTGCAGGGTGACGGGCCGTGAACCGCACACTTGCACCATCACCGGTCACGGGGGACGGTGCACACATGACGAGCGTGGATCTCACCCCCGAAGAGCGCGACGCCGAGCTGACTGTCGACCGCCTCAAGCAACTGGTCGGGCTCGTCGACTACGACCAGAGCACCGACCCCTTCCCGGTCACCGCCATGGACGCGGTCGTCTTCGTGTCCGGCAACGCCACCCAGAGCGCGCACTACTACCAGCACGCGTTCGGGATGACGCTCGTCGGCTACAGCGGTCCCGAGACCGGCAACCGCGACCACAAGGCGTTCGTCCTGCGCAGCGGGTCGGCCCGCTTCGTGATCGTCGGCGCGGTCGACCCGGCGAGCCCGTACGCCGACCACCACCGGCGGCACGGTGACGGGGTCGTCGATCTCGCGCTCGAGGTGCCCGACGTCGACCGCTGCATCGAGCACGCCCGCCGGCAGGGAGCGGACGTGCTCGAGGAACCGCACGACGTCAGCGACGAGTTCGGCACGGTGCGCCGCGCCGCCATCGCCACGTACGGCGAGACCCGCCACACGCTGATCGACCGTTCGCGCTACGAAGGCGTCTACCTGCCCGGCTTCGTCGAGCGGACGTCGCGCATGACCCGCCCCGAGAAGCGGCTCTTCCAGGCCGTCGACCACTGCGTCGGCAACGTCGAGCTCGGCCGCATGGACGAGTGGGTCGACTTCTACAACCGCGTCATGGGCTTCGTGAACATGGCCGAGTTCGTCGGCGACGACATCGCCACCGAGTACTCGGCGCTGATGAGCAAGGTGGTGGCCAACGGCAACCACCGGGTCAAGTTCCCCCTCAACGAGCCCGCGCTCGGCAAGAAGCGCTCGCAGATCGACGAGTACCTCGACTTCTACGGCGACTCGGGCTGCCAGCACATCGCGATCGCGACGAACGACATCCTGCGCTCGGTCGACGAGATGATCGCCCGCGGCGTCGAGTTCCTCAGCACGCCGGACTCCTACTACGACGACGCGGAGCTGCGGGCCCGCATCGGCGAGGTCCGGGTCCCGGTCGAGCAGCTGAAGGCCCGCGGCATCCTGGTCGACCGCGACGAGGACGGCTATTTGCTGCAGATCTTCACCCGGCCCGTCGGCGACCGCCCCACGGTCTTCTTCGAGCTGATTGAGCGGCACGGCTCGCTGGGCTTCGGCAAGGGCAACTTCAAGGCGCTGTTCGAGGCCATCGAACGCGAGCAGGACGCCCGCGGGAATCTCTGACCGGACGAGGGTGGGACCCTTCCGGGGTGACATCGTTCGTCGAACTGAAGCTGCGGCCCGAGCTGCAACAGGCCCTGGACGAGCTCGGCTACGAAGAGCCGACCCCGATCCAGCGCGAGGCGATACCGGTCGTGTTGAGCGGCCGGGACGCCGTCGCCCAGGCCGCGACCGGCACCGGCAAGACGGCGGCCTTCGCGCTGCCGCTGCTGCAGGGCCTGGAGCCCGGCAGCCGGACCCCGCAGGCGCTCGTGCTCGCGCCGACCCGCGAGCTCGCGGTCCAGGTCGCCGAGGCGACCCAGCGCTACGGCCGACAGCTCGGCGCGCGGGTCCTCGCGGTCTACGGCGGTCAACCCATCCCGCACCAGATGCGGGCGCTCAGCGCCGGCGTGGACGTGGTCGTCGCGACGCCCGGCCGCGCCATCGACCATCTGACCCGCGGCACGCTCGACCTGTCCGACCTGCGCACCCTCGTGCTCGACGAGGCCGACGAGATGCTCGACATGGGCTTCGCCGAGGACATCGAGGCCATCATGGCCGCCGTCCCCGACGGCCGGCAGACCGTGCTGTTCTCGGCGACGCTCCCGGCTCGCATCAACGGCCTGGTCAAGCGCTACCTGACCGATCCGGTCAAGATCAAGATCGAGCGGCCGAAGCCGTCGGCCGAGGGTGGCGCGTCGGTGCGTCAGGTCGCCTACCTCGTCCCGCGCCAGCACAAGGCGAACGCGCTGGGGCGCGTGCTGGACATCGAGGCGCCGACCGCCGCGGTGGTCTTCTGCCGCACCCGCGACGAGGTCGACTCGCTCGGCGGCACGCTGGCCGCGCGGGGTTACCGGGCCGAGGCGCTGCACGGCGGCATGACCCAGGACCAGCGCGACCGCGTCATGGCCAAGATCCGCAACCGGACCGCCGAGATCCTCGTGGCCACCGACGTCGCCGCCCGCGGCCTGGACATCGACCACCTCACCCACGTGGTCAACTTCGACCTCCCCTCCGCGGCGGACACCTACGTCCACCGCATCGGGCGGGTCGGCCGGGCCGGCCGCGAGGGCACCGCGATCACCCTCGTCGAGCCCCGGCAGCACCGGTTGTTGAAGACGATCGAGAAGGTGACGAAGTCGCGGATCGCGGTGGAGACGCTGCCGACGGTGGCCGACCTGCGCGCCCGTCGCCTCGAGCTCACCCGCGGTGCCATCGCCGAGCTGCTGCGTGAGGACGACTACGAGCAGTACCGCGTGGTGGTCGACGCGCTCAGCGACGAGCACGACATCGTGCAGATCGCACTGGCCGCGGTGAAGCTGGCGCACGAGTCGGGCATCGCCGGGCCGGACGAGGACGACATCCCCGAGGTCACCGTCGCCGCCGCCACCGCGGCCCAGGGCACGAAGCGGCCGCCGAAGAATCTCGGCGACACGGTGACGATCTTCGTCGGCCTCGGCCACGCGGCCAAGATCCGACCGCAGGACCTCGTCGGCGCCATCGCCAACGAGACGAGCGTGGCCGGCCGCCAGATCGGCGCCATCGAGATCACGCACAAGTTCTCCACCGTCGAGATCCCGGCCGCGGCCGAGGCCGAGGTCGTCGCCGCGCTGCAGGCGACGCTCATCAAGGGCCGCAAGGCGCGGGTGGAGCGCTTCAAGCCGCCGTCGCAACGACCACCGTCGAAGAAGAAGGGCAAGCAGCCGTGACCCTGCGACCCGTGCTGTCCTCGCTGCCCGCCTACGTGCCGGGACGAACCGTGCCGGGGGCGATCAAGCTGGCCAGCAACGAGAGCGCCTACCCGCCGCTCCCGCACGTGCTGCAGCGCATCGCCGACGCCGCCGCGAACGCCAACCGCTACCCGGACAACACGTCGAGCGAGCTGGCCGGCGCCCTCGCCGCGCGCTACGGCGTCCCCGCCGACCAGGTCGCCGTCGGCTGCGGTTCGGTGTCGCTGTGCACGCAACTCGTGCAGGCGGTGGCCGACGCCGACGACGAGGTCGTCTACGCGTGGCGCTCCTTCGAGGCGTACCCGATCATCACCGCGGTCGCCGGCGCGTCGGCGGTGCAGGTCCCACTGACCGCGGGCCACGTGCACGACCTCGACGAGATGGCCGCACGGATCACCGGCAAGACCCGGCTGCTGTTCGTCTGCAACCCCAACAACCCGACGGGGACCGCGGTCGGCCGCGACGCGCTCGTGCGCTTCCTGCGAGCGGTGCCCGCCGACGTGGTCGTGGCACTGGACGAGGCGTACCGCGAGTTCGTGGCCGATCCCGACGTCCCCGACGGTCTCACGCTGCTCCCCGAGTTCCCCAACGTCGTCGTGCTGCGGACGTTCTCCAAGGCCTACGGGCTCGCCGGCCTGCGGGTGGGTTACGCCATCACGGCCGACCCGGTGCTCGCGACCGCCCTGCGCCAGACCCAGGTGCCGTTCGCGGTCACGAGCGTCGCGCAGGCGGCGGCGCTGGCCTCGCTCGAACCGGCCGCCGAGGAGCAGATGGCGCAGCGCGTCGACGAGGTGCGTCGCGAGCGGGTGCGGGTGCGCGACGCGCTGCGCGACCTCGGCCATGACGTGCCGGCCAGCGAGGCCAACTTCGTGTGGCTGCCGCTCGGCGAGCGCACCGTCGAGTGGGCGGCACGCTGCGAGGACCACGGCGTGATCGTCCGCGCCTTCGCCAGTTCCGGCGTGCGCGTCACGATCAGCTCGCCCGCGGAGAACGATCGCCTGCTCGCCGCGGCCGCCGATCTGGGCTGAGCCGCCGTCCCCGCCGCGCCTCAGCGTGCGCCGCGGCCACCGGTCGCCGCCGCGCTCACCGAGGCGGCGACGGCGGTCGGGACGGCGGGGTCGAACACCGACGGCACGATGTAGGTCGCGTTGAGCTGCTCGTCCGAGACGCACCGGGCGAGGGCGTCGGCCGCCGAGAGCAGCATCGCCGTCGTCACCTGGTGGGCGCGTGCGTCCAGCAGCCCGCGGAACACGCCCGGGAACGCCAGGACGTTGTTGATCTGGTTCGGGTAGTCGCTGCGCCCGGTGGCAACGACCGTCGCGAGCTGCTGGGCGGCGTCGACGTCGACCTCCGGGTCGGGGTTGGCCAGGGCGAACACGACCGCCGCCGGCGCCATCTCCGCGATCCAGGCGGCGTCGAGGACGCCGGGCCCGCTCACGCCGATGAAGACGTCGGCGCCCTGCAGCGCGTCGCGCAGCGTGCCGGTGCGGCCGGCGGGGTTCGTCTGCTCGGCGAGCCGCCGCTTGGCGGGGTTCAGCGAGGTGTCGGCAGGGGTGAGGATGCCCTCGCGGTCCCACACCAGGACGTGCCGGGCGCCGGCGGCGAGCAGCAGCGTGACGATCGCGGTGCCGGCCGCGCCGCCGCCCGCGACGACGATCCGCGCGTCCTCGATGCGGTTGTCGACGCACCGCAGCGCGTTGGTGAGGGCCGCGGTGACCACGATCGCGGTGCCGTGCTGGTCGTCGTGGAACACCGGGATGTCGAGGATGTCACGCAGCCGGCGCTCGATCTCGAAGCACCGCGGCGCCGAGATGTCCTCGAGGTTGATGCCGCCGAACCCCGGTGCGATGGCCTTGACGACCTGCACGATCTCGTCGGTGTCCTGGGTGTCGAGGCAGATCGGCCACGCGTCGATGTCGGCGAACCGCTTGAACAGCGCCGCCTTGCCCTCCATCACCGGCAGGGCCGCGCCGGGGCCGATGTTGCCGAGCCCGAGGACCGCGGAACCGTCCGTGACGACCGCGACGGAGTTGCCCTTGACCGTCAGCTTGGCGACGTCGTCGGGGTTCTGCGCAAGGGCGAACGAGACGCGACCGACCCCCGGCGTGTAGGCCATCGACAGGTCGTCGCGGGTGCGCAGCGGGACCTTGGAGGCCACCGAGATCTTGCCGCCGAGGTGGAGCAGGAAGGTCCGGTCGCTCACCCGGTGGACGGTGACACCCTCGACCGCGCGCATCGCCTCGACGATCTCGCCCGAGTGGTCGGCGTTCGTCGCCGAGCAGGTGACGTCGACGGTGATGCGGTCGGGACGCGACTCGCTCACGTCGATGGCGGTCAGCAGACCACCGGCGGCACCGACGGCGGTGGCGAGGTCACCCACCACCGACGCGCTGGGGACGGCGTAGAGGCGCGCGGTGATGCTGTACGAGGCGCCGGTGGGCAACGGGCGACGGTGCCGGTTCTGCTCACTCATGCGCTACATAGTGCTCGCCGGGAAGTGCCGGCATGTCGGAAGGTCGTCGTCGCACGGCGCCGTCCAGGTGGAAGGATGTTCACCTCGGACGTCCCCCGACGTCCACCGCCGGCGTCACAATGGAGTGACTCGCTCATGACTGACACGCACATCGACGACGCGACGAGCGGGGCGGCCGGTGCGGTCGACCCCGACGTCTTCGCACGCCGCTATCTGGCTCACGCCGGCCGGCAGCTCGCGGGGCGCGACCCGGGTGCCCTTGCCGCCCTCGCCGGGCAGGCGCTGGAGTTCGGCGCGGTGCGGCCCTGGGGGAAGACGCTGCTGCGGGTCGGCGACGTCCAGGACGCCGACGTGACCGCGGTCGACATCGTCAGCGAGGACGCGCCCTACATCGTCGAGTCGCTGATGGCCGAGCTGGATCGCGCGGGCTACGGGGCCGAACGGGTGCTCCACCCGCAGATCGTCGTCACCCGCGACCCCGAGGGCCGGCTGACCCGCGTCTTCGACGTCGACGACAACGCCGACGTCCCGGACAACGCGATCGTCGAGTCGTGGGTGCACGTCGAGCTCGATCGCGTCGACGCCGCCGAGCACGGGTCACTGGCCGAGGGGCTCGACCGCGTGCTCGACGACGTGCTGCACGCCGTCGCCGACGCGCCCCACATGTACCGGCTCGTGCGCAAGCTGGGCGACCGACTGGTCGAGGACCCCGGTGAGTTCGACCGCGAGACGAGTGAAGAGGCCGGCGAGCTGCTGCGATGGCTGGCCGAGGGCAACTTCATGGTGCTGGGTCACGCCGAGTTCTCCGCCAATGAGCTCGCCAATCCCCGAGCCCGGCGCGACGAGAAGCGGGTCGACGGCGTGCTCCGCGGCGCCGCGCGCGTCTCGCCGCTGGAGCTGCTGCCGGCGTTCCGTAGCGGTGCGCCACTCGTGATCTTCAAGTCGCCACTCGTGTCGACCGTGCGGCGTGCGGTGCACTACGACTGCGTCACCGTCGTGACGCCGGCCGACGGGGGCGAGGCCCAGACGATCCACGTCTTCCTCGGCCTGATCACGAGCGCCGAGGACGGCGTCGTCGGCCGAGTGCCGGTCGTGCGGCGGCGCATCGCCGAGATCCTGCTGCGCGCCGGCGTCCGCCCCGACAGCCACTCGGGTCGGCAGCTGCTCGCCGCCCTCCGCACGCTGCCGCGCGACGAGCTGCTCGAGGCGCCGACGAGCGATCTGCTGCGGCTCTCGCAGCTCGTCGTCGACCGCGCCGAGAACGGCACGGTGGGCGTCTTCGCGCGGGTCCACCTGAACCGCGACTTCGTCGGCGTGCTCGTGTACTTCCCGGCCGACCGGTTCGGGCCCGAGACGCGACGGCGCGTCACCGCGGTCGTCAACCGGCACTGGCCCGGCGAGATCATCGGTCGCGACGACCGGATCGTCGAGCTGAACCTCGCCCGCATGCAGCTGCTGATCGCCGTGCGGCCCGGTTCGCAGCCACCGTCGCCCGAGCGTTCGGTCGTCGAGGCCGAGGTCGCCTCGGTGACCCGCGGCTGGGGTGACGACCTGCAGGACCTGCTCCAGGTCGCGGTGGGCGCGGAGCAGGCCGAGCGCCTGTACCGCCGCTACCGCGACACGATCCCCGAGGCCTACAAGGAGGACTTCGACGCCGCCACCGCGGTTCGCGACATCACCCGGCTCGAAGGTCTGCCCACGGACGACGGGCTCGCCTTCGACCTCTACCGTCCGCACGCCGACGACGCCGCCGACCGCCGACTCAAGGTCTTCCGCACCGGCAGCGCGGTCTCGCTGGCCCGCGCCCTGCCGATCTTCACGCAGATGGGGATCGAGGTGCTCGACGAACGCCCCTACGAGTTCCAGCTCGGCAGCGACCGGTGCGCGTGGATCTACGACTTCGGGCTGCGGCTGCCCGCCAACACCCCCTTCGACGACGACCGTGCCCGATACGTCATCGAGGCCATCCGGTTGCTCTGGCGCGAGGAGATCGAGCAGGACGGGTTCAACGGACTCGTCGTACGAGCCGGGATGACCTGGTGGCAGGCAAATATTTTGCGCATGTACGCGAAATATCTACGACAAGCGGGGACGACCTTCAGCCAGGGTTACATCGAGCAGGCCCTGCTCGAGAACACCGCCATCGCCGATGCGATCGTGCACCTGTTCGAGTCCCGGTTCGACCCGGATCGTGACGGCGAGGCTCCGCTCGCCGACACCGACGACGGGCCGGTCGGCCGCACCGACGTCGTCGAGTCGCTCCTCGCCGACGTGGCCAGCCTCGACCAGGACCGCATCCTGCGCTCGCTACTGGGGCTCGTGAACGCCACGCTGCGCACCAACGCCTACCGCACCGACGACGACGGCGTCCGCCGCACGGCCATCGCCGTCAAGCTCGACCCGCGTCTGGTGCCCGAGCTGCCGCAGCCGCGGCCGCGGTACGAGATCTGGGTGCACTCCCCCCGGGTCGAGGGCGTCCACCTGCGCTTCGGCCCCGTCGCGCGCGGCGGCCTGCGCTGGTCCGACCGTCGCGAGGACTTTCGCACCGAGGTCCTCGGCCTGGTCAAGGCGCAGACGGTGAAGAACGCCGTGATCGTGCCGACGGGCGCGAAGGGCGGTTTCGTCGCGAAGCGGTTGCCCGACCCGACCGTCGACCGCGACGCGTGGCTCGCCGAGGGCATCGCCTGCTACCGGGCGTTCATCAGCTCGCTGCTCGACGTGACCGACAACTACGTCACCGACGCCGACGGCGTGCAGCAGGTGGTGCCGCCGCCGCGGGTGCGGCGTTACGACGCCGACGACCCGTACCTGGTCGTCGCCGCCGACAAGGGCACTGCCACGTTCAGCGACATCGCGAACGGCATCGCCGTCGACTACGGGTTCTGGCTCGGTGACGCGTTCGCGAGCGGCGGCTCGGTCGGCTACGACCACAAGGCCATGGGCATCACCGCCCGCGGCGCCTGGGAGTCGGTCAAGTACCACTTCCGCGAGCTCGGCGTCGACACCCAGCGCGAGGACTTCACGGTCGTAGGCATCGGTGACATGTCCGGTGACGTCTTCGGCAACGGCATGCTGTTGTCCGAGCACATCCGGCTGGTGGCCGCGTTCGATCACCGGCACGTCTTCCTCGACCCCGACCCCGACGCCGCGTCGTCCTACGCCGAACGCCGCCGGCTGTTCGACCTCCCGCGGTCCTCGTGGGCCGACTACGACACCTCCCTGCTCTCGGCGGGTGGCGGCGTCTTCCCGCGCACGGCGAAGTCGATCCCGGTGACGCCGCAGGTCGCGGCGGCGCTGGGCCTGCCCGACGGCGTCACGAAGCTCGCCCCCAGCGAGCTGGTACACGCCATCCTGCTCGCGCCCGTCGACCTGCTCTGGAACGGTGGCATCGGGACCTACGTCAAGGCGTCCACCGAGACCCACGCCGATGCCGGCGACAAGTCCAACGACGCGGTCCGCGTCGACGGCGACGAACTGCGGTGCAAGGTCGTCGGCGAGGGCGGCAACCTCGGGCTCACCCAGCGGGGCCGCATCGAGTTCGCGCGCGCCGGTGGCCGGCTCAACACCGACGCCATCGACAACTCGGCCGGTGTCGACACCTCCGACCACGAGGTCAACCTCAAGATCCTGCTCGACCGGGCCGTCGTCGCCGGGTCGATCACGGAGGACGAGCGCAACGAGCTGCTCGCGGCCGCCACCGACGACGTCGCCGCGCACGTGCTGCGTGACAACTACGAGCAGAACGTGCTGCTGGGAATGGCCCGCAAGCTCAGTCCGGCACTGGTGTCGGTGCACCAGCGCTTCATGCAGCAGCTGCAGGCGGCCGGAGAGCTGGACCGCGACCTCGAGTTCCTTCCCGACGACGCCGAGCTCGCCCGGCGCGAGAGCGAGGGCTACGGCCTCGTGTCGCCGGAGAACTCGGTGCTGGTGGCGTACTCGAAGCTGACCCTCACCGAGCACATCGAGGACTCCACGCTGCCCGACGAGCCGTGGTTCCAGACCACGCTGGCCGGCTACTTCCCACCGGCGATCGCGGAGCGCTTCGCCGACCTGCTCTCGTCCCACCCGTTGAAGCGGGAGATCATCACGACGGTCGTCGTCAACGACATGATCAACCGGTGCGGGACGACGTTCGTCCACCGCGCCATCGAGGAGACCGGCGTCGACACGGCGCAGATCACCCGCGCGTACGCCGTCGTGCGCCGCGTCTTCGACCTGCCGCGGCTGTGGGCCGACGTCGAGGCGCTGGACAACGTGGTGCCGACGAGCGCCCAGCACGCCGCGTACAAGGAGATCCGGCGGCTGATCGACCGCGCGACCCGCTGGCTGGTCGACGTGCGGTTCCCGATCTCCGACGTCGCGGCCGAGATCGAGCGCTACGAATCGGTCGTGCGCAGCCTCGGCGCGCACTGTCCCGATCTCATGCGCGGGGCCGAGCGTCAGACGCTGTACGAGGACGCCCAGTCGCTGAGCGAGCTCGGGCTGCCCGAGGAGCTTGCGCTGCGCGTCTCGGAGCTGTTGAGCGCCTTCCTGCTGCTGGACGTGGTCGAGATCGCGCAGGCGACCGGTTCACCCGCCCGGCAGGTGGCCGAGCTGCACTTCGCGCTCTCCGAACGGCTCAGCGTCGACGAGGTGCTCACTAAGGTCACGCGGTTGCCGCGCGACGACCGGTGGTCGACGCTCGCGCGGGCCGCGGCGCGCCACGACGTCTACGCCGCGCTCTCGGCGCTCACCACCGCCGTCCTACGTTCGACCGACGACGACGCCAGTGCCGAGGAGCGGATCGACGAGTGGGCGGACCGGAACACCGAACGGGTCGAGCGGGCCCGCGAGACGGTGACGGCGGCGCTGTCGCGTGACGTGGTCGACCTCGCGACCCTGTCGGTCGCGCTGCGGGTGCTGCGAGGGCTGGCCGGGTAGCGGTCGCCGGCAGGCGTTCAGATGGCCTGCCGGATCGGCACGCGTGCCCACACCTGCTTGCCGTGGCCCACGCGTTGGACGCCCCATTCCAGGGCGAGCGCCGACACGATGGCCAGCCCACGACCCCCGGTGGCCTCGGCGCCCACGTGCTGCAGGTGCGGGTCCTCGGAGCCGGTGTCGCGGACCCGCACCAGTACGGTGCTGTCGTCGACGTCCCACGCGATGTCGAGGTCGGCCGGGTCGTCGACGTGGCGGACGGCGTTGCCCACGAGCTCGCTGGCCACGAGCACGACGTCGTCGACGGAGTCCGGGGTGATCGCCCGGGCCGACAGGTCGGCCGCGATCTCGCGCCGGACGACCGAGGCGCTGGTGGGGTCGTGGCGCACGAGGAGCATGCCCACGTCCACGTCCTTCGCTCGGCTTCTCGGCTGTCGTCTCGACTGTTCCCGAGGCCTCGCACGCGCTAACCCGGTCGCGCGCGGGCTCTCAGCCGACGCTGCGGGCGATGTGCGCCGCGACCTCGACGGGCCGGTCGGTGATGACGGTGTCGACACCGAGGTCGAGGACGAAGTCGACGTCGGCGGGCCGGTCCACCGTCCAGACGTACACCGGGTGGCCGCGCGCGTGCGCGCGCTCGACGTAACCTGGGTCCTCGCGCAGCAGGTGGAGCCCGGGTCCGGCGATGGTCACGCCGGTGGGCAGCAGCCCATCGCGGCGCAGCGGCAGGAAGCGATCGAGCAGCAGGACGGTCGGGACGTCCGGGGCGAGCAGCTTCACGCGACGCACGGCGGTGGGGGCGAAGCTCATGACCACGACCGGGCTGTCGGGATCGGCCGGTTGCCGCAGTGAGGCGGGCGGCCCCGGTCGGCCGGCCAACCCGAAGCGGGCGAGCACGTCCACGAGCGTGCGCTCCACCAGTCCCGCGTAGCGGGTGGGGTGCTTGGTCTCGATGAGCAGCCGCACGTCGCGGCCGGCGTCACGTACGAGCCCGAGCAGCAGCTCGAGGGTCAGCACGCCGCCGCCCTCGAGCCGGTCCGGGCTCACCCCGGCGAGGTAGGGGTTGTCGGCGACGAGCTGGTCGGCGGAGTCGGGCAGCGTGCCGTGCCAGGACGAGAAGTCCATTTGGTCCAGCGCGGACAGGTCGAGGTCGCTGACGACGCCCCGGCTGTCGGAGGTGCGGTTGACCGTCCGGTCGTGGACGCAGACCAGGTGGCCGTCGCGAGTCATGCGCACGTCGCACTCGAGCGCGTCGGCGCCGCCGTCGATCGCGACCTCGTAGGCGGCGAGCGTGTGCTCGGCGACCGTCGACGACGCGCCGCGATGCGCCACGATCATGGGGCGCGCGGGCGCGGCAAGGGCAGCCGGACGGGTGCGCGGTCTCACAGCGGCCATGGTGGCTGGTCCTGGTGGACGATCGGTGACGTCCGGTCGAACGACTCAGGCGACCATCGGGGCGCTGGGGCCCTCGGCGGTCATCGGCCGTCCCGCGGCGTCCCAGGCGAGCATGCCGCCCTCGAGGTTCACCGCGTCGTAGCCCTGGTGCCGCAGCCAGGCCGTCACCTGCGCCGACCGGCCACCGACCTTGCACACCACCACGATGCGGGCGTCGGGCGTCAGCGGCCCGGGGTCGTAGTTCAGCCGTTGCGGCACCTGGTTCATCGGGACGTGCAGCGCGCCGTCGATGTGGCCGGCCGACCATTCGGCGTCCTCGCGGACGTCGAGCACGACGGCGTCGGCGGGGAGATCGGGGACGCGGACGGAGGGGACGTCGCTGGGCATCACGCCACCCGAGTCTAGGACGCGCTCACTTGATGAGCTTGGACAACCGCCGGTCGGCGAGCGTGCGGCCCTCGGTCTGGCAGGTGGGGCAGTACTGGAAGGCGCGATCGGCGAAGGAGACCTCGCGCACGGTGTCACCGCAGACGGGGCACGGCAGGCCGGCCCGCGCGTGGACACGCAGCCCGCTGCGCTTCTCGGACTTCAGCGTGGCCGCCCGCTGCCCGACGGAGCGCGCCACCGCGTCGGTCAGCACGTGGCCCATCGCGTCGTGGAGTCGGGTGAGCTCGTCGTCGGTGAGCTTGCCGGCGTTCTTGAACGGCGAGAGGCGCGCGGTGTGCAGGATCTCGTCGGAGTAGGCGTTGCCGACGCCGGCGAGGACGGTCTGGTCGGTGAGCGCGCGCTTGAGCTGCGCGCGCTGGGCCGCCAACAGCGTCGCGAGCTCGTCACGGGTCACGGTGAGGGCGTCCGGGCCGAGGCGCGCGATGCCCGGCACGTCGAGCGGGTCGCGGACGAGGTACACCGCGAGCCGCTTCTGCGTGCCGGCCTCGGTGAGGTCGAAGCCGCTGGTGGGGCCCTCGGGGAACTCCGGGGCGAGGTGCAGCCGGAACGCGATCGGCCCCTTCCCGCCGGGGCGGGGCGGCGCGGCAGGCAGCGACTCGCGCCAGTGCAGCCAGCCCGCTCGTGACAGATGGGTGACCAGGTGCAGCATCTCGCCGGCGGCTTCGGAGGCCACGACCAGAGCGAGGAACTTGCCGTGGCGCTCGGCGTCGACGACGTAGGCGCCGGCCAGGGTGTGCAGCGGAGGGTCGAAGGTCTTCACCGCGCTGATGGCGACCGCGTCGGCCCGGACCACCGACCGGCCGACGGCGCGCTCGCGCAGGAAGGTGGCGAGGGCCTCGACCTCGGGCAGCTCGGGCACCGGACTACCCCAGCTTGGCCAGGGGGAAGGAGATGCCGGTCGTGCTGTGGCAGCGGTAGCCGTTCGGGTTCTTGGCGAGGTACTGCTGGTGGTAGGCCTCGGCGTAGTAGAACTCGCGCAGCGGGGCGATCTCGGTCGTCACGGTGCCGTAGCCCAGCTCGGCGAGCGTCTCGCCGAAGACGCGCTTGGCCCGCTCGGCGGTCTCGCGCTGGCCCTCGTCGGTCCAGTAGATGCCCGAGCGGTACTGGGTGCCGATGTCGTTGCCCTGACGCATGCCCTGGGTGGGGTCGTGGATCTCGAAGAACCTCGCGACGAGCTGGGCGTAGGACACCTGCTCGGGGTCGAAGACGACGAGGACGGCCTCGGTGTGCCCGGTGAGCCCCGAGCAGACCTCCTCGTAGTCGGGGTGCCCGGTGATGCCGCCGCAGTAGCCGACGGCCGTCGTCCACACGCCCGGGAGCTCCCAGAAGATCTCCTCGACCCCCCAGAAGCAGCCGGAACCGAAGACGGCCTGCTGGTAGCCCTCGGGGAACGGGGGCTTGATCGGGTTGCCGTTGACGTAGTGCGTGTCGGGCACCGGGAACTCGTAGTGGTCGCGGCCGCGCAGTGCCCGCTCCGGTTCGACGAGCTGGGTCTTGGCCCGGGAGAACAGCATGCGTCCGAGGCTACGCACGACGTAGTCTCGATGCCATGAGTGCCGGGCGCGCCACACGCGGCCCACACCGTGGCCCGAGTGCCGCGATCTCCATCCGCTCCGTGACGCGGCCGCGACCCGTCCCCCACCCCGAGGAGGCCGCATGACCCAGTGGGGCCTCGACGTCCTGTTCAACCCGGCCAAGCGCCACATGGACGAGGAGAAGCGGCGGCTGCAGTCCACCCGCGAGCAGCTGGGCGACAACTCCGGTGGCAAGCGCATCGACCTGGAATCGGGCAAAGTGACGATTCCGCGCACCGAGGGTGACGAGGCCGGCGCGGACGGGCAGGATTCGACCCAACAGACCGACCGGTCGGTCGTTGCCGACCAAGATCGGGACGAGCGGTCCGAAGCGGACCTCACGCCGGCCCAGCTCCGAGCATTGCAGCGGCGAGGACGCGCACCGCGAAGCTGAGACTTCGCAACGAGTATGCCCACGGCGCCCGCGGATTAACGGTAGGCGCGAAAAAAGCCCCCGGACAGCGCAAACCCCCGGTGAGCGGGGGATTCACCGGGGGTCTGCTGTGGTCCCATCGGGTACTCGTTTCGACAAGCGGGGGATTCGTCGAAGCGGGCTCGAGACCGGCGAAGTGCGTCGGTGAGCGGGGGATTCACCTGGTCACTTCGGTCGTCCGTCAACCTGTCTGCCGGGCTTTATGGGGGCCGGTTCGTGCTGACAGGAACAACAATGCACGTGTGTCCCGTGTGAAGTCAAGCGTTACGAGGCTAACTACTCGGATGTAATTCGAAAACGCTTGCGGGAGCGCCGGATACGTCCGATTTGCTGGGGTCAAACGGCCGTCGGGTCGCGCCGGGAGCGACGCGCGTCACGTCCCGTCCCGCCGGGTGGCGGGCGGGATGCTCACGCTCGGTAGCCACCTCGGACGTCCTCACGGGATGTCGGGCGCACCCGGCGTGGCCGGCTCCCACCCGCCGCCGTGGACGCGACGGACGAGGTCGTCGAGCACCGGTGCGACCACCTGCGGGAAACCGCCGACGTGGACGGCGATGCTGAAACGGTCGGTCGACACCGCGGCCGCCGGGTCGACCTCGTCGACGACCATCCGCTCGCTCAGCGTCAGCACCTGGAAGGTGAGGCCCTGCGCGGTCAGGAAGTCGGTCACCGCGGTGACCTCCTTCTCGTCGACCGTCTGCACGAACACCTGGCCCTGCACCCAACCCGTCATGTCCATCGGGCCATCCTGCCCTGGGACGCGGGGCGGGCGCAGGGCCGCGCGCTCACGGCGTCAGGTCGACGACCTGCGGGTCGTGGTCGCTGACCTGGCTGCTGTACTCGGCGTTGACGTGGACCACCTGGTAGTCGTAACGCCGCAGCGCGGGCGAGACCAGGATGTGGTCGAGCACCTGCGAGATGCCGTTGTAGACGTAGGTGTACTGCTCGCGGGCCGGCAGCGTCGTGATGAGGTCGGTGAGGATCGAGGTACCGCTGCCGTCGGCGGTCCCGGTGCGCAGCGAGGCGAGCGCCGGGCTGAACTGGTAGTCGTTCAGGTCGCCCACGACGACGACGCGCGCCCGCTTCTGCTGCGCCAGCACGCGCTGCACGAAGTCGTGCACGACCTGGGCCTGACCCGAGCGTTGCAGCCGCGAGGTCTGCTTCGGGAACTGGAAGCGGCCGTCGGCGTTCTGGTCGCCGCCCTTGGAGTTCCAGTGGTTGGCGACAACGATGACTGGCTGCCCGCGGAAGCGGAACTCGCCGGCCAGTGGCTTGCGGCTGTCCTGCCAGACCGGGTTCTGCGGGTCGATGCGACCGGGCGAGAGCGTGAGCGAGGCCTGGCCGGCGCGCTTCGTCACGCTCGTGCCCGTGGTGGTGCGGTCGGTGCGCGACGAGCCGCGGTCGACGAACGTGACGCGGGTCGGGTCGAAGAGGAAGGCCACGCGGATGTTGCCGCCGGGCTGGCCGCCGTCCGCGTCGTCGGTCGGGTCGATCTCGCGGTACCGGTACGCCGGGCCCCCCGCGGCGCGGATCGCCGTGGTGAGCTTGTCGAGCGTCGTGCCGGCCGTCACGGTGCCGTCGTCGGTGGCGCCGGAGTCGTCCTGGATCTCCTCGAGCGCGACGATGTCGGGCTTCGCGAGGTTGGCGACGACGCCCTTGGCGAGTGCGGCGTACTTGGCGTCGGAGTCGCCGGGGGCGAGGTTCTCGACGTTGTAGGTCGCGATCGAGAGCTGCCGCTTGCCGCCGGCCGTGGCCGTCACCGGCGGCAGGTCGCGGTGGACGGTCGTGCCGAGCGAGTCGGCCTCGAGGACGTACCCGCCGAAGGTGGACCAGTCGATGACGCCGGTGGTCGCGCCGCGCAGCTCGTCCCCCACGTCCAGACCCAGTTTGCTGCCGTCGAGGGTGGCGACCTCGAGACGTCCCGACGGCGTCTTGTTGTCCCCGCGCAGCAGCGTGCCGCCCCGGTAGCTCGTCGCCTTGGCCGGCTTGGTCGTCACGTACTGCTCGCCGTACTGGTTGGACGGGCCGACGACGCGGGCATCGTCCACCTGCACGCGCATGCCCTCGATCGACTCGTAGTAGTCGAGCGCCGACCGCGTCGGGGTGAGGGTGGTCTTCTCGATGTTGCCGCCGCCGAGGTCCGGTGCGTAGGTGTCGGGGACGGTGTCGGGGCCGAGCACGACGGGCGCGGGCAGCGCGGTGCCGGTGGCGAGCGTCCGCACGGTGGGTCCGGTGATCTCGGTGACCGAGAGGCTGGCCGTGCTGCTGAGCGACTCGCCGCTGCCGAGCGTGTAGTAGTCGCTCACCTTGCCCGAGACGAGGACCGAGTCGCCCGCGTGGACCGTGGGAGTCGAGCCGGTGTAGACGAGGACGCCCTCGCTGGTGGCCGGGTCGTCGTCGGGGCTCGGGTCCTGGATCCAGAAGCCCTTCGAGCTCCCGGTCGCCCGGACGGCGGTCACCACGCCGGGCACGTTGCCGACGGTCTTGCCGTTCTGCGGCGAGAGCCAGCCGGCGCCCTGGATGTCGTGGATGCGCAGCGGGCCGGGGTCGTCCGGGCCGGCCGCGCCGGCGGGAGCGGTGGCCAGCAGGCCGACGCAGCCGGCGGCCAGGGTGGTCGCGGCGACGGTGCTCGCGATGCGGATCGGAGTGGGGCGCACGGTTTCCTCCGGGTTCGGGCGGAGATCGTCGGGTATCGGTGCCGACGGGCGGTACGGGTGGTCCCGCGCAGTCTGCACCACCCGGGTGACCAGCGGGTGTCCGCTCGGCCAACCGGTCACGGCCCGGCCCGGTGGCACTGTTTTCCGTCCGGGATGCGAAGGTGGACCCATGAACGTCCTGCTCATCGGACCGCCGGGTTCCGGCAAGGGAACGCAGGGCGAACGGCTCGCGCACCGCCTCGGGCTCGAGCACCTCGCCGCCGGTGATCTGCTGCGCGCCGAGGTCGAGCAGGGCACGCCGCTCGGTCGCGAGGTCGGCGACCTCATGCGGCGCGGCGACCTCGTCCCCGACGACAAGATCATCCAGCTCGTGATGCCCCGCGTCGTCGCGGCGGCCGCCGCCGACGGCTACCTGCTCGACGGCTTCCCGCGTTCGGTCGAGCAGGCCGAGGAGGCACGCAAGCTCGCCGAGGACTCCGACGCCGCGCCGGACGCCGTCATCTACCTCGACGTCCCCCGCGACGAGCTGATGCGCCGCATCCTCGCCCGCGCGCGGACCGAGGGCCGCGCCGACGACAACGAGGAGACTGTGCGCAACCGGCTGCGTGTCTTCGACGAGGCGACCAAGCCGCTGGTCGAGCACTACCGCGAGCGCGGCCTGCTGCACACCATCGACGCCGACCGCAGCGCCGACGAGGTAACCGACGCGATCGTCGCCGCTCTCCCGGACTGACCTGCCCCTCCGCTCGCCCGCTCTCCCGCTCGCCCTGTCCGACCCGGCCTGTCCGACCCGGCCTGTCCGACCCGGCCTGTCCCTGTCGACTGGCGGCTTAGGCGTCGACTGGCGACCTATAGGCCTCCAGTCGACGCGCATCTCGCCAGTCGAACCGGGAAGTCGCCAGTCGACGTGTCAAGGCCGCGGCCTGATCGCTGTGGACGGCCCGACATCGTCCACAGCCCGGACGACGCGCCGCCGCGCGACGACGCGCCGCGGCCCATGCTGCCTGCCATGACCTCACTCGTGCGCGTGTCCCGCGGTGTGTGGCGGGACCCGGCCGCCGTCGCGGATCTGGCCGGCAGGGCGGCGGCGCTGCTGAGCGTGTGCCCACCGGATTCGGTCGTCGCCGGCGTGACCGCGACCCAACTGCGTGGACTGTGGCTGCCGCCGTGGCTCACCGACCCGACCCTGCCGATCGAGGTGATCGTGCACTGCGGACAGGACGAACTCGAGGCACGTCCGCACAGCATCCGACCCGAGATCCGTGCCCGTCGGCAGCACCTGCGTCCGGACGAGGTGACGACGTTCGCAGCCTTGCCTGTCGTCACCGAGGCCAGGGCATGGGTCGACCTCGCCGCGCGACTGGGCTCCGCCGACCTGGTCGCCCTCGGCGATTCCGTACTGCGCGGCCCCACCGGCGTCGCCGACCTGGTGGAGATGGTCGGGCGCGCCGTCCGGCGTCGGGGCGTGGTCCGGGCACGCAGTGTGCTGCCCTACCTCGACGGGCGGTCGCGGTCCCGTCCGGAGAGCCACCTGCGATACGCCATCGTGACGAGCGGGCTGCCGAGGCCCGAGGTCAACATCCCGATCTTCAGCGACATCGGGGAATGGCTCGCCGAACCCGATCTGAGCTACGACGACGTCAAGCTCGCCCTCGAGTACCAGGGAGCGGACCACGCCGCGGTCCGCCGAATGCGGCGCGACATC
Organism: Jatrophihabitans endophyticus; assembly: GCF_900129455.1. Classification (NCBI taxonomy): domain Bacteria; kingdom Bacillati; phylum Actinomycetota; class Actinomycetes; order Jatrophihabitantales; family Jatrophihabitantaceae; genus Jatrophihabitans; species Jatrophihabitans endophyticus. Next base: position 669,049 of record NZ_FQVU01000002.1, read on the forward strand.
ACGCGAGAGATGGACGTCGAGATGCGCGGTGGGTGGCGCACGGCCGAGTTCGGTCCGGCGGAGGTCTTCGGTCGACCGGACCAGGTGGCAACGCGCGTCCGGCGGCTCCGGATGGAGTGCGCAGCCCTGCTCGGCCGGCGTGATCCGTGGCAGCGATGACGCGGTGGCGAGTGGCCACGTGCGACGCCGACTGGCGAGTTGCGACGCCGACTAGCGAGTTGCGACGCCGACTGGCGAGTTGCGACGTCGACTGGCGAGTTGCGACGTCGGCTGCCGACGTCCGGGCCGACGACGACTGGCGAGTTGCGACGTCGACTGGCGACATCCGGGCCGACTGGCGAGGTATAGGTCGCCAGTCGGCGGATAGGTCGCCAGTCGACGGGACAAGCCGCCAGTCGACGGGACAAGTCGCCAGTCGGCGGGGCGGGGCGGGGCGGGGCGGGGCGAGTCAGTCGGGGTCGGGGAGGTCGCGTTTGACGACCTTGCCGGCGGGGTTGCGGGGCATCTCGTCGATGAAGACGATCTCGCGGGGGACCTTGTAGCGGGCGAGGTTGCTCTTCACGTGATCCTTGAGCGTCTGCTCGTCGACGTCCGCGCCGGCGTCCAGGACGACGTAGCCGCGTAGCCGCTTGCCGTACTTCTCGTCGTCCACCCCGAGGACGGCCGCCTCGGCGACGCCGTCGTAGGTGGCGAGCAGCTCCTCGACCTCGGCGGGGAAGACGTTCTCGCCGCCGGAGACGATCATGTCGTCGTCGCGGCCGTCGACGAACAGCCGGCCGTCGTCGTCGAAGTGGCCGATGTCGCCGGTGGACATCTTCCCCGCGACCACGTCCTTCGTCCCGCCGCCGGTGTAGCCCTCGAACTGCATCGAACTGCCCACGAAGATGCGCCCGGACTCGCCCGGTGCGACCTCGTGGTCATCGTCGTCGAGCAGCGTGATCGACGTGCCGGTGGGCGGCCGGCCGACGGTGCCCGGCGCGGCCCGCAGGTCCGCCGGCGTCGCGATGGCGGCGTAGGCGACCTCGGTCGAGCCGTAGAGGTTGTAGACGATGTCGCCGAGGAGGTCCATCGTGCGGGTCGCGAGCTCGGCGGGCAGCGCGGAACCGGACACCGCGATCACCCGCAACGCGGCGAGATCGCGCCCGGCCAGCTCGTCCTCGCCCTCCTCCAGCAGCCGAGACAGCAGGATGGGGACGGTGACGAGGGTGTCGGCGGCGTTCTCCTCGAGCGCGCGCAGCGTGAACGCGGGGTCGGTCTTGCGGGCCGTGACGACGGTGTTGCCCAACCCCAGCGCGAGCATGGACGACAGCAGCCCCCAGGCGTGGAACCCCGGCGCGCTGAGGACGACGGTGCGCCCGGCCCGCAGCGGGATGCGGGACAGGTAGCCGCCCGGCAGCGCGAGCGACAGGCCCATGTCGCGGGGGGCGCCCTTCGGGGTGCCGGTGGTGCCGCTGGTGAGCAGCACGATCTTCTGCTTGGCCGACGGCCGGGGCGGCCGCCCCGGGTCACCGGCGCGGATCAGGCCGAGCAGCGTGTCGTCGGTGGTGTCGCCGTCGTGCCAGGCCACGTACTTCCCGCCGGGCAGGTCGACGTCGTTCGCGACGTCGGCGAACTCCTCGTCGTGGATCAGGGCCTTGACGCCCTCGCGCTCGCAGACGTCCTTGAGCTGCGGTCCGGCGAAGTCGGTGTTGAGCAGCAGCGTCTTGGCGCCGAGCTTCGCCCCGGCGAAGAGCGCCAGCCACAGCCCACGGTGGTTGCGGCACATGATCCCGAAACCGTCCCGGGGCTCGACGCCCTGCGTGTGCAGGGCGTTGGCGAGCGCGTTGCTCTGCTCGTCGAGCTCGGCGAAGGAGATGTCGCCGATCTCGTCGCGGATCGCGGCCCGGCCGCCGAAGCTCGCCGCCGCGAGGGAGACCGCGGCACCGGCCGGCCCGTAGGCCTCGACGTCGCGGGCGACCCGCAGCAGCTTGTGCGGCGGGGTCATGGCCACCCCGGCGCCGCGGGCCTGCAGCAGCGTCGCCGCGAAACGCGTCTCGAGTCCCGCGCGCTCCAGCGCCTGGCCGGCAAGCTTGAGGATGTCCATGCTCATGTCCTACCAGCGAGTAGGGCTTTTCCCCAGCTGGGGCCGCACCGGACCGGGCACGCCGACACGCTGTGGAATCATCGTCCGCTGTGCCGGACGCCCCTCGTGCTGACGTGACCGCGCCCCGGTGATCGTCGCTCTCGTCGGCGGCGGGCCCGCGACGCGGCCTCGGCTGCGTGCCCAGCTCGACCGGCTCCCCGACCGCGTCCGCGCCCGCGTGACCCCGGTGCCCGCAGCTCCGCCCGCCGTCGTCCTGCGGGCCCTCGCCGACCTCGCGCGCCGCGCGGCCGAGAACGGGGAGGGGATCGCGGTCGTGCCCGGTGACCTCGTCGCGTCCGACCGGCTCGTCCTCGACGTCCTCGACGACCCGCGCGCCACCGACCGGCTGCTGGTGTCGGCCGCGGCACCCGGGCCGGCCGACGGGGTCCGGTGCGCGGGAGCGGTCGTCGTCGGCGCGGCGAGCGCCCGGCACGAACTCGGCCCGGCCGCCACCCACACGTCGTTGGCGACGGTCGCCGTGACGGCGGCGGACGTCGCCACCGCGGCGGCGGCGTGGGACGAGGCGGCGACCGTCGGCGCGAGGTGGGAGGGCGACGGGGCGCAGCTCGCGGTCGTGGCGCTCGTGCGCGCCGGCCTGCCTGTCACCGCGGTCCCGGCCGAGCCGTACGTCGGCGCCCGTACCCCCGACGCGCTCCCGACCGCGCAGGCCCTCGACGAGGACGACCTCGCGTGGCGGCAGGCGTCGCGTAGCGGCGACGGGGTCTGGTCGACGTTCGTGCTGCGCCCGATCAGCCGTCGGGTGTCGCGCCGAGCGGTGCGTGCCGGGCTGACCCCCAACCAGGTGACGGTCGTCGGGTTCCTGCTGGCGCTGACGGCCGCGGGGCTGATCGCCGCCGGGAACGTCGGGACGGTCGTGGCCGGCGCGCTGCTGCTGCAGGTGTCGCTCGTCCTCGACTGCGTCGACGGCGAGATCGCCCGCTCGACGCGGCGGTTCAGCAGCTTCGGCGCGTGGCTCGACCTCGCGACCGACCGGGTGAAGGAGTACGCGGTGCTCGCCGCCGTGGCCGTCGCCGGCAGCGATCTCTGGCCGCTGGCGGTCGCGGCGATCGGGCTGCAGCTGACCCGGCACATGGCCGACTACGCGTTCGCCGACACCGTCCTCGCGCTCTGGCGACGCGCGGCGCCCGACACCCGGCCGTTCGCCGACGGCACCGCGCCCCCGGCCGCCGCGAGCTCCGGCGACCGGCTCGGGACGCCCACCGGCCGCGGCCCGGTGCACTGGGTCAAGCAGGCGATCCACATGCAGATCGGCGAGCGCTGGCTGGTGCTGTCGGTCGGGCTGCTGGTGGGGACGGTCGTGGGCGGCCCGGCCGTCGCCCTCGTCGCCTACCTGACGCTCGTGGGGGCGGGGCTGGCCTGGGTGCTCGCCGGCTGGGCGCTCCGCACGCTGACCAACCCGCGCCGCCGCACCCCGCTGCCGCCCGGCCCGGGCCGCGTCGTCGCGGCGCTGCGCGACGACGGGCTGCTCGACCGCGGCCGGCCCGCCCGCCGTCCGACGGCGTGGGTGCTGCCGCTGCTCGTGACGGCGGCCGAGGGCGGGATGCTGCTGCTCGGTCCGCTGCTGGCCGACCGGGACGCGCTGTCGTGGGCCTTCGCCTGGGCGTTCGTGGTGGCCTGGCACCGTTACGACGTGTTCTACCGCGCACGCGGTGGGCGCACCCCGGTGCCGCGCTGGGTGGCCCGCGCCGGCGGGGGGTGGCTCGTCCGGCTGGCCGTGCTCGTCGCCGGCGCCGCGACCGACCAGCTGGGTTGGCTGCTGCCGGCGGGCGCGCTGTACCTCGCGCTGGTGTACGTCCCCGAGAGCCTGCTGCGGGCGAACCCGCGCGCCACCGTCCCGTGGCGCCGGCCGAGCCTGGGCGTGCTGCGCAAGTCGGTGCGCCGCGCGGTCGCGGTGCCGGTCGCGCGGGGGCTCATGCGGGTGACCCGCCCGCGCCGGCTCGCCCTGGTCGCCGGCCTGCCCGACACCGAGGAGAACTCGCTCGTCACCGCGGTGGCGCTCGCCGATCGCTACCCCGGCGCGGTCGTGCTCGTCGCGAACGACCCGGCCCGGGCGAGGGTCGCGCTGGATCGCGTGGCGGCGTTGGTCGGCCGGCCGGCCGACCGCGTCCGGGTGGTGCCGAAACGCGGTCTCGCCACGTTCCGGACCTTCGTCCGCGCCGAGCTCGTCTGCTACACGCACGGCCTCTACGACTCCCCCCGCCCGGTGGGTCGCCGGCTGCACGTCAACCTCTGGCACGGCACCGGCCCCAAGTGGAACGCCAACGCGAACTTCGCGCAGCGCATCGGCGCGCAGGCCCACTCGGCGTCCTCGCCGCTGTGGGGTCACGAGGCGATCCGCGCCCTCAGCCTCGGCGCCGACACCCGCCTCGTCGCCGGGAACCCGCGCCAGGACGTCGTGGCCGCCGCCCGGGACCGGGGCCGGCTCGCCGGCCTGGGGCTCGACCCGGCCCGGCCGCTGGTCGTGTGGCTGCCGACGTTCCGCAGCTCGCGCAGCGCCGGGCTCGTGGGGCTGCACGAGGGGGAACCGTTGACGGCCGCGGCGGGTGCCGCGTTCGCCGCCGCCGCCACCCGCCACGGCGTGCAGCTCGTGGCCAAGCCGCACCGCCTGGACAGCGAGCTGTTCACCTCCCTGGGCGTGCGCGTGCTCACCGACGACGACGTCGACCGGGCCGGGATGACGCTCTACGAGCTGCTGGGCCAGGCGGCCGGCCTGCTCTCGGACTACTCAAGCGGCTGGCTGGACCTGCTCGACCGCGACATCTCGATCGGGCTGTACGTGCCCGATCTCGAGACCTACCGCCGGGAGCGCGGGCTCAACCGGCCCGACCTCGGCGTGGCCGCGGGCGGCCTGCTGCTCGACGCCGGCGACGCCGACGACTTCTTCGCCGACGTCGCGACCGGCCGGGTGTGGCACGCGGCCGGCCGGCGCGCGTGCGCCGAGCGGATCGAGCTGATCGACGTCGCGCCGGGGCGGCGTGCCGACCGGATGCTCGCCGAGCTCGCGCAGCTGGCCGTCGACCTCTTCGGCGACGACCTGGGCCTGCCGGCTCAGCGGGAGCCGGCGACCTCGTCGTAGAGCCGCTCCAGCGCGGCGGTGCAGGTCACGACGTCGAACTCGGTGAGGACGCGGTGCCGCCCCGCGGCGCCGAGCCGACCCGCGAGGGCCGGGTCGGTGAGCAGCTGCTCGAGATTGGCATGGAGGGCGGCGTGGTCGCCCTCGGGCGCCAGCAGCCCGGTGACGCCGTCGCTCACCGCGTCGGTGACCCCGCCGTGCGCGTAGGCCACCGACGGCAGGCCCTGCAGCGCGGCCTCGAGGTAGACCATGCCGAAGCCCTCGGCGTCACCGTCGGCCGCGGTGCGCGACGGCTGCAGGTAGACCGCGCTCCGGGCGAGGACGTCGGCGACCTCGGCCGACGAGCGGTACCCCAGCAGCTCGACCGGGCCGTCCACCGCGGCGGCCGCGGCAGCCAGCTCCGCGTGCAGCGGACCCTCGCCCACGATGCGCAGCGGATGCTGGGCGCGCAGTGACGCGGGTAGCGCGCCCCAGGTCTGCAGCAGCTCGGTGACGCCCTTCTTGGGGACGAGCCGGCCGACGAACGCGACGCCGCGCCGCCGCGCGGGATCGGGCAGCGGATCGGTGTCGCGCACCCCGCGGGTGTCGATGCCGATGGGCAGGATGCGGATGCGGTCGGGATCGGCGCCCAGCGCGGCCATCCGCTCGGCGATGAAGCGCGACACGGCGACGAGGGCGCCGGCGGAGTCGAACGCCTGCCGCAGCCGGCGCCGGTACTCCCACCCCATCGGCGGCGGCAGCCGCGTCAGCTTGGTGACGTCGTAGCCGTGGCAGGTCGCGACGAGGGGGACGCCGAGCCGGGCCGCCACCGGCCGGGCGGACGTCGCGTCCAGCCCGAAGTGGGCGTGGACGAGGCGGACCTGTCGCTCGCGCAGGAAGGCCGCCGCGCGGCGGCGCAGGCCGATCGAGCCGGTGAGCTCGAGGCGCAGCTCGTGGTGGCGCGAGGGGCCGAGCAATGTGCGGTCGGCCGGGGTGAGCGGCTCGGCCACCGCCCGCAGGCCGAAGCGGACCGGCTCCCAGCGCCGCATCGCGGCGACCTGGTCGCGGACGAACGTCTCCGACCCGGCCAGCCAGGCGTTGCGCCAGACCGCGACGCGGGGCCGGTCGGCGTCCACCGGCTCAGGCGACGTCGTCGGAATCGTCGGCCTCGGTGTTCAGATCCGGGTCGTTGTAGGTGTCGGTGTCGACCTGGTACTGCTTGATGACGTCCTCGATCGGGCCGTCGGCGCGCAGCTCGCCGCCCTCGAGGTACAGGCCCCGCTCGCAGAACCGGCGCAGGTTGCCCGCGGAGTGCGAGACGAGGAACAGCGTCTGCCCCTCCTCGAGCAGCCACTGGATGCGGGTGAAGCACTTCTTGCGGAACGCGGCGTCACCCACCGCGAGCACCTCGTCGACCAGCATGATGGGCTCGCGCAGCCGCGAGACGACCGAGAACGCGAGCCGCACCTTCATGCCCGACGAGAAGTGCTTGTAGGGCGTGTCCAGGAAGTCGCGCATCTCGGCGAAGTCGACGATCTCGTCGAAGCTCTCGGCGATCTGCTCGTCGCTCATGCCGTGCAGGCCCGCCACCAGCGAGATGTTCTCGCGCGCGGTGAGGTCACCGGCGAAGCCGCCGGTGATGGCGATGAGGGGCGCCACCCCGGCGCGGACGTCGACGGTGCCCTCGTCGGGGATGAGCACGCCCGCGAGCAGGCTCAGCAACGTCGACTTGCCCTGGCCGTTGCGCCCGACGACGCCGATCGCCTCGCCGCGGTGGATGTCGAACGAGACGTGGCGGAACGGCCAGAACTCGTCGGTGCGGGTGCCGGTCGAGCCCTTCGTGATCAGCTCGCGGATGCTGCGGTGCCGGCGGCGGCCGCGGGAGAACTGGATGCCGACGTCGCGCAGCGAGATCAGCGGCTCGCCCGGCGCCGCCGGGGGGATGTCGAGTTCGCTCACGCTCAGACCTCCTTGAGCACCTGGCGCTCCAGGCGTCCGAAGGTGAACAGGCCGAGGACGAAGATGCCGACGCAGATGATCGCGGAGTGCCAGATGATGGGCCAGCGGAACTCGGACGGGAAGAACGTCGCGCGGGCCATGGAGATCGGGCCCACCACCGGGTTGATGTGGTAGATGAACGTGAAGCCGTGCAGCTTCTTGGCCACCGTGTCGATGCTGTAGATGATCGGCGACATGTAGAACAGCAGCCGCAGCACGATCGGGATGACCTTCTCGGTGTCGCGCACCAGGATGTTGATCGGCGCGAGCAGCAGCCCGAGACCGGCCAGCAGCACGAACATCATCACCCACGACAGCGGCAGCAGCAGGATGTGCCACGTGGGCTTCTTCGTGTAGACGAGCGCGAAGATGACGACCACCGGCAGACTCAGGAAGTACTCGACGGCCTTGGAGCAGATCGAGCGCAGCACCCAGAGCTCGCGGGGCACGTTGCTGGAGCGCACCATCTGCGACTCGGAACGCAGGGCACGGGCCGCCCCGGTGACGCCGCCGTTGAACCAGGCCCACATCAGCTGCCCCATGACCAGGAACATGATGTAGGGGTTCTCGCCGGGCACGTTGCGCCCGAACACCTTGACGAAGATGAACCAGTAGACGGCGCTCATCAGCAGCGGGTCGAGCACCGTCCACACGTAGCCGAGCGCCGACCCGGCGTAGCGGACCTTGAGGTCGCGGCGCACCAGCAGGGTGAGGATGCGCCGGTACTGGGCCACCCGCTTGATCCGCTGGACGGCGGTCGCGCGCCCGGACCCGGAGGTGAACCCCTCGGGACGGCTGTACAGGCTGGCCGCGGTCATGCCGGGCCGCCGTGGGTGCGCAGCGAGCGGTTGGCGCGCACGAGGTCGTCGGGGGTGTCGACCTCGACGGCGTCCAGGGCGGAGATGTCCAGGGCGGCGACGCGCATGCGGTCGTGCTCGATGGCGAGCTCGATGCCGCGCTCGAAGTAGTCCTGGTCGGCCACCTCGGCGAGCCGACGCAGCAGCACCGGCTTGTCCGCCGCCGACACGTAGTTGACGCCGACGGCCTCGCCCAGGCCGCCGGTCACCGTCTTGGACAACTCGCGAATCCAACCCTCTTCGTCGACCGTGTACTTCACCTCTTCGTCGGCGACACTCGCGGTGTTGACGGCGACGAAGGACTGCTGTGCATCGATGAGCGGAATCGTAAGAGCCAGCAGGGCCCGGTCGAACACCACGTCTCCGTTCATCCACAGCACGCCGCCGTCGTTCGTGGCGGCGAGGGCCCGGCGCAGGCTCTGCGAGGTGTTGGTCTCGTCGTAGGCCTCGTTGTAGACGAACACCGCCCCGGGGTGCGCCTCGAGGATCATCTCCAGCTTGAAGCCGACGACGACGTAGACCTGCGGATCCCCGAAGGTCTCGGCCACCTTGGCCAGCTGGCCGCCGAGGATGGTGCTGCCGTCGGCGAGGGGGGTCAGCGGCTTCGGGTGCGGTCGCCCGAGCCGGGTACCGCGCCCGGCCGCGAGGATCGCGACCTGCTGCCTCATCGGGCCGCCGGCCCTGGGAGCGTGATGCACGTCATGGCCGACCCGGTCATCGTCCTCCTCCGACCGGCACCCGCCGGCGTCGACCGCGGGCCGCCGTCACCGCGTCCGAGAACATCTCGGCGAGGAACCCGCTGCCCCACGACAGGTGCATGGTGACGAGCACGGCCGGGTACCAGGCACTCGCGCCGCGGGAGAGACCGCGGCGGCTGCGGGCGGCGCCGCCGAGGACGACGGCGAGGTAGCCGGCCGGTGCCGCGCCGGCGATCGCGCCGACCACCCGGTTGCGTCGTGTGGCGGCGTTGCCGATCAGCGTGGCCGCGGCGGCCCCGAGCACGAACGTCGTCCCGGGGGCGGCGAGGTAGCGGGCGCTGGCGGTGGCCGGGTAGGCGCGGATGATCTGCCATCGCCAGCGTCCCGAGCCGTGGAACTGCGTGGCGAGCCGGCGCAGGTTGGGCCGCGGCCGGTACGTGACCTGCAGCCGCGGGTCGAACCACACCGTCTCGCCGAGGTCGCGGATGCGGTGGTTGAGCTCCCAGTCCTGCGCGCGGGCGAAGTGCTCGTCGAAGCCGCCGGTCTTGTCCAGGACGGAGCGGGTGAACACACCCAGGTAGACGGTGTCGGCCGGGCCGGCCTCCCCGCCGACGTGGAAGGGCACCGAGCCGAGCCCGATCGGCTCGGACATCGCCCGGGCGACGGCGCGCTCGAAGGTGGTGGAGCCCTCCGGGACCATCATCCCGCCCACGTTCGCCGCGCCGGTGCGCTGCAGGACGTCCACCGCGGTGCGGACGTAGGACGGCGGCAGCGTCGCGTGCCCGTCGGTGCGCACGACGACGGTGGTGCCGGGGCCGATGGCGGCGATGGCCCGGTTCAGCCCGGCGGGCGTCCGGCCGGTGGGGTTGTCGACGACCTGCATCCGGTCGGCGTGCTCGCGGGCCAGCCGATCGGCCAGGGCGCGGGTGCTGTCGCGGGAGGGCCCGACGGCGACGACGAGGTCCAGCGGGCCGTCGTAGTCCTGCGTGAAGACGCTCTCGACGGCCGCGGTGAGGTGCTTCTCCTCCTCCAGCGCCGTCATGATCACGGTGACCGTCGGCGGCGGTGCCGGGGACGACCCGACACCGGAGGCGTCCGCGGCGTCGGCGGCGTCGTCGGGGGCGGCGGACATACCCCGAATCTAGCCGTCCCCGTTCCGGGAGCCCGGCAAGCTCGCGCGGCGAGCACGCTGGCTCACACCGGCGCGCTCATTCGCCGGGGATCTCCCAGGGCGCCTGGAGGGGGAAGTACTCGCCGAAGAACCGCGTCAGCGCCTCCTCGGCGACCACCGGGTCGATCTCCTCGGTGCCCATGTCGTTGAGGCAGAACGACTGCGGCCGGCGGCGCAGCACTCCGTCGAGTGCGCGCGGCGTCGTGGCCCGGCCGATGTCCTGGTACTGGTAGGTCCACTCGCCGGGGACGGCCCGGCCGAGCGCGAGCGCGTAGGACTGCTGCAGCGACGACGGGATCGAGTGGTCGGCCGGGTGCCGGAAGCGCGATCGGGCGACCGCCTCGAACAGCTCCGGGTGGCGCCGCTCCATCTCGGCCAGGACGCTGCGCAGCTGCGGGTGCGCGGCGTGCTGGTACTTACGGCGCACGGTCAGCCCGAAGTCGTGCTCGAGGAGGTCGCGCTGGTTCTTCGCCGCGGTGATCGCCGGCAGGTCGCGGGCCGTCGGCGGGTCGAGGTCGATGGTGTCCTTGGACAGGAACACCTTCTGCAGCCCGTTGCCGAGGAAGAACAGCTCGGGCTCCACCGGCCGGCCGAAGAACATGTCGTCGTTGAGGTAGAGGTAGTGCTCGGCGAGGCCCTCGATGTGGTGCAGCCGCGACTCGATGGCGTGACTGTTGAACACGGGCAGCGCCGCGTGGTCGGGGAAGATGTCGCGGTGGTCGACCACCTGGATCTTCGGGTGGGTGGTGTCGAGCCACTTCGGCACCTGGTCGTCGGTGACGACGAAGACGGTCCGCACCCAGCTCGCGTACATCGCCACCGAACGCAGCGAGTACCGCAGCTCGTCGCGGCTGGCGTAGCGCGAGGCATGGGCGGCCGAGGCGTTGAGGTCGCTGCCGGGGGCGTAGGCGGAGCGCCTCGCCTGCCACGCCGGGTCGTCGCCGTCGACCCACGTGTAGACGATGTCGATCGGCTCGGTGACCTCGAAGGCGTCGGGCCGCGGGTCGGCGACGACCCAGTGGGGGGTCGACGACGTGGCCCGAGCCCAGGTCTCGGGCGTCAGGTAGGCGGCGACGCCGTTGCGCGACGGGGCGAGCAGCGTGCCGGGCCGGTGCTCGCCGCCCTCGGTGCGGCACGTGCCGGCGTCGGTCACGAGCGGCCAGAAGCCGATCTCGCAGCTGGTGTCGTCCCCGCACAGCACCTGGCCGCCGGGCGCGGCCAGGACCCGGTGCACGGTGACGACGGGGGCGCGGTGGCGGCGGCTGCCCGCCGGCTCGACGACCCATCCCGGGCCGGCGAGGGCGCTGTCGAGCGCGGCCATCGCCGCCTCGCGGTCGGCGGCGGCGACCGCGACCTGGCGCACGGTGCGGTGGGGACCGGGCACGAGGGCGTGGGGGACGTCGCGGTGCGTCAGGGCGTCCACGACGGCGGCGGCGACCTCGGCGCGGACCTCGTGCGCGGCGAACGAGGTCACCGACTGGGGGGTGACCCCCCGGCCGACCCCACGGGAGACCGGCCGCGTCAACCAGGGGGTCTCGCGGTGCTGGAGTCGCTGCGCGCGTTGACGCATGGGTTCGGGGAAGCGGCCGAGCAGGCGTGGGTGGTTCAGCCGGCCCGCCATGCGCAACCTCCTCTCACCGTGCCGTTCGCCCGCAGGTTACCGGCCGTACGCCGGGTCGTCCGAAACGCGGTTCGGTAGCGTTCAGGCCGCACGTCGCCGCGCAGCGCTCGGTGCGGGCCCGGCCAGACCGGGCCCGCGGGGCGCCGACGAGACGTGCCAGAGCCGTCATTGAGTCCGGAACCGCGAGTCCGAAAGAGGCAGCCACCACCATGACCAGCACGCACGCCGGGCCCGTCGGCAGCAACGGTCTCGTCGAGACCTTCGACCGCGACACCGTCAGCGGGTGGGTCGAGGTCTCGCCCGACGCCGAGCCCACGCGCGTCACGCTGCACGTCGACGGCACCGAGGTGGACGCGGCGTTCGCCGCGGACCCGGCCGAGCGCCACGTGAGCGGCACCGCCCGGCAGTTCTCCTTCGCGCTCGCCGACCTGTGGGACTTCGTCGGCCCCGGCAACCGGTTGTCGGTGCGAGTGGGGACGCGCGCCCTGCCGATCGCCGGCAGCGGCATGGTGCACGTGCCCGACGCCGCCGGCACGCGCACGCCCGCCGATCTGGCCCAGCGTCTCGCCGCGGGCGAGGTGTTCAGCCGCACCGGCGCGCTGCAGCTGTCCAAGACGCTCGACACCGCCTGGCAGGGCGGGGTGCTGGAGCTCTACGGCCGGGTGCGCGCCTACCTGGCCGAGGCCTTCGGCTACGACGCCGTGCTGGCGTACGGCACGCTGCTCGGCGCCGTGCGCGAGGGCGGCTTCATCGGCCACGACCTCGACTTCGACGCCGCCTTCGTGTCGTCGCACCGCGACGCCGCGGCCGCGGCACGCGACCTGCGCGACATCGGCTTCGCCCTCATCGACGCCGGCCTCGGCGTCCACGCCCGCCCCACGTCGTTGAAGATCACCGTGCCCGACCAGCCGGGCGTGCTCGTGAACCTGTACCACCTCTACGTCGACGAGAGCGGGACGGTGCAGTTCCCGCACGGCGTCGCCGGCAGCGGGACGCTCGCGCCGTGGAACACGACCGAGGAGGTCGACTTCGCCGGCGCCAAGGCGCTCGTGCCGAGCGGTGCCGACACCGTCCTCGAGCACGTCTACGGCCCCGACTGGCGCACCCCGAACCCGGGCTTCAGCTGGGCGACCGAGCGCACCGCGCAGGCCAGCGACGGGTTCCTGCCCGCGCCGGTCGTCGAGGAGATCTACTGGGCCGACTTCTACGCCCGCACCGTCTACACCACCGGGTCGACGTTCCAGCAGCTCGTGCAGTCGCGCACCGACGTCCCCGACACGGTGGTCGACATCGGCTGCGGCGACGGGCGCGACTCCTACGCCTTCGCCGGCGGCGGCCGGGCGCGGGTCACCGGGCTCGACCGTTCGCACGTGGGCGTCCGGCAGGCCACCAGGAAGGCCGAGCAGATGGGCTACGGCGGCACGCTGTCCTTCAGCGCGTGCGACGTCGGCGACGCGGCGCTGCTGCGCCAGACGCTGCAGGCGGCTCGCGGCGGGGACGCGCCAATGACGTTCTACCTGCGCTTCTTCCTGCACTCGATCCCCGAGGACGTGCAGAAGGTGCTGATGGGCGTCGTCGCCGAGTGCTCGCGGCCGGGCGACTACATCGCCGCCGAGTTCCGCACCGACCGGGACGAGACGATCGCCAAGGTGCACGGCAACCACTACCGGCGCTTCCAGAACGGGCCGGCCTTCGGTCGCTCGCTGCGCGAGACCTACGGCTTCACCCCGCTGCTCGAGCAGGAGGGCAACGGCTTCTCGCCCTACAAGGGCGAGGACCCGCAGCTGTACCGCGTCATCGCCCGCCGGGGCTGAGCGCCGCCGGTCACCCGTCGGCACGCTCCCAGGGGGCGGCCAGCGGGTAGTAGTCGGCCAGGAACTCCGCGACGACGGTGTCGTCGAGCGGCTCCTCGCCCGGCTCCGGCGCGTCGTTGAGGCAGATGGTGTCGATGTCACGGCCGCGCAGGATGCGGCGCAGCCGGTGCACCGACCGGGCGACGCCCACGTTGACGTACTCGTAGGTGAACTCGGTCCGCGGCACCGGCACCGCGCGCGCCGTGGCCTGGGCGTAGTAGTGGAAGAGCTGGTCCTGCGCGATGTCGGTGTGGTGCCGGAAGCGGTGCCCGGCGGTGGCGCGCAGCTCCGCGGCGAAGCGCTCCTCCAGCTCGTAGTTCACCGAGCGCACCTGCGGGTAGGGCGTGTGACGGATCGAGTTCGAGATCGACACGTCGAGGTCGCGCTCGAGCACGGTCCGGATGTTCTTCGAGATGTTGAAGTGCGGCGCGTCCTCGCTGTGCGCCGCACCGAACGGGCGGGTCAGCCGGCTCGGGAACATCTTCGTGATCCCGTTGCCGAACCAGAAGTTCTCCGGTCGCACGTCCCGGCCGAGGAAGATGTCGTCGTTCAGGTACAGGTAGTGCTCGGCCAGGCCCTCGATGTGGTGCAGCTGGGTGATGATCGCGCTCGAGTTGAAGACGGGCAGCACGCTCGGGTCGGTGTAGATGTCGCGGTGGTCGACGACGGTGATGCGATCGTCGTCCGGGTCCAGCCACGCGGGTACCTGCTGGTCGGTGACGAGGAAGATCCGCCGGATCCACGGGGCGTACATCGCCAGCGAGCGCAGCGAGTAGCGCAGCTCGTCACGGCTCAGGAAGCGGTTCACCGCCAACGACTCGGGGTGGTACTCGACGCCCTCGGAGTCCGCGCGAGCCCGCAGCATGCGCTCCCGCCAGGCCGGGTCGTCGCCGTCGACCCAGGTGTAGACGGCGTCGACCTCGAACGTCGCCTCGCCGAGCATCGCGCGGTCGAACAGGGCGATGGACGGCCGGCTCCGGCCGTCGACGGTGATGGTGGCGTCCGCGAGCAGGTCGTCGCTCGTCTCCACCGCCGCCGCGTTCCGCCGCGAGGCCAGCACGACGTGCGGGTCGGTCTCGCTGACGGTCCAGAACTCGATGCCGACGGCGTACTCGAGGCCGTAGAGCAGACTGCCGCCGGCGACTGACCAGAACCGGGCCAGCAGCAGCGAGCCGCAGTGGCTCGGCAGCGCGCTCATCGACTCCGGCGTGAGGGGGCGGACCGCCTGCGGCGCCAGCGCGCGCGGGTACCGCTCCTGGTAGTGCACGGCGGGGCCCGCGAGCCGGGCGAGGGCCCGCAGCGCGTCGTGGCGACCGCCGGGCGGCACGCCGATGCGGATGCCGCGGTGCATGCCGGGCTCGATGATGGGCTTGACCACGAAGCCGCGGACACCGGCGTCGGCGAGGGCGGCCAGGACGTCGTCGGCGAGGTCGTTGCGGGCCTCCCGCGGGGTGAGCCGGTCGACGCGCCGGTACGCGAAGCCGTCGACGGTGACGACGTCGCGGTCGACACCGCCGTGGTCACCGCCACCGTGGTTGCCGACGTCGCCGGTGTCGTGGTTCGTCCCGGTCACCTCGTGTGCACCTCCGCTGCGGGTGGTCGTTCGGCCATCACCTCGGCGATCAGGCGGGCGATGTCGGCGTCGCGTTCCACGGGCGACACCGGTCGCTGCGCGCGGACGGCCGCGGCCATGCCGGCGCGCACCGGATCGTCGCACGCCGCGAGCAGCGCCTCGGCGATGGCGTCGGGTTCATTGCGCTCGAGCACCCAGCCGGTCTCGCCGTGGCGGACGAGCCGTTGCACGGCAGGCACGGTGGCGGCGCCCAGCACGGGCACGCCGGCGGCCAGCGCCTCGAGGACCGACAGTCCGTTCGCGTCGTTGGGCTGCGTCCGGACCACCAGGCCGGCGTCGAGGTAGTGGGTCGGCAGGTCGTGGCGGGCACCGAGCAGGATCGCG
Source organism: Jatrophihabitans endophyticus (assembly GCF_900129455.1). Classification (NCBI taxonomy): domain Bacteria; kingdom Bacillati; phylum Actinomycetota; class Actinomycetes; order Jatrophihabitantales; family Jatrophihabitantaceae; genus Jatrophihabitans; species Jatrophihabitans endophyticus. Next base: position 684,399 of record NZ_FQVU01000002.1, read on the forward strand.
CGTCCCACGAGACCCGCGTCCTCGATCGCCTGGGTGAGCAGCCGGGTCCCGCCGCCCGCGCCGACGATGCGCAGCTGCCAGCCGGCGAGGCCGGGCAGCGCCAGGCGGAACGCCTCCACCACGTCGACCAGCGTCGTGTCGGTCGTCACCTGACCCACGGCGAGGACGACGGGCGCGAGCGCCGTCGCGAGGGGTGCGTCCTGCGGGAGCACGAAGTCGTCGCACGCGACCACGCGGTGGGCGGCGATGCCCGCGTCGCGGGCGAACGCGACCGGGTCGATCGAGAGGGGGACGACGACCCGGCTGGCCGCCGGGATCGAGCGGAGGAACAGCTCGTTGCGCAGGGCGGACATCGCGTTGCCGTGCAGGAAGTGGACGATGCGCATGCCGCCGTGTCGGCGGGCGGTGGCCGAGGCGAGGCTGCGCGCGGAGGTGGTCATCACGACGTCCGCCCGCGCGACCAGCGCCTCCCCCGACAATCCGGCCAGCGCGTGGACGCCCCGGTACGGCGAGGCGTCCTGGGCGCGGGTGGCGGGGTCGCGCGACAGGACGACGAGGCGGCTGGTGGCCACGGTCCGCAGGGCGTGCATACGCCGGCGGGTCATCGTCAGCGCGCCGTTGGGTCGCAGCGACTCGGCGATCCAGGTGAGCCTCGGCCGGCTCATCGCGGCGGGCCCGTGCTGATCCGCAGCACGTTGTCCTCGGCGTAACCGGTGGCGACGTCGGCCACGCCGTCGTCGGTGCGCACGAGGAAGGCGGCGGTGTCCTCGTGCAGCGGTCGCGCGTCGAGCGGCTGACGCAGCGGCGTCCACGTCCCGGCGGCGGACCCCCCGACGGCGGCCAGCCACCGGACCGGGTGGGCGCGCACGAGATCGCCCAGCGGGACCGACACGCGCCGTCGCCCGTCCGCGCCGACGGTGCCGGCCAGCTCGACCCGTTCGCCGTCGGCACCGTCCAGGCGCAGGGCGGCCTCGCCCGTGCCGTCCCAGCCGATCTCGAGCGTGCGCAACCCCGGCGCGAGCGAGTGTGCGACGAAGGGACCTCCGGAGAGCGCGCCGAGCAGTCGCAGTCGGCCGTCGCGGGCGAGGGCGAGCCGTGCCGGCGCACCGGGCGGGTCGGCCAGCGTGTCGCGCGAGGTCACGAACACGTCGACGCTGCGCCGCCCGGTGACGACGCGCAGCTCCGCGGTCGCGCCGGCGAGCACCGCCGGCGGGACCGGCGCCACCAGCCGGACGGCGCGGTCGCCGGGGACCGCGAACGCCGCCACCTCGACGGTCTCGGTCGGTGTCGAGAACGCGACGGCGTGCACGTCCGCACAGCGGTCGGTGGGCCCGGCGAGGGAGAGGCTGAGCTCGCCGCCGCCGCTCACGGCCGCGCCGCGCAGCTCCAGCTCGCCGGCCGCCGACCGTCGTGCGCGGTGCGTCCGACGCGAGAGTGCGAGCGTGACGTCCTCGAGCGAGCTCCACGAACCGGACCGCAGCGTCTCGCGCAGCCGGACGGCGCGGGCCAGGGTGGCGCCGACCAGGAGGTAGGCGCGCAACTCGGGCGAATCGCGTTCGAGCGACACGCGGTAGCGACGCCCCACGGCGAGCCGGGCGCGGTGGCTGCCGCGCCGTGCCGCGCCTCGCAGAATCGCTCGCACGTAGCCGCCTCGCCGTCCCGATCGCCGTGGTGCGCGCCGTGCGCCGCCCGCCGCCTGGACCCTATCGCGCGCGCTCCCGGACCCTCGTTCGCAGCGTCGTCGCAGGCCCGAACCGCTGGGGTAGCGTGACCGGCATGTCGATCCGGGGCGTCATCCGCGACGGTGTCGACAGGCTCGCGCGGCGCGGGCGGGCGATGACGGCGTCGTCATCGCAGGCGCGACCCGAGACCGCCGAGCACACCCCGGCCGGGCTCGTCGAGTCCTTCGGCCGCGAGCGGGTCACGGGGTGGATAGCCCCGCCGCCGGGCAGCGGCCCGGTGCATGTCGCGCTGCTGGTCAACGGCACCGAGGTCGCCGCGACCGACGCCGTCGCGCCGGCCGAGCGCGAGGCGTGGGCACCCACCGTCGGCTTCGGCTTCGCCATGCGCGAGCTGTGGCCCTACCTGCGCACCGACCACAAGGTGACGGTGCGGGTCAACGGCCGCTCGCTGCCCATCGTCGGCCACGGCATGTACTTCGCGCCCCCGCGCAACGGCAAGCACGGTCTGCGCACGCTGCGCGAGCTGCAGGCGCAGGGACGCGGGCCCGACCTGCGCGCCGCCGACGTGCCCGCATGACGCCGGCCGACGCCGCCGCGGGCTCTCCCCGTCGCGTCCCGGGCGCGGTCGAGCAGTTCAAGCAGGACCGCATCGTCGGGTGGGTCGCGGTCGCCGACGACGCGCCGGCCAGTCGCGTCACGCTCGAGGTCAACGGGCAGCGGGTCGCCGCGACCTGGTCGAGCGAGCCGGACGACTCCCGACGCAACTGGGGCGTGGTCCGGCCGTTCCGCTTCTGGCTGCGGGACCTCTGGGACTTCCTGTCGCCGGACGACGCCATCACGGTCTGCTTCGACGGCCGGCCGTTGCCCATCGCGCGTCGGGGCATGCTCGCCCGGCCCGAGACCGCCGGCGAGCGATCGGTGACCGAGCTGTTCGAGCTCCTCGCCGCGGACCACATCTTCGGTCAGACCGGTCGGTTGCAGCTGTCGAAGACGGTGGACACGGCGTGGCAGCGCGATGTCCTGGCGCTCTTCGGCGAGGTCCGCGCGCTGCTGGCCGACCGGTACGACTACGACCCGTTCTTCGTCTACGGCACGCTGCTGGGCGCGGTGCGCGAGCAGGGCTTCATCGGTCACGACCTCGACTTCGACAGCGCCTACGTCTCCCGGCACACCGACGGCGCCGCCGCGGCCGCCGAGCTGCGCGACATCGCGTTCGCGCTCGTCGCCGCCGGCTACGCGGTCGAGAGCTTCCTGACCCACCTGCACATCGTCGACGCGGCCGGCACCCGCATCGACCTGTTCCACCTCTACTTCGACGACGAGGGCCGGCTGAGCTTCCCGTTCGGGATCGCCGGTCCGGGACGGATCACGCGCGACGAGTGGCAGGGCGTGCACGAGATCGAGTTCCTCGGCCATCGCGGCGTCGTGCCACGCCAGGCGGAGCGGCTCGTCGAGCACATGTACGGCCGGGACTGGCGCGACCCCAAGCCGGGTTTCATGTGGTACCTCGACCGGACCGACCGGGCGCCGGCGGGGATCATGCCGCCGGACATGGTCGAGGAGATCCGCTGGCAGGACCACTACAGCCGGAGCGCGATGCAGGAGCCGTCGCCGTTCGCGCGGCGGCTGACGGCGCTGGCCGACCTGCCGGCCACCGTCGTCGACCTCGGCGCCGGCGACGGGCGGGACGCGGTGGCCTTCGCCGACGCCGGCGTGCGCTCGGTGACCGCGATGGAGCGGGCGCCTGCGGCGCTGGACCTGCTGCGGGGCAGCGCGGCCGGTCGTGCCGGCCGGGTCGACGCGGTCGAGGTCGACCTCGCCGACGCGGCGGCCCTGCGCGAGGCGATCGCCCAGGCCCTGACACGACGCCCCGACGGGACCGGCCCGGTCCTCTACCTGCTGCGCTTCGTGCTGCACGCCGTCGACGAGGAGACCGAGCGGACGCTGCTCGACGTGCTCGCCGGGGTGACCGTCCCCGGGGACCTGCTGGCGGTGGAGTTCCGCACCCGCGCCGACGAGGACCTGCCCAAGGCCCGCACCGGTCCGCGGCGTCGCTTCCTCGACGGGGACGCGTTCCTGGCCGAGGTCGGCGCCCGCATGGCCACCGACGTCGTCGAGCGCAGCGAGGGCACGGGCCTGTCGCCGGTGCCGGGCGAGGACCCGCAGCTGTGCCGCCTCGTGCTGCGGCGGGTCTGAGGCGCCGGGCCGGCCGACCGCCCGGTGCGGGACCTCAGTGCTGCAACTCCTCGGCGACGGGGCGCCCGTCGAGCACGGACTTCGGGTCGAGCTTGAGGTAGCGCTCGTCGTAGGGCATGCGCTTCGTGATCGCCGCGATCGCGTCGTACGTCCGCTGCGAGCACCGGCCGTCCCGGAACGGGAAGGTGTCGCGCATCCGCTCGGCGTAGACCGGCTCGGCGGCGCCGTCACGCCGCATGACCGCCGCCACGGCCGCCACGGCCTCGTCCGCCTGCGTCGTCACCGGCCCGAAGCCGTCCGTCTCGTACCGCCAGGTGCCGCGCCGGTAGGCGTGACCGCCGTCGAAGAAGTCCTCCTGGTCGAACTGGAAGTACACGACTGGCCGCTCGATGTAGGCCATCTCGAAGCCCATCGAGGAGTAGTCGGTGACGAGCGCCGCGCTCCTGGCCAGCAGCTGCTGGATGTCGACGTCGCGGAAGCGGTACACCTGGACCCAGTCCGGCAGCGGGCTGCTGTCGAGGTAGGTCTGCATGTTCGGGTGCGGGACGAAGGCGATGCGGTACCCGTGCTCGTCGGCGAGCCGGTGCAGCTCCTGCGACTCGATGACCGTCCGCCACTGCCGGGCGTACTCGGAGCTCCAGAAGTCCGCTCGCAGCGCCCGGTCGTTGCCCCCGGCCACCTGGTCGAGGACGAGGCCGCGGCGCCAGGTCGGCATGACGAGGATCAGCTTGGGGTCCCGACCGTCCTCCCCCGTCGCGAGCCGGTGCAGCCGGTCGTGACGCGGGAAGCCGGTGAGCGCGACCTCGTGGTCGCCCCAGATGTAGGGCGAGGTGTCCGCGACGATCGCGTCGCGCTCGGCGGGCGTGGCGGTGATCATGAGCTCGATGGGCTTGGGGTTGATCCAGATGGACAGGTCGTCCTTGGTCACGCCGTGCTGCAGGAACGTGTAGTGCCACGTGTTGACGCGGTCCTTGCCGAACAGTCGTGCCGGCAGCGGTGACGTGATGTACCCGTCGATCTGGGACGACACGACGTGCTCGCAGTTGAGCAGCGCGATCTCGTGCTCGCGCGACTTGTGCGCGAGCAGCCGGAACCCGTCCTTCGCGAGCCGGTCCCAGTCGTTGCTCTCGCGCGCGAGCACGAACCACGCGTTGACGTCGGGGCGGTTGTCGCGCAACCACCGGTAGAGGTGCTCGGCGTTGTCCTTGGCCTGCGAGTCACGGTCGATGAGCAGCCACGCCCCCGCGAACTTGCGGCGGAAGTACGGGGTGTCGGCCAGCCGGACGGTGTTGTCGGCGCGGCGTTGCTCGCGCTGCTCCTCGTCGCGCAGGTCGCGGATCCGCTCGAGGCCGTCGCGCTTGAGGCGACCGAGAGCGGGACGCAGCCCGGCCGGGCGCGGCTTGGGCTCCGGACGGTCGCGGTCGCGGTCGAGGTCGGGGACGAGACCGGCCCGGATCGCGGTGGGGCCGACCAGCATGGCCCGCGTCTCGACCGGCCCCACCCGCAACGGGACGCGCGTGCCGTCGAGGGTGACCGACAGCGAACCGTCCGAGGGGAGCCACACGACGCGCTCGGTGAGCAGGGTGCGGCCGTAGAACGAGCACGGCCGCGTCTTCGCGAATACCGGTGCGACGGTGAAGCCGCGGGCGCGGAACTCCTCCACCGGCGCGTCGCCGGTGTAGAACCAGTGCAGCCGGACGAGCCCGCGGCCGCTGTCCATGCGGTCGATGAAGACGGTGGTGGGTCGCGGGTCGCACTTCTTGAAGTACATCCGCAGCGCGTTGCGGATCTCGACGTCGATGCGGGTCACCCGGTACGCGTCGACGGCGTCGACGTCGATGTGCTCGAGGCACTCGGCGAGGAGCTCGAAGAAGCCGTCGCTGACGTCGCGCGGCACGGCGGCGGTCGGCGACGGGCTGCGCCGCTCCTGCTTGAAGTAGCCCATGATGTCGTACAGCACCATGTTCTGGATCCACGGCGGCGCACTGCCGTCGTGCTCGGCGGCCGCGATGCGCAACGCGTCGAGCCAGCCGCGGGGCACGCTCAGGAACTTGCCGGGATTGCGCCACTGGCCGTCCATCAGCGAGCTGCCGTCCGAGCGCCGGCGGTAGAAGTACTGGGCCTCGGCGATCATGGCGATCCGCGGCCGCTCGAACTTGCTCAGGTAACGGGCGGTGAGGTGCCCGTCCTCCCACACCGGCTGGATCCGGCCGTCGTAGCGCAGGTCGTACTGCTGCATCACCTCGCGGCGGAACAGGCCGGTGTTGGCCGCCACGTGGATGAAGTAGGGGTGCCGGCCGAGGTCGATGACGCGCGTGCCCTCGTCGAAGCGGAACCGCAGCGGATGGGTGTCGCTCTCGGTGGCGGTGTCCTCGTTGAAGTAGATGAAGCGACCGGCGACGATGTGGACCTTGTCGGCCTTGGGCGAGCGGACGAACGTGGTCATCGCCGCCCAGTAGCCGGGGCTGAAGAAGTCGTCGGGATCCGGGAACGTGACCCACTCACCGGTGGCGACGTCGAGACCGGCGTTGCGGGCCGAGGACAGCCCGCCGTTCTCCTTGCGCACCAGACGCGCGTCGAGTGCGGGGTGCTGCGCGATCCAGTCCGTGATGATCTCGGCGGAGTCGTCGGGCGATCCGTCGTCGACGAAGACGAACTCGACCCCCGTCAGGTCGCCGGACTGCCGATCGATCGAGGCGAGGAACTCCGGCAGGTACTCGGCGACTCCGTAGGTCGGCATGACGGCGGTGATGGTGCCCCGGCTGCCGCTGGCGAAGGTTCCCACGAGGTGTCCGTCTCCCCTGCTGGTGCGCTGCCGGCTCGTGTGAGTCGGAACGTCACGTTTGCGTCACCGCGAAGACCTTACCGGGGGGACGGCGCCGGTCCCGACGAGCGGACACGCGCCGCGGCGGCGGTGACCCGGTGCCGCCCACCGGCCCGAGTAGGGTCCACACGGTCGTTTCCCCAGTTGCGAGGTGTGCAGGATGTCCGATCGCGCAGTCACCACGGCGCGCGTCGCCGCCGCCGTGCGTCGTCGGGTCCGGACCACCCGCAAGCGCGTGGCGCGCCGGCTCGGTGGCACGCCGGCACCCGCTCCACGCGGCCGGCGGCTGCCGGGGCTGGTCGAGGAGTTCTCCAACGGCCGGGTCGCGGGCTGGGTCGCGGTCGACCCGCAGGCCGCCCCCGTCCGCATCGCGTTGCGCGCGGGCAACCGCGACATCGCCGCGGCCTGGGCCGCCGACGTGTTGGACGACCGGCACAACTGGGGCGAGGTCCGCGGCTTCCAGCTGCGCCTGCGCGACGTCTGGTCCTACGTCTCCCCCCGCGACAAGCTGACCGTCCGGGTGAACGGCA